>NZ_JAYLVT010000004.1:0-384488 GCF_035818815.1 Cupriavidus sp. SS-3
ACCTCGGGCTGGGCCGCGCACATCATCGAGCAGCGCATCGACAACAAGATCATCCGCCCCAGCGCCAACTACACCGGACCGGAGAACCTGAAGTTCGTGCCGATCAAGGATCGCAAGTAAGACCGGCTGCCGGATTGCCCGCGGGTTGCATTGATCCGAGCCTGCGGGCAAAGGGGGTAGTTGGTCGCTCATCATCGAACGATGGGGGGCCCACTACCCCTTTTTCATACTTATATAGATTTCCCTACACCATGAATTCTGCAAACCGCAAACCGCTACCGGGCACCAAGCTGGATTACTTCGACGCGCGCGCCGCGGTCGAGGCCATCCAGCCGGGTGCCTACGACAAGCTGCCGTACACGTCGCGCGTGCTGGCAGAAAACCTGGTGCGCCGCTGCGACCCCGCCACGCTGACGGATTCGCTGAAGCAACTGATCGAGCGCAAGCGCGACCTCGACTTCCCGTGGTTCCCCGCGCGCGTGGTGTGCCACGACATCCTGGGCCAGACTGCGCTGGTGGACCTGGCCGGCCTGCGCGACGCCATTGCCGACCAGGGCGGCGACCCCGCCAAGGTCAACCCGGTGGTGCCGGTGCAGCTGATCGTCGACCACTCGCTGGCGGTGGAGTGCGGCGGCTTCGATCCCGATGCCTTCGCCAAGAACCGCGCGATCGAGGACCGCCGCAACGAAGACCGTTTCCATTTCATCGACTGGACCAAGAAGGCGTTCAAGAACGTCGACGTGATCCCGCCGGGCAACGGCATCATGCACCAGATCAACCTGGAGAAGATGTCGCCGGTGATCCATGCTGACAACGGCGTGGCCTATCCCGACACCTGCGTCGGCACCGACAGCCACACGCCGCACGTCGATGCGCTGGGCGTGATCGCCATCGGCGTCGGCGGCCTGGAAGCCGAGAACGTGATGCTCGGCCGCGCCTCGTGGATGCGCCTGCCGGATATCGTCGGCGTCGAGCTGACCGGCAAGCGCCAGCCCGGCATCACCGCCACCGACATCGTGCTGGCCCTGACCGAATTCCTGCGCAAGGAAAAAGTGGTTGGCGCCTACCTGGAGTTCCGCGGCGAAGGCGCCTCGAGCCTGACGCTCGGCGACCGCGCCACCATCTCCAACATGGCCCCGGAATACGGCGCCACCGCGGCGATGTTCTTCATCGACGAGCAGACCATTGAGTACCTGCGCCTGACCGGCCGCACCGACGAACAACTCAAGCTGGTCGAGACGTACGCCAAGGCCGCGGGCCTGTGGGCGGATTCGCTGCAGAACGCCGAATACGAGCGCGTGCTGAAGTTCGACCTGTCGAGCGTGGTGCGTAACATGGCCGGCCCGTCCAACCCGCACAAGCGCCTGCCGACCTCGGCGCTGGCCGAGCGCGGCATCGCCGTGGACCTGGACCAGGCCCGCGCGCAGGAAGCCGAAGGCCTGATGCCCGATGGCGCGGTCATCATCGCCGCCATCACCAGCTGCACCAACACCAGCAACCCGCGCAACGTGATTGCCGCCGCGCTGCTGGCACGCAACGCCAATGCGCGCGGCCTGGCGCGCAAGCCGTGGGTCAAGTCGTCGCTGGCGCCTGGCTCGAAGGCGGTCGAGCTGTACCTGGAAGAAGCCAACCTGCTGCCCGACCTGGAAAAGCTCGGCTTCGGCATCGTCGCCTTTGCCTGCACCACCTGCAACGGCATGTCCGGCGCGCTCGATCCGAAGATCCAGCAGGAAATCTTCGACCGCGACCTGTACGCGACCGCCGTGCTGTCCGGCAACCGCAACTTCGACGGCCGCATCCACCCGTACGCCAAGCAGGCCTTCCTGGCCTCGCCGCCGCTGGTGGTTGCCTATGCCATCGCCGGCACCATCCGCTTCGATATCGAGAAGGATGTGCTGGGCACCGACCAGGACGGCAAGCCGGTGTACCTGAAGGACATCTGGCCGAGCGACGAAGAGATCGACGCGATCGTCAAACAGAGCGTGAAGCCCGAGCAGTTCCGCAAGGTCTACGAGCCGATGTTCGCGCTGACCGCGGACACCGGCGAGAGCGCCGCGCCGCTGTACGACTGGCGCCCCCAGAGCACCTATATCCGCCGCCCGCCGTACTGGGAAGGCGCGCTGGCCGGCGAGCGCACGCTGCAGGGCCTGCGCCCGCTGGCGGTGCTGGGCGACAACATCACCACCGACCACCTGTCGCCGTCCAACGCCATCCTGCTGAACAGCGCGGCGGGCGAGTACCTGGCCAGGATGGGCCTGCCGGAAGAGGACTTCAACTCGTACGCGACCCACCGCGGCGACCACCTGACCGCGCAACGCGCCACCTTCGCCAACCCCACGCTGATCAATGAAATGGCCGTGGTCGACGGCCAGGTCAAGAAGGGTTCGTTGGCGCGCATCGAGCCGGAAGGCAAGGTGGTGCGCATGTGGGAAGCGATCGAGACCTACATGGACCGCAAGCAGCCGCTGATCATCATCGCCGGCGCGGACTATGGCCAGGGCTCGTCGCGCGACTGGGCCGCCAAGGGCGTGCGCCTGGCCGGCGTGGAAGCCATCGTCGCCGAGGGCTTCGAGCGCATCCACCGCACCAACCTGATCGGCATGGGCGTGCTGCCGCTGGAGTTCAAGCCGGGTGTGAACCGCCTGACCCTGGGGCTGGATGGCACCGAGACCTATGACGTGATCGGCGCACGCCAGCCGCGCGCCACGCTGACGCTGGTGGTGCATCGCAAGAACGGCGAGCGCGTGGAAGTGCCGGTGACCTGCCGCCTCGACAGCGACGAGGAAGTGTCGATCTACGAGGCCGGCGGCGTGCTGCAGCGGTTTGCGCAGGACTTCCTGGAGTCGAACAAGGCGGCGGCTTAACTCGTTGCCGAGTGTTTGCGCCCCTCTCCCGCGTGCGGGAGAGGGGCGCGTCCGCAAGGGGTGCCGGTTGCGATCGGCTTCCTTCGCATACCTAACCATGACATTCATTCCCATGGCCCACGTACCCCAGATCAAGATCCCCGCCACCTACATCCGTGGCGGCACCAGCAAGGGCGTGTTCTTTCGCCTGCAGGACCTGCCCGAGACCGCGCAGGTTCCCGGTCCGGCCCGCGACGCGCTGCTGCTGCGCGTGATCGGCAGCCCCGACCCGTACGGCAAGCAGATCGACGGCATGGGCGCGGCCACCTCCAGCACCAGCAAGACCGTGATCCTGTCGAAGAGCACGCGTCCGGACCACGATGTCGACTACCTGTTCGGCCAGGTCTCGATCGACCAGCCCTTTGTCGACTGGAGCGGCAACTGCGGCAACCTGTCGGCCGCGGTCGGTCCGTTCGCGATCAGCGCCGGCCTGGTCGACCCGAGCCGCATTCCGCAAAACGGCGTGGCCGTGGTGCGCATCTGGCAGGCCAATATCGGCAAGACCATTATCGGCCACGTGCCCATCACCAATGGCGAAGTGCAGGAAACCGGTGACTTCGAACTCGATGGCGTGACCTTCCCCGCCGCCGAAGTCCAGCTCGAATTCATGGACCCCGCGGCCGAGGAAGAAGGCGCCGGCGGGGCGATGTTCCCGACCGGCAACGTGGTCGATGACCTGGAAGTGCCGGGCGTCGGCACGCTCAAGGCCACCATGATCAACGCCGGCATCCCGACCATCTTCGTCAATGCCGAGAGCATCGGCTACACCGGCACCGAGCTGCAGGACGCCATCAACAGCGACACCAAGGCGCTGGCGATGTTCGAGACCATCCGCGCCTACGGCGCGCTGCGCATGGGCCTGATCAAGAACGTCGACGAGGCGGCCAAGCGCCAGCACACGCCCAAGGTGGCGTTCGTGGCCCGGCCGGTGGACTACACCGCCTCCAGCGGCAAGAAGGTGGCCGCGGCCGATGTTGACCTGCTGGTGCGCGCGCTCTCCATGGGCAAGCTGCACCACGCCATGATGGGCACGGCCGCGGTGGCGATCGGCACTGCGGCGGCCATCCCCGGCACGCTGGTCAACCTTGCCGCGGGCGGCGGCGAGCGCAATGCGGTGCGTTTCGGGCATCCGTCCGGCACCCTGCGGGTCGGCGCCGAGGCGCAGCAGGTCGACGGCGAATGGGTGGTCAGGAAGGCCATCATGAGCCGCAGCGCGCGCGTGCTGATGGAAGGCTGGGTGCGCGTGCCGGGCGACGCGTTCTGAGCTGGTTGCAAGAGAAAACGCCGATGCCGGCAAGCCTCGGCCGGCCCGGCGATGTATGCGCCCGAAGTTATGGGAAAGGCGATTTTATGCCGAATCGGCATAACCCTTGCGCCGCCCTTCCACCGCGAATTTCTCCTCACGTATAGTCTCTGCCGCTGCCTGAACCGGACCCTGCACCACAGGCCCGGCCGCGGGCAGCCACCGACTGAACACGGACGGCACCATTCCACCCATAAGGTATGTCGTGCCGCTTCCAGTACGGGCCACACGTTCGTATAGATACCGAGGAGAACCATGAAACATTCCGCCCGCGTCACCACGCTGGCCGCTGCCCTGCTGTCGGCGAGCCTGATCACCGGCGCCGCCCACGCCCAGCTCGCGCCCGCGGCCCAGCCTGCCGCCGCCGCTGCCACGGCCCCGGCCGAAGCGCGCAAGGCCAACATCGTCATCATTGGCACCGGCGGCACCATTGCCGGCGCCGGCGCGGCGGCGACCAACACCGCCGCCTACCAGTCCGCCGTGGTCCCGGTCGACAAGATCATCGCCTCGGTGCCGGAAATCTCCAAGGTCGCCAACGTCAAGGGCGAGCAAATCTTCCAGATCGGCTCGGAGAGCTTCAACAATGAACGCCTGCTCAAGCTGGCCAAGCGCGTGTCGGAACTGCTCAAGCAGCCTGATGTCGACGGCATCGTGATCACGCACGGCACCGACACCATCGAGGAAACCGCGTATTTCCTCAACCTGACGCTGAAGAGCGACAAGCCGGTGGTGGTGGTCGGCTCGATGCGCCCGGGCACCGCACTGGGTGCCGACGGCGCGCTGAACCTCTATGACGCCGTGCTGGTCGCCTCCAACCCGGCGTCCAAGGGCAAGGGCACGCTGGCGGTGCTGAACGACGAGATCCACACCGGCCGCGACGTTTCCAAGACCAACACCTTCAAGACCGAGACCTTCCGCTCGCCGTTCGGCCCGCTCGGCTACGTGGTGGAAGGCCGCACGCTGTTCTACCGCCTGCCGGCACGGCCGCACACGGTGCAGACGCAGTGGGACATCGACAAGATCGACAAGCTGCCCGAGGTGGCGGTGGTCTATGCCTACGGCAACGCCAACCCGGCCGCGGTCGATGCCGCGGTGAAGAGCGGCGCCAAGGCCATCGTCTACGCCGCCACCGGCAACGGCAGCGTCGGCGACTACATGGTCGAGCCGCTCAAGGCCGCGCGCGCCAAGGGCGTGCACATCGTGCGCGCGTCGCGCACCGGCAGCGGCGTGGTGGTTCGCAACGCCGAGCAGCCGGACGACAAGTACGACTGGATCGTCACCGACGACCAGCTGCCGCAGAAGGCGCGCATCCTGATGGCGCTGGCGCTGACGCAGACCAACGACAGCAAGGCGCTGCAGCAGGTGTTCTGGAAGTACTGATCCAGGGCAGCACCGGGGTCGTCCAGCGGCCATCTCCTGGTCGATCCCGGAACTCAGGCGCTTCCCGACCCGCGGCCGGGCCGGAAAACCGAGGGGCGCCATCAATCCGGCTCAGGGTCGCTCGTGAGCTTGAGCACCAGATGCCGGCCGTCGCTGACCGCACCGTTGCTGCCGACGACGTACAGCAGGTAATCGCCGGCGATCGCCAGCCCCGGCAGCGGCGGCGCGGTGACTTCGAGCTTGCCGCCTTGCTGCGCGAACGGCAGCTTCACGTACCGGTTGCCCCAGGTCCAGTTGTGCGTGACCGGACCGGTGCGGATCATCGCTACCGATGCCACCTCCGTGCCGGAGACCTCCAGCTTGAACTTGTTGCCGTGGCGGATGCTGGGCGGCGCATTGTCGATGACCGGCTTCGCACCCTTGAAGAAGTAAGGCGGCTTGTACTGCTCGAGCACCGGGACGGCGGCATCCCGCTGTGCCTGCGTCTGCGGCGATCCCGGAATCAGGTTGACGCGGTTGCCGCCCATGACCCACACCACCCCATTGGGCATCAGCAGCGCGGTGGAGTGATCGTGCCTTGGTACGGGAGACGACACGAGATCGGTCCGGCTGCCATCCGCCGGATTGAACATCTGATAGCGCAGGCTGTTCGTGCTTCCGCTGGCGCCTCCAACCACCAGCAGTTTCCCGTCCGGCAGCGCCACCACATTGTTCTGCGTGGCCGGCTGGATGAGACTGGCGAGGGGCTTCCATTTCGGCGTCGCGCTGGAAAAATCGATCGTTTCCGCGACTGCCGAGTCGGGCGTGTTGCCCCCGCTCGATCCGCCAAACAGAAAGACCTCCTGCGACCAGCTGCCATCCGCGCGAATCGTCACCATCAGCACGCCGGCGCCGCTGTCGTGGCCATTCTGGGCGGTGTCGACGAAGGTCCAGTGATTCTGCGCGCGCGTGGCGATCAGCGGATCGGCAAGCGCGCCCTGGACGTCGAGCAGATAGGTATTGCCGCTGTAGAAGAACGGATCGTATCCACCGATATTGAGGCCGCCCGGCTGGCCCGGCAGCGGCGGCACCACCTCGGCCGTGACCGCGACCTTCCAGTCCTTCTCGTTCGGGCCGGTCTGGACAACAAAGGCGCGCGGATACATCGGCAACTGCTTCCACGCGTTTTCCAGCGCGACCGTCGTGTCGGTCTTGGGGTCGTAGACTTCCGGCACGCCCTGGCGCACCTTGGTGCTGCCGGCGTTGGCCGGCCCCACGCTGGTGTCCTGGTCGGAGCCGGACAGCACCAGGATCCTGCCGTCCGGCAAGGTCACCGCGGTCGGGTACCAGCGCTGGTATTTCAGGTCTGACGACGCCGGCGGATCGGTGTTGTTTTCGTTGAGCGGATCGCAGTGAGACAGCACGCCGGTCGGGTCCATTTCATAGCCGATTCTGACGCAGGGCATCGGCCTTGGTACCCAGGCCCCGGTTTTCGGGTCGAATATGTTGACCTTCCTGCCGCCGTTGTTGCCGCCCTTGTCATGCAGCCCCACCACGTAGATCCGGCCATCCGCGCCGGACACATGCCCATTGCAAAACAGGTTATAGCCCAGGCCCCTGGAAAATCCGGCATCCGTGAAGAACCGGTCGGTGCTGCTGATCTCCGCGCTGGTCAGGTCGGCGATGGCGTTCTTGGTGAACACGCCGGTATCGATCATCGACTGCAGTCCGCACACATCTAGCATCTGCGCGTTTTCGCGCTCCAGATCCGGGCCGTAGCGCGACCAGCCGCTCTCGTCGAGCTGGCCAAGGCCGAAGCCGCCCTGTACCAGCTCGATGTATTTCTGATTGAATCCCGGAAATACATTGCTGCCGGGAACCGGCGGATTGAGATAATGTTTTGGCTTATATTCCGACGGCCGCATCCAGACCAGCATGTTGGGTCAGGTCGAATATTTCTTGTTCCATATCAGCGTGGCATGGATAAAATCCTTGTGCGCCGGAACCAGGCCGCTCTTTTCTCCACATACCGCCGGACCGGCTTCGGGACAATCAACGGTCGCCCGCGCAGGGCCTGCCGGCACGACGAGCAGCCATAGCGAGCACGTGCCCGCCGCTGCCGCCGCGAGAGTTTTTTGCACGGTCTTCATGCCACACCTCCTTCGAGACTATTGCCCCAAAGACCCGGATTTTTTCAATTTTTTTAGCTTTTCTTTAAATGCATAAATGTTGTTGGCGCGCAGCATTGCACCGCCTTTTTTTGCGCATCCGGTGGTGAGCATAAAATCAGTTTAGGCAGCGTTGTGGCGCGCTGATACATGACCGATGCACACATGGGCGTGCGCGTATGTGGCCCGCCGCACAGACGCGACGCGGTATATCTGCCTTGCTTGGGTGCTGGTCAAGCCGGCCGGATCGACGCAGCTGACCGGCTCATGATGGCCCGTAGTGTTCTGTGGTTCAGGCGGGATATGTCTATAGGCCGAACGCTGGCCCGCGTTCCAACCGAACACAAGCGAAATCGAAGCCCCCCAACTGGGGGCAGATCGCGCCAGTGCAGCTGGCGCGGCCAGGCGTGGAGGGGGCACTCTTGGCGGTTAATTGCGTTAATAAGTTCTGGGCATACGGATCCCAGCCCCCCGGCTCAGAACATGGCACTGCTCATCAAGGCCCTGGCAACCAGCACGCCTTCGTCGGGCACTTCGGCGTACACCGAGACATCCGTCACAACCTGCCGGCGGCCGCGCCGGGCCACCGATGCCACCGCCCGCAGCGCGGCACCTTGCGCCGGCGCCAGGTACTGGATCGACAGCGAACCGGTCGCCCCGCCCTTCACCTCGTCGGCACTGGCACCGGACGCAGCCGCGGCCGCGCCGGCAATGTCGATCAATGTCGCGATGACGCCGCCGTGCACGATGCTGCCGTGGGTCACGTTGGTCGGCAGGAACGGCATCTCCAGCTCGACATGGTCCGGCGCCAGGCTGGCCAGCCGCACGCCGAGGGCACGCGCCACGGGAGATCCCAGCAGCACGTTGTCGACCATGGCGCGCATGCGCGGGTCGACGCCGGCCGGGCGGCGGTCTTGTGACAGGGACACGGCGGCGATGGTATGGGGCATGGCTGGACTCCTGAAAAGGCGCAATTCCTGTCGCAGCGTAATGGCGCCTGCCGTATGGCTCAATGACGTCCGAGGTAATCCCCGCCCCCACGGCACGGCCTTTGGCCGGGCTGCCGCTGCGGTCCCGATATAATGGGCGGCCGTTTTACCTTCCGCCCTGCCGCCACCATGCCGTCACCTTACGAATCCGCCCCGCTCCGCCCCGAACCGGACCACGGCAGCACGGATTCCACGCTGTCCGAGCGCCCGGACAGCCCCTGCATCGGCATCTGCTCGACCTTGTTCGACGAGGTGTGCCAGGGCTGCGGTCGCACCGCGGCCGAGGTCAGCAACTGGGTATTTTTCAGCGACGAGGAAAAGCAGCTGGTGTGGGAACGGATCACACGCGAAGGCACCGGCAAGCGTTTCCGCCAGGGCTGAGCCGCGCTCACCCGTAGCCCGTCATTCGCCGGACAGGCGCCGCTCCATCGCTTCGACTTCGCGCCGCTCCAGGCGCTGCCGTGCCAGCTTGCGCCAGCTTTCGGCCAGCGGTGCCAGCGCGGCCATTTCCTCCAGCGCGGCATAGTCTAGCCGCTCGACATACAGCACCTGCAGCAGACGGTGCAGCGGCCATCCGGGACAGGGCCGCGCCACCAGTTCCAGCATATCGCCCGCGGCCACGTCGCCGGTTTCCAGCACGCGGTAGTACCAGCCGGTGCGCAGGCTCTGCTGCACGGCGCGCGACATGCCCGCATAGCCGAAGCGGTGGTTGAGCTTCCAGCACGGCTGGCGCGCCTGCGACACCTCGACCCGCGCCGTGCCCAGGCGGAATTGGTCGCCGATGCAGACGTCCGCTTCGGTCAGGCCCGTGGTGCTCAGGTTCTCGCCGAAGGCGCCAGGCGTGTCGAGGACGCCGTCGGCTGACGCGCCCTGTTCCCGCAGCGTCAGGCGCCACGCGGGGTAGTGGTCGAAGGCATAGTGGTGCAGCGCCTTTTCCGGGCCGCCGTGGTGGCGCGGATCTCCCTGCCCGTCGCCCTCGAGCCCGGTCGCGGTCAGGCGCAGCCGCGCGCGCGTTGCGGCCTTGGCAATGCCGCTGGGTACGCCCTTGGGTCCGAACGGGCGCACGGCGCCGGTCAGCACCGCATCGACCGGCACGCGGATGGCGGATAGCGGCTGGCTCATAGTCCGGCTTGCTCCAGCCAGCGCGCGAACATGCGTTCCCCCGCCGCCGCCACGGTGGCGCCGACCTGCGCGGTGCGCGCGCGGATAGTGCGCGGGTCGATGCCGGCCTTGCCCAGTTCGACGGTATGGCCGATCAGCCAGGCCTCGATATCCCGCGGCATGACCTCGGGATGGAACTGCAGCGCCAGCACCTGGTTGCCGATGGCATAGGCCTGGTTCGGCACCGCCGCGGTCGAGGCCAGCAGCTGCGCGCCGGCGGGCAGGTCGAAGGTGTCGCCGTGCCAGTGCAGGACTTCCCATTGCGCCGCGGCCAGCTCGGCCAGCGCCGAATTCTGCCCGGCCGGCGTCGGCGAGATCGGCGCCCAGCCGATCTCGCGCGGGCCGGGGTAGACCCTGGCGCCGGCGGCGCGCGCGATCAGCTGCGCGCCCAGGCAGACGCCGATGAGCTTGCCGCCGGCACCCAGGCGCTGGCGGATCAGCGCGATTTCCGCTTCCAGCCACGGATAGGCATCGGTCTCGTAGACGCCGATGGGGCCGCCGAGCACCAGCAGCAGGTCGGCCGGCTCGCTGGCGATGGGGCCAAGTTCGTCGACGCCGGCCTGGAACACCCGCAGCGTGTGTCCGCGCGCGCGCAGGGCGTTGCCGATCACGCCCGCATGCTCGAAGGCGACGTGCTGGATCACATGGGTGGTACGCGTTGTCATCAGGGACTCCTTGCCGGGCGTGAGGGAGATAAAGGCCCTCATGTTAGCGTCTGTCGCCAACTGCCGGCGGACGACCCGGGCACGACCTCGCCAGTTTGAGAACCTTCCCGGCGAGGCATGCCGCGGTCCGCGCTATTTTGTCGCAGGCGCCAGCACCAGGGCGTCCGCCGCGCCCTGCCGACCGTGGGCTGCCGCCGGCGGCATGGTGATGTACTCCACCGCCGCCCACTTGCCGATCCAGTCGCGGTAGCGCGGCAGCAGCGCATTTCCGGACTGCCCGGTGGAGTCCATGAAGCGCGACGCCGCCAGGTCGGACAGGTCATAGAGCGCGCGCACGCTGGCCGCGTGGGTGTTTTCGAACGGCGCCTTGTCGTCGCGCAGGTTGTGCCGGCCGACGTTGACCGTGTAGGTGTCGCCGCCGGTCGGCACGCGCAGGTTGAACAGCGGCGCCAGGTAGCCGACCTTGCCGAACGGCCGGTGCTCCAGCCGCGCCGCATGGGCCTCGCCCCAGCGCCAGCGCGCGGGGTCGTCACCATAGCGGCGCGACAGGTCCGCCATGGCCTGGGCCCAGGCGTCGGCCACGGCATCGTCGCAGCTCTCGGCCGGGCCGGTATGGGGCCGGTCGCACCAGAACGCGCCCAGCTTGCGCGGATCGCGCAGGATGTTGAGCATGGGCTGCTGCACGTTGCGCTGGTCCCACAGGCGCACGAAGATCGCCTCGCCGGTCTTCTCCTCGAACAGCCTGCGCGACAGCTCGCGCAGCCATGCGGTGACCACCAGCGGCTCGGCGCGCGCGGGGTCCATGGTGCCGTCCCACTGGCGCAAGGCCTGCAGCAAGGCGCGTTCGCGCGCCGGGCGCGCGGCGTCGTTGCTGACCGGCGCGGCCAGCAGCAGCGGCAGGGCATCGCGCACCGCCAGCGAGACCACGTCCTTCTGGATCGCGGCAAAGCTGTCGAAGCTGTGCTTCGGCGTGGCCGCCAGCAGCGTGCGGATGCGGTCGAAGCGATACGGCACCGTCCATTCGCTGGTGATGAAGTACGGATAGTCGGGCGCGACGATGCGCTGGTTGGCCGTCACGATCACGCCCCCGGCGGGGTTGTACTGGTGCGGCAGCGCCTCGAACGGGATAAAGCCGGTCCAGTCGTAGCGCGCATCCCAGCCGGGTGCCGGCGCCAGGCCCTTGAGGTCGTTGTCGGCGCGGCGCAGCGGCACGCGGCCCGGCGCGTAGAAGCCGATATTGCCGTCGACGTCGGCATAGACGATGTTCTGCTGCGGCGAGTGGAAGTCGCGCAGCGCGTCGGTAAAGCTGTTCCAGTCGCGCGCCTGGTTCAGCCGCAGCCCGGCGAGGAAGGTACGGTCATCCGCGCGCAGCGCGGTCCACTGGAATGCCACCACGTATTGCGCGCCCAGCGGCGCGGCGGCGCTGGTAAGCGACTCGGCCACGTCGGAAATCACCGGCCCGTGGCGCGTGCTGCGGACCTTCAGCGTCACGTCGGCGGCGCCCTTGACGCGGATGGTTTCGGTGCGGGTCTCGAACGCGGCCCAGCCCTGCGGCGTCTGGTACTGGGTGTCGTTGCCCGGACGCACGCGCTCGATATACAGGTCCTGCACATCCGGCGCGGTATTGGTCAGCCCCCAGGCGATGCGGTCATTGTGGCCCAGCACCACCAGCGGCATGCCGGGCAGCGTGGCGCCGGCCACCTCGAGCCCGGGCGCGCTCAGGCGCGCGAAGTACCACAGCGCCGGCGCCTGCAGCCCCAGGTGCGGATCGTTGGCCAGCATCGGCTTGCCCGATTGCGTGTGCGCGCCCGACACCACCCAGTTGTTCGAGCCCATGCCCTCGACATAGCCCGGCGGGCCCTTGTCGCCGACGCTGGCCATCGCGCTCGCCAGCGGCGCCAGCTGCCGGTACAGATGGCCATAATCCATGGTGCGTACCGGCTGCTCGCCCGGATACGGCGCCAGCAGTTCGCTGATGCGGGCCACCGGCAGCACCTGCGCCAGCCGCATGCGCAGCGTCTCCTGGGTCCAGTTGCCGCCCAGGTCCCATGCCATCATGGTCTGCCAGCCCAGCGTGTCGGCCGGTTCCCAGCGCTCGGGCCGGGTGCGCAGCAGCAGGAACTCCGGCGGCAGCGGGCCCTGGCGCCGGTCGAGCCATGCATTGACGCCGTCGGCATAGGCCTGCAGCGCCGCGCGCGCCTCGGGCGACGCCTGCGCGAAGATGGCCTCGGCGTTGCGCCGCACGCCCAGCGTGCGCAGGAACTTGTCGTTATCGACGGCGGACGGGCCCAGGATCTCCGCGAGGCGGCCGGCGACGATGCGCTTGTTCATCTGCATCTGCCACAGGCGGTCTTGCGCGTGGACGTAGCCCAGCGCGAACCACGCATCGACCTTGCTGGCGGCGCGGATATGCGGCACGCCCTGGCTGTCGCGCACCACCGTGACCGGTTCGCGCAATCCGGCCAGCACCTCGTTGCCCGACACCGGCGGCTGCGCCGCGTGGCGATACCAGGCCAGCGCGCCCGCGGCGCCGGCCACCGCCAGCCCCAGCAGCACTGCCAGCCATCTGGTCAGCCGACCGAACCCGCGCATCGTTGCTCCCCCTTTTCTCGTTGTCATGGCTTTCCGCGCACTGTCGCGCATTATCCGCGCATTTTCCACGTACGCCGCGCACGAAAAAATGCCCGGACCGGCCGGGCATTTTCCACGCTGCTGTGCTGCTTGCCCGCGCGCCCGTCAGGCGGCGGACTTCTTCAGCTGCAGCGACTTGTACTCGAGGAATTCCTCCAGCCCATACTTGCCGGCTTCGCGCCCGTTGCCGGACTGCTTGTAGCCGCCGAACGGCGCCTGCATGTTGAACGGTCCGCCGTTGATATCGACCTGGCCGGTGCGGATGCGGCGCGCCACGCGGATCGCGCGCGCCTCGTCGCCGGACCAGACGCCGCCGCCAAGGCCATAGATGCTGTCGTTGGCGATGCGCACCGCATCTTCCTCGGTGTCATAGCAGATGATCGACAGCACCGGCCCGAAGATCTCTTCCTGCGCCACCGTCGCGCGCGGCTCGACGTTGCCGAGCACGGTCGGCTTGACGTAAAAGCCCTGGTCCAGCCCTTCCGGGGTCTCGGGGCCGCCGGCCACCAGTTCGGCGCCCTCTTCCAGGCCGCGGCGGATATAGCCGGTCACGCGGTCCTTCTGCACCGCGGAGATCAGCGGGCCCAGCTTGCTGGTTTCCTGCAGCGGATCGCCCACGGTAAAGCCGGCCACCACCTTCTGCGCGATCGCCTTGACTTCGTCGTAGCGTGCGCGCGGCACCAGCATGCGGGTGTGCGCCGAGCAGGTCTGGCCGGAGTTGAGGAAGCAGGCATTGATGGTGCCCTTGACCGCCGCCGGCAGGTCGGCATCGTCCAGGATCACCGAGGCCGACTTGCCGCCCAGCTCCAGCGCGACGCGCTTGACGGTCTGCGCCGCCAGCTCGGACACGCGCTTGCCGGCGCGGGTGGAGCCGGTGAACGACACCATGTCGACTTCCGGATGGCTGGCCAGCACCTCGCCCACCACCGGGCCGTAGCCGGTCACCAGGTTGAACACGCCCGGCGGCAGCCCCGCGGCCTCGATCACCTCGGCCAGCACGAAGGCATTGAGCGGCGCCACCTCGGACGGCTTGAGCACCACGGTGCAGCCCGCGGCCAGCGCCGGCGCCACCTTCAGCGTGATCTGGTTGAGCGGGTAGTTCCACGGCGTGATCGCGCCGACCACGCCCACCGGCTCGCGCACCACCAGCGAGTTGCCGACTTCTTCCTCGAAGTGGAAGCCTTCCAGCAGCCTGGCGGCCTGGCCCCAGTTGTAGACCGGGCCGCCCACCTGGATCGCGCGCGCCAGCTTGATCGGCATGCCGACTTCGCCGGCGATCAGCTGGGCCAGTTCTTCGCTGCGCGCCTTCAGTCCTTCGGCGATCCTGGCGATATAGCCGGCCCGCACTGCCGGCGGCGTTGCCGACCAGCCGTCGAAGGCCGCGCGCGCGGCCTGGATGGCGTCTTCGGCGTCGCGCGCCGAGCCTTCGGGAATCGTCCCCATCACCGCCTCGGTGGCGGAATGGATGACATCGATCTTGCCGGTGCCGTGGGGCGCAACCCACTTGCCGTTAATGAAGAGTTTGTCTCGTTGTTGCATGGCCACAGTTCTCGGTTTGGTGAATTGGCGATTGCAATTTTTTGTTACTTTTATGGTGCACGCACATTGTAGAGCGGATTCCGGCCCATGTTATGGCGCTGCGGAAAACGGCGCCGGCCGTGCCAGCCGCTGCGCACAAGAACATGGCGATAATCGGCCGCGGGTGACAGGCGGGAGACTCGCCACGGCGCGCGCACATAACAAGACTAAGGGGACAAAGGCATGGTCGATCCGATCTACCGAAAGACGGAGGCGGGGCAGGACGAAATCCGCAGCCGCGCGCGCAAGCTGGACCACAAGCTGCGCGCGCTGCTGCTGATGGTCAACGGCGAGCGCCGCGAGCAGGCATTGCTGGCGCAGGTGGCAGGCATGGGGATCGGCCCCGAGGCCATGGCATCGCTGCTGGCCCAGGGGCTGGTCGAAGCCGTCGCCGAGCCGGCACAGCCGCGCGCCGCCGCGCCGCAAGAACTCGCGCGTGTCGCGCCGCCGGCTGCCGACACCAACCTGTTCTCGGTCTACGCGATGCGCCATGCACCGCCGGCCGAGGTAGCGGCGCCGCCGCACACCAGTGAAGCCGCGGCCCACTCGCCCGCCGAGATCCAGGCATACCAGCGCCTTTACCATTTCTATACCGACGTGATCGGGCAGCATCTCGGGCTGCGCGGCTACATGCTGCAGGTGAAGGTGGAGAAGGCCGCCGACCTGCCCGCGCTGATGGCGCTGCGCGAACCGCTGCACGCGGCGCTGCTCAAGGCGCGGGGCGACATCACCGCCCGCGCCATCATGGCGCAGCTGGACCAGGTCCGCGACGGCAGCGCCGCCTGACCCGCCGGCCCGGACAACAAAAAGGCCGCCCGGAGGCGGCCTTCCACATGAAGCGGGATGACGCTCAGCCGTCGATGCCCTGCGACTGCAGGTACTCGTCGTACGTGCCCAGGTAGTCGGTCAGCGTGCCGTCGGTGCGCACTTCAATGATGCGCGTGGCCAGGCCGCTGACGAACTCGCGGTCGTGCGAGACGAAGATCAGCGTGCCCTGGAACTTGTCGAGCGCGATCTGCATCGACTCGATCGATTCCATGTCCATGTGGTTGGTCGGCTCGTCCAGTGCCAGCACGTTGTGGCGGCCCAGCATCAGCTTGCCCCAGATCATGCGGCCCTTCTCGCCGCCGGACAGCACCTTGACGTTCTTCTTGATGTCGTCGGCCGAGAACAGCAGGCGGCCCAGCGTGCCGCGCAGCGAGGTCTCGTCATCACCGGCCTGGGTCCACTGGCTCATCCAGTCCATCACGTCGCGGTCTACCGGGAACTCCTCGTAGGTGTCCTGCGGCATGTAGCCGACGTTGGCGTTCTCGGCCCACTTGACCGTGCCGCGGTCCACCTCGACGCCGCGCTGCACGCCGGTCTGCACCGCGCCGTTCAGCAGGCTGCGCAGCAGCGTGGTCTTGCCCGCGCCGTTCTCGCCGATGATCGCCACGCGCTCGCCGGCCTGGATCGCCAGCGACAGGTTATTGATGATCTTGCGGTCGTAGCTCTTGGTGATGCCTTCGACCTCGACCGCCAGGTTGTGCAGCTTCTTCTCGAACTCGAAGCGGATGAACGGGTTCTGGCGCGACGACGGCTTGATGTCCTCGACCTTGATCTTCTCGATCTGCTTGGCGCGCGAGGTCGCCTGGCGGGCCTTGGACTTGTTGGCCGAGAAGCGGCGCACGAAGTCCTGCAGCTCGCTGATGCGCTCCTTGGCGCGCGCGTTGGCGGCCATCTGGCGCTCGCGGGCCTGCATCGACGCTTCCATGTAGTCGTCGTAGTTGCCCGGATAGACCTTGAGCGTGCCGTAATCCATGTCGGCCATGTGGGTGCAGACCGAGTTCAGGAAGTGGCGATCGTGCGAGATGATGATCATGGTGGAGTTGCGCTCGTTGAGCACGGTCTCCAGCCAGCGGATGGTGTTGATATCCAGGTTGTTGGTCGGCTCGTCCAGCAGCAGCACGTCCGGGTTCGAGAACAGTGCCTGCGCCAGCAGCACGCGCAGCTTCCAGCCCGGCGCCACGTCGCTCATCGGGCCCTGGTGCTGCGCGGTGGGGATGCCCACGCCCAGCAGCAGTTCGCCGGCGCGCGCCTCGGCGGTGTAGCCGTCGTATTCGGCGTACTTGGCCTCCAGCTCGGCGGCCTTCATGTAGTCTTCGTCGGTCGCTTCCGGGTTGGCGTAGATGGCGTCGCGCTCCTGCGCGGCGGCCCACATCTCGGTGTGGCCCATCATCACCACGTCCAGCACGCGCATGTCTTCATAGGCGAACTGGTCCTGGCGCAGCTTGCCCAGGCGGATGCCCGGCTCCAGCATGACGTTGCCCGACGACGGCTCGAGGTCGCCGCCAAGGATCTTCATGAAGGTGGACTTGCCGCAGCCGTTCGCGCCGATCAGGCCGTAGCGGTTGCCCTCGCCGAACTTGACCGAGATATTCTCGAACAACGGCTTGGGGCCGAACTGCATGGTGATGTTTGCGGTAGAAAGCACGTCTGGAACCTTGTCTGGAGATTGTGGCGCCGCGGCGCGGGCCGGAAGGATTCCGGCAGCCATGGCCGGCGTTGCGGCACGGGCCACGCCGGGTTCATGCGAGAACCCGGCAGGAAATCAGGAAATAACCGCGCATTCTATCATCCGGACGCATTCCTTGCGACCGGCGCGCGCGGCGGCGAGCCGCGGGCTCAGGCCAGCGGCGGCAGCACCGGATAGCCCGAGAACGCCATGCTGAAGCCGTCGGCACGTGCGGACAGCCGCACCTGTGCGCCGACCGGCAGCGTCAGCTTGCGGGCGCAATGTCCGAACGGCAGGCCGGTCAGCACCGGCACCGGCAGCTGCTCGCGCAGGTAGGCCACCACGGCGTCCATGTCATAGCCGTTGTCGTAGTCGGTGACGCGGTAGTTGGAGAAATCGCCCAGCACGATGGCCCGCTGCGCGCCCAGCACGCCGGCCTGCTGCAGCTGGAGCAGCATGCGCTCGACCCGGTAAGGGGGCTCGTTGATGTCTTCCAGAAACAGCACCCCGCCCTGCACTTGCGGCATGAACGGCGTGCCCAGCAGGCTGCACAGCATCGCCAGGTTGCCGCCCCACAGCGTGCCCTCGACGCTGCCGGAGAACGGCTGGCCGCCCGACTGCGGCGCGGCGATGTCGACGCGGTAGGCCGGATTCCGCAGGATGCCCTCGAAGTGCTCCCACATATAGGCGTCGACGCCCTCGGCGCCAAAGTCCGCCAAGAGCATCGGCCCGGCAAAGGTGACGCCGCCGGTGGCCGCCAGGTAGGCCAGCTGGAACGCGGTGAAGTCGCTGTGGCCGACGATGGGCGTGCCGCTGGCGCGCGCCTGCGTGGCAATGCGGGCAAAGTCGACTTGTGCCAGCAGGCGCGCGATGCCGTAGCCCCCGCGCACCGCCAGCGTCAGTTCATGCGGCACGCCGGTGCCGATCGCGTGCAGGTCGGCCAGCCGCTCCGCGTCGGTGCCGCCGAAGCGCAGGTAGCGCCGCGCCAGCACGTCCGGGTTGGTCATGTGGTAGCCATGGTGCTTGAGCCAGGCGCAGCCCCGCGCGGCGATGGCGACATCGTGCGGATACCCGGACGAGGCGATCAGTCGGACTTCGGTATGCGGCCTGCTGTTCGGCATGCTCATGCTTCAGTGTCGTGGTTCTGGTCAGGTGCGGCGGCCGGCGCCGGCTGGCGTGCCGCCTTCTGTGCCGCCTTCTGTGCCGCCTTCTGCGCGCGGCGCCGGGCGCCGAAGAAATCCTTCAGCATCTGGCCGCATGGGTCGGCCAGCACGCCGCCGGCGATGGTGGTCTGGTGGTTGAGCTGCGCCTGTTCGAACAGGTTGACCACGCTGCCGGCGGCGCCGGTCTTGGGATCGCTGGCCCCGAACACCACATGGCGCAGCCGTGCGTGCAGGATCGCGCCGCTGCACATGGCGCACGGCTCCAGCGTCACGTACAGCTCGCACTCGGGCATGCGGTAGTTGCCGATGACCTGGGCGGCGGCGCGCAACGCCTGCATTTCGGCGTGCGCCGACGGATCGACCGAGCGGATCGGCAGGTTGTGGCCGCGCGCGATGATGGTGTCGTTCCAGACCACCACCGCACCCACCGGCACTTCGCCCGCGGCTTCGGCCAGGCGGGCCTCTTCGAGCGCGGCGCGCATGTAGCGCGCGTCGCGCTCGGCGGCTTGCGCCGGATCGTCCGGCAGCGCGGGCGGCGCGCGCAGCGGCAGGGGTGGTGGCAGCGGCGGCGGCTGGGTCATTCGTCGCCCGCTCAGTCCTGCGCGGGCAGCACCGCCGGCGCGCTGACCTCGGCCCAGCAGTTGGGCGTTTCGAACAGCACCAGCCTGGTCAGCTGCAGCTGGTGGCCGAAGCAGTCCTTGAACACCGGCGCCAGGATGTCGAAGGCCACCTGGGCCAGGTTCTCGACCGTCGGAATAGCGTCCAGCACCACGGTCTTGTGCCCTTCCATCGATTGCAGGAAGTTCAGCAGCGCGGTGTCGCCGCGGTAGATCAGGAAGGCGTGGTCCCACTTGCTGACCAGGTGCTCGTTGGCGAGCGCCTTGATGTCGCCGAAATCCAGGATCATGCCGTCATCCGAGGCGCCCTCGCGGTGCAGCACCTCGCCCGACAGCGTCAGGTCCAGCCGATAGCGGTGGCCGTGGATATTGCGGCACTGCCCGCAGTGGTTGGGGATGCGGTGGCCGGAGTCGAACTCCAGCCGGCGGGTGATGGAAACTTGTTTGCTCATGTGTACCGGCGCCGGTGCCGGCGGCCTGCGTTGAAGCGGACGCCGCGCGTGCGTCCGAAGCCTCTATTGTGGACTGAATTGCCTGCTTGATGCTGGCCTAATGGCTGGCCAAGCGGCTCGCGCGCAGCTGGCCAGCGGCACTGCCGCTCAGCGGATCCCCAGCAGCTTGTGGGTCTGCAGCGACAGCCGCCAGCGCGGGTGGCGCTGGCAGAAGGCCACCGCGGCGGCGGTATTTTCGCGCGCCAGCGGACCGTCCATGGCCTGCACCAGGAAATGGCGGAAATCAAGCTTCTCGTATGCGGCAAAGTCCTGCCCTTCCTGCGGGATCACCACCTTCAGCTCGTCGCCGCGCGTGACCACCAACTCCGAACCCATCTTGGGGCTGACGCAGACCCAGTCGATGCCCGGCGGCACGGCGATGGTGCCGTTGGTCTCGATCGCGATCTCGAAGCCCTGCGCGTGCAGCGCGTCGATCAGCGGCGCGTCGAGCTGCAACAGCGGCTCGCCCCCGGTGCAGACCACCAGCGGCTTGCCGCCGGCGCCCTGCGGCCACTCCGACGCGACCACCGCGGCCAGTTCCCCGGCGCTGCGGTACTTGCCGCCGCGCGTGCCATCGGTGCCGACGAAATCCGTATCGCAGAACTGGCACACCGCGCTGGCGCGGTCTTCCTCGCGGCCGCTCCACAGGTTGCAGCCGGCAAAACGGCAGAACACCGCGGCGCGACCGGCGTTGGCGCCTTCGCCCTGCAGCGTATAGAAGATTTCCTTGACGGCGTAAGTCATGCGTGGGGTCTCTCTTGGACCGTAAACAGCGGTTCGGCAGCGTCTTGCTGGCCGGGGTTCAGTAAAGGATGGGCAGGGCCGGAGCCGGACCTCGCGCCGCGTGGTCACATTGGCGCGTGGTCGCGCCCTCGATGTGGACCGGAACGTATCGATCGGGGCGGCTGTGCTGGCAGCGCGGGGCTGCCGGGTGGGGCTGTCCTGGCCTGTCGCAGGCTGCGCCCGGCATGGGGCCGGACGTGCTGAAAGTATACCAGAGGCCCCAGGGGTTCCGCTTGGCCGCCGCAACCCGGTCCGCCCCGGCAAAGGTGATGTACAGCGCTCGCGCCGGGCCCGCGCCGGCCCGTTGCGTGCTACTTCAGCCCGAGGTAGTCGCGCTTGCCGATCTGCACGCCCTGGTGGCGCAGGATGTCGTAGGCGGTGGTCACGTGGAAATAGAAATTGGGCAAGGCAAAGCCGAGCAGGTAGGACTTGCCGTCGAAGCGCAGCGGGCCCTGCGGCAGCTTCAGTTCGACCACGCGCTGTTCGCTGCCTTCCAGCTGCGCCGGCGTAATCTGCTCCAGGAACACGATGGTGCGGCCGATGCGGTCCTGCAGTTCCGCAAAGGTGGTTTCGGTATCGGCAAACGACGGCACCTCGATCCCGGCCAGCCGCGCGGCGCAGCCCTTGGCGGCATCGCTGGCACGCTGCACCTGCGCCGGCAGCGGGTCCATGTCGGCAATCAGGCGGGTCTGGATCAGGTCGGCCGGGTCCATCCCCTGCGCTTGCGCATGCGCCGCGCCCTTGGCGAGGATCGCGTCGAGGTTGCCGAGCGCGCGGATAAACGGAGGGATCGAAACGTCGTACATCGAAAGTGCCATGGAGGGTCTCCTGTGCAGGGGGCGGGTTTCTTGTCTTGCGGCCCCTTGGGCATGCGGACCGCAGCCGCGAGCATAGACCGGATCGGCCTTCGCTGCCGGACTGTGCGCCGCTGGCCGGCAACCTGCATTAACATAGCCAGCCACCGCCCCCGCAATCTTGCAATCCAGCCGCCCTGCCCAGCCCGCGCCCGACATGAACGCGCCGTTCCCTCTCCGCACGGAATGCCCGCCCGGTGCCTGCATCTGCGGGCGCGAAGCGCTGCTGAGCGACCCCGATGCCGACCTGCGCGTGCTGCGCCTGACGCGCGCCGAGGAAAAGCGGCTGGTCGAACGGCTCGAGAGCCTGACCAGCCTGGACGAGCTGCAACGGATGGAGGGCCTGATGCAGGCCCAGCTCGGCATCGTGCTGAGCATCACGCCCAGCGCGCGCGGCGTGCGCACCGTGCGCGGCATCAGCATCCAGGTGCTGGAGCAGCCCGGCCTGTGCCGCAAGATCCGCCAGTCGATCCCGTCGGCGATCCGGCGCAGCATGGAGGCGCACCCCGAGATCGCCTACGCGATCGTCGATGCGCACGACCTGCTGGGCGGGGCCTGAGCGCGCCGCTCAGCCGTTGCTGTCCGCCAGCCCCAGCGCGTGTTCGCGCACATCCGCCGGCCAGTCCGCGATCTGCCGGGCGAACCCTTCCAGGTCGTTGGCGAACAGCGCGCGGCTCGCCTCCTCGAAGCCGGCCAGGTCGCCGGCAATCGCCACCATGAAGTGATAGGCGCGCTCGCTGGCGGCGCGGCTGCGGTCCTTGCCGGCGTGATCGCGGCGCGCCTGCTCGACCAGCTTGCGCAGCGCCACCGACGCGCCGCCGGGCTGCGCGGCCAGCCATTCCCAGTGGCGCGGCAGCAGCGTCACCTCGCGCGACACCACCCCCAGCTTTGGCCGGCCCCGGCCGCGCGGTTCGGCCGCTTCCGGGGCATCGGCGCCCTCGCCGGCCGCCGGCTGCGGCGCGGCCAGCTGCGCCGCGCGCACTGCCGACCGTTCAACAATCTCGTCGTCGGTGCCGCTGGTATCCAGGTCGATCGAGCGGCCGGTGCTGTCGTCGAATACCAGCACCGGCCCGGCCGCGCCGTTGTCCAGGGCCCGTCTTAGCGCCAGCGCGTTGTCCGGCAGCGGACCCGAGGCGATGCGGCGGTGACCGTCGAAGGTGGTGAAGTGGTAAGGCGCGGGTGCGGTCATGGCAGGTCTGCGAAAGAGAAACAGGAACATCGCCAAATATTACCCGGATAAAATAAGAAGTCAATATTACCCGGGTAATTTTATGTCGCTCCGGGCCATCTGGCTGTAGGACCGCGCCGGATACCTGCGCCGGCATCGCTGACCTATCACTGAGACATAGGCAGAACAGGAGGCCGGGCGGCATGACGATTTCATACTGGGCAGCCGGGACAACCCTTTCCAGCCCGCCGCTGGACGGCGACGCGACCTGCGACGCCTGCGTGATCGGCGCGGGCATCGCCGGGCTGTCGGTCGCCTATGAACTTGCCGCCGCCGGACAGGCCGTGATCGTGATCGATGCGGACGGGCCTGGCGCGGGCGAAACCGGCCGCACCACCGCGCACCTGATGACGGCCTTCGACGATTACTTTTTCTACATCGAGCGCCATCTCGGCCATCAGGCGGCACGGCAGGTGGCGCAGAGCCACGCGGCGGCGGTGGCGCGGATAGAGTCGATCTGCGCAGCGGAGGCCATCGACTGCGACTTCCGCCGCGTCGATGGCTTCCTCTTTGCCGAATCGTCCGATGGCGAGGACCTGCTCTCCCGGGAACTGGATGCCGCGCACCGGGCCGGGCTCGACGAGGTCGAGCGGGTCAGCGACGTGCCGACCGGCAAGGTGGCGCTGCGCTCGGCGCTGCGGTTCCCGCGGCAAGGGCAGCTCCACCCGCTGCAGTACCTGGGCGGCCTGGTCGACGCAATCCAGCGCCGCGGCGGCAAGGTCTACGGCAAGACCCGCGCCGTGGAAGTCGACGACGGCCGGCCCGCTAACGTGCGCACCGACAGCGGCGCGCGCATCGAGGCCGGCAATGTCATCGTTGCCACCAATACGCCGTTCATCGACCGCTTTGCCATCCATACCAAGCAGGCCGCGTACCGGACCTTCGTGGTGGGCATGAAGGTGCCGCGCGGCAGCATGCCGCCGTGCCAGTTCTGGGACACGCTCGATCCCTACCATTACGTGCGCATCGCCGGCGACCTCGATGCCGGCTACCAGCTGCTGATCAGCGGCGGCGAGGATCACAAGGTCGGCCAGGCGGACGATGCCGGGCAGCGCTTCGGCAGGCTGGTCGACTGGACCCGCCAGCGCTTTCCGGTGGTCGACGAACCCGTGTTCGCGTGGTCGGGCCAGGTGATGGAGCCCGTCGACGGGGTCGCCTTTATCGGCCGCAACCCCGGCGATACCAATGTCTATGTCGTCACCGGCGATTCCGGTAATGGCATGACCCACGGCGCCATTGCCGGCATGCTGATCCGCGACCAGATCACCGACCGCACCAATGACTGGGCCGATCTTTACGATCCCTCGCGCAAGTCGGTGACGGCCGTGGTCGAGTATGCGCGCGAGAACGCCAACGTGGTGGCCCAGTACGCCGACTGGCTCGGCAAGGACGACGGCGTCGCGCTCGATGCCATCGCCCCGGGCGACGGGCATGTGGTCAAGGCCGGCGGCCGCCACGTGGCCGCATTCCGCGATGCGGATGGCGGCCTGCACACCTTCGACGCCGCCTGCCCGCACCTGAAATGCCTGGTCCAGTGGAACAGCCTGGAGCAGTCCTTCGATTGCCCCTGCCATGGCTCGCGCTTCGACGTCGATGGCACGGTGCTGCATGGTCCGGCGAAGGGTGGACTGGAACCCGTCGACGTGACACGGGACGACCAGCGCCATCATTGAACGGGGAGGCACGCCGCGCCGGCATTGCGCTGGCATTGCGATGGCGCGGCGAACGCACGGGCCCGTGCGCGCCCGCAACGTCAAAGGAGTCGCCATGCTCACTCCCGCCAGCATTGCCAAGCACCCGATCCATCCGATGCTGATCACCATTCCCATCGGCTTGTGGATCTTTTCCTTTGCCTGCGACCTGATCCGCTATTTCGGCGGCGACAGTCCCAACTGGCCGGTGGTGGCGCTCTATGCCATGGTCGGCGGCATCATTGGCGCGCTGATCGCGGCCGTGCCCGGCCTGATCGACCTGCTGTCGCTGCCCAGCGGCATCCGCCGCATTGCGCTGCTGCACATGGGTATCAACCTGACGGTGGTCGCGCTCTATGTGGTCAACGCCTGGTGGCGCATGCGCGGGGCCGGGGTTGGCGCCATCATGCTGTCGGCGATCGCCATCGGCCTGCTGGTGGTGTCCGGCTGGCTGGGCGGAAAGATGGTGCATGTCCATGGCGTGGGCGTGCAGACCCCGCCGGCACCGCTGCGGTGACAAGGCTGGCCCTTACAGCAGGTCGCGCAGCTTGTAGTACCACATGCCCAGCACCAGCGCGGGGGTCCTGAACAGCGCGCCGCCCGGGAAGCGGTGATGCCGGATGCGGGTAAACACATCGAATCTCGACGCATCGCCGCACATCGCCTCGGCGATCAGCTTGCCGGCCATGCCGGCAAACGACAGCCCGTGGCCGGAGAATCCCTGCGCATAGTAAAGGTTGGTGCCGATGCGGCCCAGGTCGGGCGCCCGGTTCATGGTGATATCGACGAAGCCGCCCCAGGAATAATCGATATTCAAATCCGCCGTTTGTGGAAAGACCTGCAGCATGCGCGCGCGGATGCGCTGCACCAGGTTGCCGGGCGGGCGCGCGCTGAAGGTCTCGCCGGCGCCGAACAGCAGGCGGTTGTCGGCACTGAGACGGAAATAGTCGACGATCAGGTTGTTGTCGGATACCGCAACCCGGCTCGGCATCAGCGCGGCGGCACGTTGCGCGTCCATCGGCTCGGTGGCGATCATGTACGTTCCCACCGGCATGATGCGCGCCGCGATTTCCGGCGCGAGATGGTCGCCGAATTCGCCCAGGTAGACGTTGCCGGCCAGCACCACGTGCCGGCAGCGCACTTCGCCCTCGGCGGTCTTCACCACCGGCGCCTGGTCGCGCTCGACGCGATACGCGGCCGAATTCTCGAAGACCTCGACACCCTGCCGGCGCGCCGCATCGCCCAGCCCCAGGCAGTACTTGAGCGGATGCAGGTGGCCCGAGTGCGGGTCATACGCCCCGGCGACAAAGCGGTCGCTGGCGACATGGCGGCCAAGGTGCGGACGTTCGACCCATTCGAGCGGATAGTCATAGCGCTCGCGCATATGGCGCACCCAGCGGCGCAGGCCGTCGACCTTGTGCGCCCTTGGCGCCAGCGTCATGTAGCCGCGCACGTGGTCGCAGTCGATGGCGTAGGTGGCGATGCGCTGCTCCAGCAGGCGCATGCCCTCGACCGATGCATTCCAGGCCGCCTGCGCGACCTCGGCCGGGCACTGGCGCTCGATCGCGCCCTCCCCCTCGGCGCCGAAGCCGACGATGGCCTGGCCGCCATTGCGCCCGGAAGCGCCCCAGCCGATCCGGTGCGCCTCGAGCAGCGCCACATGAAAGCCGCGCGCGGCCAGTTCCAGCGCGCAGGACAGGCCGGCGTAGCCGCCGCCCACCACGCACACCTCGGCCTCCGTGCGTCCCTGCAGCGGCGGGCTCGGCGCCGGCCGCGCGACGCTCGCCTCGTAGTACGAGTTTTCGATGACGCCCAGTTCTTTTTGCAGCAGCCCCGACATCGCCTTCGGCTCCGGTTGCGCCTGGCGTGCGCCTACGGCACGCGCACGTTGACGAACTGCCAGGGGTCTTCGTCGCCCGCTTCCGGATACAGCTGCGAGTGCTGCGCCAGCGGCGTCCAGTCGGCATAGACGCCGACCAGCTCGCCCAGGTAGGGACGCGCGATGCGCAGCACGGTTTCGTAATCCAGGTCATCGGGCTCGACCACGCCCGCGCGCGGATGCTCCAGCGCCCAGACCACGCCGCCCAGGATGCCGGCAACCACTTGCAGGCTGGTGGCGGTGTTGTGATCCACCAACTGCCGGGCCTGGTCCGTGGCCAGCCTGGAGCCGTACCAGTAGGCGCCGCGCGCATTGCCCATCAGCAAGACCCCGAGCTCATCCCTGCCGGCGACGATGTCGTCGCGCAGGATGCGCTGGTGGTCCTGCTTGCGCCCGCCGTTGCCCATCAGTTCGTCGATCGACAGCAGCGCGTCGTCGCAAGGATGGTAGGCGTAGTGCACCGTCGGCCGGTAGACGACTTCGCCGTTGTCGCGCAGGGTCAGGTGATCGGCAATCGAGATCGACTCGCCGTGCGTGATCAGAAAGCCGTGGTAAGGGCCACCGAGCGGCGTCCAGCTGCGCACGCGCGTGCCGAATCCCGGGCGCGTCAGGTACACCGCCGCATCCGAGCCGAACCCGTGCCGCCGCGCGTCCGCGGGCCAGTGCCGCTCGTGCGTGCCCCAGCCCAGTTCCGCCGGCTGCAGCCCTTCCTCGATGAAGGCGTCGACCGACCACGTATTGATGAACTCGTTGGCTACCTTGCGCCGGTCGCCCACCTGGGTGTCATGCTCGGCGATGTGGATGGCGCGGATATCGAGCTGGCGGGCCAGTGCCGCCCAGTCCTCGAAACTGGCCGGCCGCTCATGGTCGACGTCGTTGTCCGCAGCGATATTGACCAGCGCCTGCTTGACCAGCGCCGACACCAGGCCGGGGTTGGCGCCCTGCGTCAGGACCGCGGTGGGGCCGTCGCGCTTGTCGAGGCGGAACGCCAGCAGGCCTTCGCGCAGGGCATAGTTGCTGCGGCGTGACAGCGGCGCGTCCGGGTCCGTGGCCGCGCCTGCCCACGGCTCGATCGAGGTATCCAGGTACAGCGCGCCGTGCTCCCAGCAATAGCGCACCAGCGCCTCGCTCGAGACATTGACCGACAGGTTCAGCAGGAAGTCACCGTCGCCGACGAGGTCCTGCAGCACCTGCTTGTGGTTCTCCTCGGTCAGCGCCTTGGTCACCACGCGGATGCCATAACCCTGCGCAACCGAGAGATCGTTGCCAGCCGGACAGATCACGGTGATCTGCGCCGGCGTGATGTCGAGATGGCGCAGCAGCACCGGCAACACGGAACGCGCGATGCTGCCGAAACCAACGATCAGCATGCGGCCGTCCAGTCGGCCGAATTTCTTGAAAGTGGTTGCCGGCGCGTCCATCGCGTGCTCCCGAGATACCGCTGCCGCGGAGATGACTTTTATTTCTCATAAGCAATCCGCATGCCGGTCGCCGGGGTTGCGCCATGCGCAGCGATATGCCGCTGCCTGCTGCCGCGCACACCAACCGATGTGGCCTCAGGTAACTCTTGCCGCCTGACACCGGCAAACCTTGCAACGGTGTGCGCGGCAGCATGCGCGCCGGGCTGGAACGCCCCTTGCGGCTACCGTGCTTCCAACGCAAGGAGACGACGATGAAAGCTCGGACATGGATGATGGCATGGCTTGCCTGCACGGCGCTGGCAAGCGGTGCGGCACTGGCGCAGGGCGCCGGTGGCGCCGGTGGTGGCGGTGGCTCGGGCGGCAGCTCGGGCGGCGGCAGCGCCGGCACGGGCCCGTCAGGAACGACCGGCACGCCGGGCAGCCCGGGCACGCCCGGCACCGGCACCAGCATGACCGACGGCGGCGGCAAGGCCACCAGCGGCGACACGCACGGCAGCTCGCGCTCTTCGGCCGGCAAGCGGCATGGCACCGACGCCGGCGCGGGCCGCGCGGCGGGGGCATCGGGCGTGGCCGCGCCCTCCGGCTCGACCGGTTCGCCGTCCGTGACCGGCTCGGGAACCACGCGTAGCGGCGGACTGGACGCGCCCAGCACGGGCAGCGGCGGTACCGGCACCACCGGACCGTCGGGCGGCGCGCCTGGAACCGGCATGGGGCGCTGAGCGCGCTACCTGAGCGCGGACAGCAGCACGGGCGCGTGGCCTACCGTCTAGAACGGCGCCGCGAACGTCAGCCGCACGCCCTGCTGCAGCCCGCCCATGCCAACCATCACGTTGTAGTCGAGCCCAAACGTCATCGAGCGCCTGCGCAGCTTGCCGCCCAGTCCCAGTTGCAGGCGGTCGCGCCCGTATGGCGCGTTGCCCACCGTGTAGGCGGGGCCGGTGCCGGCAAGGTCAGCGTATGCCAGCCCGGCCGCGCTCTGGCCGCTGAAATCATGCTGGTACTCCAGCCGCGCGAACGGCAGGAACAGCCCCCATCGCGTCGACGTGGCGTATTCCGTGCGCAGCCCGAGCGTGCCGGACACCGTGGTCACGGTCTGGCCGAAATACTTCAGCGCGCTGAAGCCGGCGCCGGTCTCGGTGAACGGGTCGAGCGTGCTGTCGGAGACCGACAGCCGTCCGTACGGCGAGACCAGCCACGCCTCGCTCCGATACTCGTATCCCGCCGACAGCGAGGCAAAGATCTGGTGCCCGTCGCGCTTGCCGTAGGCGAACGCGCTTTCGTCACCGACCCAGCGGCGCGAGTCGAAGCTGAGCGAGCCATAGCCGGCGACGCCGTCGACAAACAGCGATGGCTGCGGCCGGTAGCTGCCATACAGCGCGGCACTGAAACTGTCCGCGGTACTGCGCGTGCCGGCCGAACCCACCTCGGTGCTGTCGCGGCCATAGCCGAAGCCGATGCCGAGCGTGAGCTGGTCGGAGAAGCGATAGTCGACCCCGGCGGTCACGCCACCCGTGGTGAAGCGAAAGCCCGAGCGCTGCGTCCCCGCGTTGGCGAAGCCGAAGTCGACGGTGCCCGCGGTCCAGAATGCCAGGCGCGCGTCGTCGGTGTCGTCCGCGCCAGCCGCGTCGGCGTCGCTGCCGGGATCAGCGCCGCCGGGAAGGTCCGGGGCGTTGCCGGCGCCAGCGCTGGCCTCGGCGGTCGCGCGCGCGGCACGGGAGTTGGTCGCGGGGTCGGGCCCGCGTCCGCGCTGGCCGGTCGAGGCCGTGCCGCGCAGGCAGGCATCGCGCGCGGCGAAGCCTTCGACCGCCTGGCAGCGTTCCGGATCGGCCTGGGCGCGCGGCATCACCACCGAGATCTGGTTGCCTGACGGCGCCCTGCCCTTGCCGTGCAGCGCCTCCAGGCGCTGGTTGTAGTTGGCGATCTGCGCGGTGGCGAAGCGCCGCGCCGCCTGGATCTGCGCGTTGACCAGCCCGACCACGTCGGGATCGGTGGACGGATCCCGGCGCGCCGCCACGGCCACCTGGATCAGCGCCGGCGACGACGTCGCCACGGCATTGCTGAGCGTATAGGTCACCACCGCGGTGCCGGCGAAAGCAGCCGCCGGCACGAAGTTGACGGTGTAAGCGGTGGCGGCGAGCTGCCTGCCGTCGGCGGCCGGCGTCTTCGGCGCGGCGCTGGCGACGGTGGCGGTGCCGGCCTCGGCAGGCACCACCGACACGATCGCGGCACCGGTAAACGGCCCGCCGCTGGCGCCCTCGGTCACGTCGATGTCGACGGGCCGGCCCGCCAGCGTCGACACCTGCTTCTGCGCCACCGGCACCGGCACCGCATTGACCGTGACGGTCACCGGCACCGGCGCCGAGGTCCCCGCGCTGTTGACCAGCGCATACGTGAACGTGATCGGGCCCGACGCGGTCGGCACCGGCGTATAGACGATGTCCAGTCCGTTCACCACGGCGCTGCCGCTGCTCGGTGGCGTGACGATGCTGACGCCGGAGAAAGGCCCGTTGGCGGCGTTGGCGGCTGCATGGATCGTCACCGACGCATTCGACAGCGTGGTCACCGCCACCGGCGGTGCCGAAGGCATGCCCTGCCCCGTCGCCAACGTATAGACGCGGCTGATGCTGTACGGGGCGCCGGTGCCGGTGCTGCTGTCGGTCACGCGCACCGTGAACGTATGGCTGCCGGCCGCCGACGGCGTACCGCTCAGCACACCGGTGGACGGGTTCAACGACAGCCCGGCGGGCAGCGATCCGGCCGCGACGGCAAAGGTGTACGGCGCGGTGCCGCCGCCGGCGGCAAACGCCTGGCTGTACGAAGCCCCTGCGACAGGCGCAGGCAGCGTCGCGGGCGACAGGCTCAGCGCCGGGGCGCTCACCGTCAGCGTATAGGCGCGGCTGCCGGTATAGGGGCCGGTGCCGGTGCTGCTGTCGGTGGCGCTCACGGTGACATTGTACGTGCCGCCTGCGCTCGGCGTGCCCGACAGCACGCCGCCGGCCGACAGCGACATGCCGGCGGGCAAGGTGCCCGCCGTGATCGCGAACGTGTACGGCGCCGTGCCGCCGCTGGCCGTGAAGACCTGGCTGTAGGCCGCGGCGACGGCGGCCTGCGGCAGCGTGGCCGGCTGGATGGCAATGGTCGGCGCGCCGATCGCGACGCTGTACGCGCGGCTTCCCGAAAAGCCCAGGCTGTCGGTCGCGCGGATCGCGAAGTTGTAGTTGCCCCCGGCCACCGTGGTGCCGGCAATGGCGCCGGTACTGCCATTGAGCGTCAGCCCGGGCGGCAAGGCGCCCGCGACCACGCTGTACGTGTAGGGCGCGGTGCCGCCGCTCGCGCTCACGCTCTGGCTATACACGATGCCCAGCGCGGGATTGGCCAGCGTGGCCGGCGTCAGCGTGACCGTCGGCGCCGCGATGGTCAGCGCATAGGCGCCGGCCACGCTGTAGGGCCCCGTCCCGCCGCTGCTGTCGTTTGCCTGGATCGTGAACGACACGGTCCCCGCCGTGGCCGGCGTACCCGACAACACGCCCGTCGCGGTGTTGAACGCGATCCCTGCCGGCATGGTGCCGCTATTGACCGTGATCGCGTAGGTATAGGGTGCGGTACCGCCGCTCGCGACGAAGGCCTGGCTGAACGGCGTGCCCGCCGCCGCGCCAAGCGGCCCCGGCGCCGGCGACAGGCTCATCGCCGCGCCGCCCACCACCATCGACAGCGTGCCGCTGGTGACGCTGAAAGGCCCCGTCCCCGTGCTGCTGTCCGTGGCCCGCACCGTGAAGTTGAAGGTGCCGCCCGCGATGGGCGTCCCCGCAAGCACACCCGCACTCGACAGCGCCATGCCGGGCGGCAACGCGCCCGAGGCCAATGCATAGGTGTACGGCCCGGTGCCACCGGTGGCCCCCGCCAGCGACTGGCTGTAGGCGCCTCCCACCGAGCCTGGAGGCGGCGATGACGGCGTGTAGATCAGCGTCGGGCTCGCCACGGTGATGGTCACGGTAGCGGGCGCCGAGGTCCCGGACGCATTGGTGGCCGTATAGATGAAACTGTCCGGTCCCGCGTAGGACGCGGTGGGCGTATAGGTGATCGAGGTACCGGTGGCGATCGCCGTGCCGTGGGCGGGCGGCGACACCACGCCGACGCTGGCGGCCGCGCCGCCGGTAAGGTTCAGCGTGATGGGGTTGCCGGCGCTGCCATACGCCACCGTGGCGCTGACGTTGTTGGCCACCGGGGGCGCCGAGACATAGGTGAACCGGTCGGCGGCGCTGATGGCGCTGGTGCCGGCGGCCGTGGTCACGGTCACGTCGACGGTGCCGGCCGTGCCAAGGGGCGCCGTGGCGCTCAGCGAGGTGGCGCTGTTGACCACGAACGATGCGGCCGCGGCGCCGAACCTGACCGCGGTCACGCCGACAAAGTTGGTGCCGGTAACGGTCACGGCGGTGCCGCCGCTGGCCGGGCCGGACGAAGGCGTAACCGCGGTCACGGTCGGCGGGCCGGCCACGACATTGAAGTGCACCGTGCCGGCGGGCGACCAGGTCGCGCCGTTGTCGCTGGTATAGAAGACTGCGGTGTCGGTGCCGACGAAACCGGCGGGCGGCGTGTAGACAAAGCCGTTTTCGTTCTGGCCGTTCGGCAGGTTGCCGTTGTAGACGTACAGCGTGCCGCCCTGCACAGTGGGCGTGGCCTGCGTCGATGCGCCGAAGTTGCCGTTGCCGAACGCGTCGTAGGCAATGCCGAACTGGTTCGGATCGCAGGCGGAGTAGTCCGCCACGGTGAAGGCATAGACCCTTTGCTGGTTGGACGTGGCGGCGATGTTCAGCGTGCACGAGACCGCAAAGGCCGGCGCGGGAGACCCCAGCAGCAAACCCAGCCACAGCGCCACCAGTAGCGACCACAGCCGGCAACGCCAGCCCTGCCAACTGCGATGCACACGTGCGACGGCCCCCGCCGTCCGCCCGGCACGCTCAGCGCCGGCGCAACCCCTGGCTTGTCTTGACACCCGATTTCTCCCGACACCCGCGGCTTGCGGCGGGTTGCCATTGCCGTCGTCGAGCGCGGCGCGCCGAGGCTTGGCCGGGCGCGGCTCGGGACGGCGTTGTTATTTTTGTTGACTTTCCGCTGGCATCGCCAACACTTCGGTCTGTCCGTGAATCGCGCGGGATGGGCTGCGGAACGGGCCGCAGTAGTGATGCGGCCCGGTGCAGAAAATACGTCAAATCGATCAATACGTAATTGATCAAATTTGATATCAGATATCAAATTTAATTAAATCGATGTTGGCGCGACGCCGTTGGCAGGCAGGCGCCGCGTCTTTTGGGTGTTGTTCAACCGGGGAGGCAGATCTTGGACCAGTATCTGGGGGAAATCCGGCTGTGCGCGTTCGCGTTTGCGCCGAAGGGCTGGGCGCTGTGCGACGGCGCCTTGTTGTCCATCGCGCAGAACCAGGCGCTGTTCAGCCTGCTCGGCACGCAATACGGCGGCAACGGCACCACCAATTTCGCCTTGCCCGACCTGCGCGGCCGCACGCCGCTGCACCGCGATCCCGACGGCATCGCACAGGGCCGGATGGCCGGGGTCGAGGCGGTCACGCTGACCACCGCGCAGGTGCCAGCCCATACCCATCCGTTCAACGTCTCTTCCAGCCCGGCGACGGCGCTGAACGTCGGCGTGTCGCAAGACCGCGTGCTGGCGGCCAGCAACCTGTACAACCCCAACGATCCGTCGATCTCCGGCCCCGGTGAGCTGCTGTACGGCACGCCCGACTCGCTCACGCCATGGCTGGACGAAGCCTGCGGCAGCACCGGCGGCGGGCAACCGCACGACAACATGCAGCCGTCGCTGGTGCTGAACTACATCATTTCGCTGGCCGGCATCTACCCGAGCCGGGGTTGAGGAGACATCATGGCGCAACCTTTCGTGGGTGAGATCCGCATGTTTGCCGGCAACTTTGCACCGGCGGGATGGCAATTCTGCGCTGGCCAGACGCTCAGCATTGCCCAGTACGAGATGCTGTTCTCGCTGCTGGGCACTATCTACGGCGGCGACGGCACCACCACCTTCAGGCTGCCGGATCTGCGCGGCAACCTGCCGCTGGGCCAGGGCGCGGGTCCGGGACTGAGCGAACGCACCATCGGCCAGGCCTTCGGCAGCCCGAACATAACGCTGCTGCCGGGCCAGATCCCCGGGCACACCCATCCGATCCAGGCGACCAACACCATGGCCTCGACGGTGACGCCGGGACCGGGCGTACTGCCCGGCACCACGCCGTCGCCCAACGCGTTCTACGACGCCGGCACCGCCAACCCGCCCGGCAAGAACGCCTTTGCAGCCGGCACGCTCGGCATGAGCGGCGGCACGCAGCCGCACAGCAACCAGATGCCGACGCTGTCGCTGAACTACATCATCGCCACGGATGGCATCTATCCGTCGCAAAGCTGAGCACCGGGCGCAAGCCAACCTGGACCACGGAGGCCATATGTCAGACCAGTACCTGGGAGAAATCCGCATCTTCGGCTGCGCCTACCCGCCGGCCGGCTGGGCCGCGTGCGACGGCCAGCTGCTGGCGATCCAGCAGAACACGGCGCTGTTCTCGCTGCTCGGCACCCAGTACGGCGGCAACGGCACCACCAACTTCGCCCTGCCCGACCTGCGCGGCCGCGCGGTGACCGGGCCGCTCGACAACCAGCCGGGCAATCCGCAGGGCGCGGCCACGGTCACGCTCACCGCGGCGGAAATGCCCGCGCACAACCACGCGGTTTACGGCGATACCGCGCGCGCGGTGTCCACCGAGGCCAGCGCCAGGCTGCCCGCCCGCTTCATGCTGCCCAACAACCAGGGCTGCATCCCCGTCAACGCCTCGCCGGCACCGGTCATGACCACGTTGTCGCCGCAGGCCGTGGGCACGGCCGGCGCCAGCCAGCCGCACGAAAACATGCAGCCCTGCACCGCGCTGATGTACTGCATCGCGCTGACCGGCGCCTATCCGCCGCGTCCGTAGGCCGCCGATGAACGCCATCGCCGTGCCCGGCATCGCGCTGCGGCCGGTCACCGCGACCGACGACGCCTTCCTGGCACGCCTGTACGCCAGCACCCGGGATGCGGAAATGCACCGCACCGGGTGGAGCGAGACGCAGCGCGCTGGCTTCCTTGCCATGCAGTTCAGCGCCCAGCAGCGCGCCTACCGGGCCTACCCGGATGCCGAGTTCCTGCTGATGCTGCGTCACGGCGAGACCATCGGGCGCCTCTATCTGCAGCACAACGCCCGCGCGTTGCGCGTGATCGACCTGTCCTTGCTGCCCGAACACCAGAACCAGGGCATCGGCGGCAGCGTGCTGGCGGCGGTGCAGGCGCTGGCCGGCAGCGTGGGCAAGACCGTCGACCTGCATGTGGAACGGCACAACCGCGCGCAGGCGCTGTACCGGCGGCTCGGTTTCCGGACGGTGCAGGACAACGGCATCTATCGACGGATGGTCTGGGACGGTCCACGCTCCGTTGCCGAAGGGCCCGCGCAGGCCTGAGTCAAACGCCGCTTACTGCCAGCGACCCTCATCCCGCCCTGCCTGCCCGCCCTGCCCGCTCGCCCTAATCCCGATGAGTAATGGCGAGCGGCATGGCGCGATCCTATATTGCCCCAGCAGCATCCATGTCCGGCGCAACGCGCAACGCACAGCGACATCGCTGCACGGAGCGCGGGCCACAGCAACTACTCAGCCGCCAGCCGCGCTTCCGTTCCGCATCCCGATCAATAAGGCGGCACATTGTTGCGGGGGTGAATGCCGTTCCCGTTGCTTGATGACCGATTCGAGATCCGAGGGGTAACACCATGAACGCTCCAACCGTCAGTGCATTCGATTTCTCATCGCCCGGCGCCGTGCAGTTCAATGCCGGCGCCCCAGCCATCATCCTGGAGGCAAGCACCGTGCACGTGCTGGCCTGGATCTACGTGGACAGCGCGGGACTGCCCGCCGACCAGAAAGTATTTTCGCTCAGCCAATCGCTGATCCTGGGCGTCGGCACCGGCGATGGCGACGTGCCGATGCTCTATCCGGAGGTATGGGACAACGCCGGCAACCGCTACACCTTCCAGGCCGGGCAGATCCCGACCGACCAGTGGAGCCTGGTGGAAATGATCTGGACCCAGGGCCAGAGCCTGGTGGGACTGGTCAACGGGGTGCAGGTGCAATCGGTGCCGGTGTCCGGCAATCCGCTGCAGCCACCGGTGGCCGACGGCACCAGCTATGTGGGCGCGTTCTGGGACAGCTACTCGTATCCGTTCTGCGGCATGGTGCAGTCGGTGCTGCTGACCAACGGCGCCGACCAGACCGCCACCCAGGGCTTTGCGCTGCAGCCGTCGGGCGCTATCAGCAACTGGGGACCGAGCGGCCCGGTGTTCATCGGCGGCGCCAGCACCGTGACGCTCGACACGCCGCCGGCGACGCCCTACGGCGCGCCGGACCAGCCGCCCGCGCCAACCTACGTCGGCGAGCAAATGCCGGGCACCGTCACTGCCAGCACGCCGTTCGCCATGCTGGTACCGGGCACCGACAGCAGCACCTACACCATCCTCGGCATCAGCCAGGTGTGGCAGCAGCTGGTGGAGCTGACCGGACAGCCCGGCCTGGACACCGGCTACGAGGTCGACGTGACCACCGGCGTCAGCATCACCGACAGCGAAACCCAAACCCTTGGCGTCAGCCTGGGGCTGGAGTCGGGTTTCGATATCGGCGTGTTCAGCGCCAAGATCAACCTGACGCTGTCCTATTCGGTGTCGTTCACCGAGGAATTGTCGATCACCGAAGCCACCACCATCGCCAAGCGGTTCGACATCGACAAGCCCGACGTGACCACGACCGGAGTCTGGTGGCAAGCCGTGCCGACCCTCACCACGTTCCAGGTGGTCAACAACATGAACACGGTCGGCGCCAGCGTGCAGGACCCGCTGCCTGAGATCACCGCCACGGTCTATCCGCCGCAAAGCCAGCGCACGCTGAAGACCGGGACCAGCCCGCTGGCCGGCAAGGCGAGCGCGGCGCGGCCGTCGCTCAGGTTGTAGCGTTCCGGCCAGCCAGCGCCACGCTCAGGCGGCCGTCCCTTGCGCGGGGGCGGCCGCCTGCAAGGTCCACAGCGGCGGCCATTGCGAAAACGGCGGGACGGTGTGGGCGATCGCCACTACGCCGTGCCGCCCGCCCGCGCCGACCTTGTCGTAGATCACGCGCGCATGCACCTTCACGGTGTCGACGCTGACGCCGAGGATGGTCGCGATGTCCTCGTTCGACTTGCCTTGCGCCAGCCATCCGCACACCTCGAGCTGGCGCGGCGTCAGGGTCGGAAATGCCAGCCGCAGGCGTTCGGCCGGCCCCAGCCTGGCGACGGTGCGCTGCTGCGCCTGGCGATAGCAGCGCAGCAAATGCGGGCGCAGCGCCTGCAGGCGGTCGCGGTCGCCGTCGCTGAACGGCGGGCTGCCGCTGACGCGAAGGCTCACCACGGTGACCACATAGCCCTCGTGCTCGAACACGATCGCCAGCAGCCGCCGCGCATTCGACGGCAGCAAGGCTTCCCGCGCCATCGGCAGCGCCATGAATTCGTCATCGCTGAAGAAATCCGATTCGCGCAAGGCGCGTTCGCCATAGAACGCGGGGTCGTACTGCCAGAACGGATGGGTGTGGCGGTGCCTGGCGAAGGCCTGCATGCCGCGCGCCCGCGCGCCGGGGTCGTCGTCCATCGAGACCAGCGCGCGGAACTCCTGGCTGCGATGGTGGAATTCGGCATAGGCGACGACGTCGCCGTCGGTAAGCCTGGCCACGCTGGGGAACAGCACTTCCGGCAGCGCGCGCAGGTCGGATTCGTGCTCGTACAGGGAGATCACTTCATCCCGGAATGCCTGCAGCTTCTTGTCCTCTGACGTCAGGGCGGTCGGTGAGGGGCGCATGCTTGCCTTTCGCCTGCGGCGGCACAAGGGTAACGACAAGAAGGGTAACGACAAGAATGATGAAAATGCCAGACCGTCGGATTGTAGCGTGCCGCACGCGGAGGCGACATGCGGCGGCGCCACGCGAGTGCGCCGCAACCCGCCCGGCCTGTCGCGGCCACCCGGCGACTGCTCCGGTGCCGAAACTTTGCCCCCGGCCCCGCGTTCTAAATTTTCATATGCTGAGCAAATTGTCTGCCACATTGTCTGGGAAGCGGCACACCCTCCGGCACGCGCTCTGGTTCTGGCTGGCAGTCGGCACCTTGGCCGTGCTGGTGGTCGCGGTCGCGATGTCGCCCGCGTTCAAGGAACTGGTCGAACAGGCGGTTGGCTGGGCGCGCGAGATCATGGCACAGCACCCCGTCGCGGGGGCGCTGGTGTTCTTCGTGTTCTCGGCCGTTTCGGCGATGCTGGCCTTTGCCTCGAGCGTAGTGCTGGTGCCGGTGGCGAGCGAAGTATGGGGCAAGCCGCTGACGGTGCTGCTGCTGTGGGGCGGCTGGCTGGTGGGCGCGTGCGCGGCCTTCGGCATCGGCCGCCTGGCCGGTCCGCTGCTCGCCCGTATCGGCTACGCGGACAAGCTGGAGAAATACCGGGGCTATGTGTCGAAGCGGATGAAGTTCTGGGCGGTGCTGCTGTTCTGCATCGCGGTGCCTTCTGAGATCCCCGGCTACCTGTTCGGCACCATGCGCTACCCCTTCCTGAATTTCCTCGCGGCCATGGCCCTCGCCGAAGCCGGCTATGCGTTCGGCATCGTGGTCGCGGGCGAAAGCCTTGCCATCGACCAGCCCCTGCACTTCCTTGTCGCCGTCGGTGTCCTCGCAGTGGTGGCGGTCGCGGCCGGCCTGGCGCTGCGAGCGCGCAGGCAACGCTCACGCCGCCTGCCCCAGCGCTGACATGACTGGTATGCGGGGCGTTTGCGCCACCGCGGCCGCTTGGCTGCGCCCGGACCTCTCACAGGTTTTGCCCGGTAATCCACTAATACAGGTAATAGCCTGTTTTCAAAAATAACAGGTCAAAGCTTGTAAATACAGGAAACAGGCAATATCCTGTATCTGTCCGGCCGCCGGCCGGCTCCGGGACCGCGCCATGCCCTACGCCATCAAGACCGTCCACCAGTTGCGTCCGATTCTTCAGGGCTTCCGCAAGTCGCGCGGCATGACCCAGGCCGTGATGGCAGAGCACCTCGGGGTCACGCAGCAGACCTATGCCGAACTGGAAGCCAACCCCGCCGCCGTCAGCGTCGAACGCCTGCTGCGGGTGCTGCGCGTGCTCGGCGTCGAACTCGTGCTGTCGCAGGCGGACGCCGGCGCCACCGCGCAGCCCGCACCAGTCCGAGCCCAGGCCAAGCCCAGGGCGCCGGCAAACAAGACCGAGCAGCCGCCCCGCCCCGCGACTGGCCGGCGCGCGCGCGAGGACTGGTGACCATGGCGCGCGCGCGGCAAGGCAACCGCCTCGACCTGTGGATGAACGGCATCCCGGTCGGCCATTGGGAAACCGGGACCGGTGGTGACCGGCTGGCCTATCGCGAAGACTGGATCGCCGACCCGCAAGGACGCCCGCTGTCGCTGTCGCTGCCGTTCACACCTGGCAACCAGCCGCACCGCGGCCCCGCGGTGGCCAACTATTTCGACAACCTGCTGCCCGACAGCGATGTCATCCGGCGCCGCATCGCGGCGCGCTACCGGGCCGGCGGCACCGACGCCTTCGCGCTGCTGGACAAGGTGGGGCGCGACTGCGTCGGCGCCATCCAGATGCTGCCGCCCGGCGAAGCGCCCGAGGCACTGCAGACGGTCAGCGGCCGCGCGCTCACGGAAGACGAGATCGCGACGCTACTGCACGAAACCACGTCGGCGCCCGTGCTCGGCCATCGCGAGCCCATCGACGACCTGCGGCTGTCGATCGCCGGCGCGCAGGAGAAGACCGCGCTGCTGCGCTGGCGCGGACAATGGCAGCTGCCCCAGGGCAGCACGCCGACCACGCACATCTTCAAGCTGCCGCTCGGACTGGTGGGCAATATGCGCGCCGACATGCGCACCTCGGTCGAAAACGAATGGCTGTGCGCGCAGATCGTGGCTGCTTATGGCCTGCCGGTGGCGCAGTGCGAGATCGCCCGCTTTGCCGGCACCAAGGCGCTGGTGGTCGAACGCTTCGACCGCAGGCCGTCGAGTCGCGGCACCTGGCTGCTGCGCCTGCCGCAGGAAGACATGTGCCAGGCCACCGGGACCTCGGCCTTGCAGAAATACGAGTCCGACGGCGGACCCGGCATCCGGCAGATTGCCGAGATCCTGTCCGGCTCGCGCGCTGCGGCCGCCGACCGCCGGCATTTCTTCATGGCGCAGGTGGTGTTCTGGCTGCTGGCCGCAACCGACGGCCATGCCAAGAACTTCAGCATCAGCCACCTGCCGGGCAGCCAGTATGAGGCGACGCCGCTGTACGACGTGCTGTCGGCGCACCCGGTGATCGGCCGCGGCCGCAACCAGCTGGCGCCGCAGAAGGCGCGGCTGGCGATGGCGCTGCATGGCCGGAATACCCACTACGCCATCCATGAGATCCGCGCGCGCCACTGGTTTGCACAGGGACAGCGCATCGGCTTTTCTCCGGCCGAGGTGGAGGCCATCCTGGACCACGTGACCGGGCAGACCGCGCAGGTCATCGACACAGTGGCCTCCGCATTGCCGGCGGACTTTCCGCTGGATGTGGCCGACGCGATCTTCGACGGCATGCGCCGGCACAACCGCAAGCTGTCGGCGCGGGCCGAGACGGACCTGTGAGCGCGGGCGGACGCCAGCGCAGGCATCGGGAACGAAACCGGAAGGAAGTGGTGCCCATGGGCAGGATCGAACTGCCGACCTCTCCCTTACCAAGGGAGTGCTCTACCACTGAGCCACATGGGCGGGTATTCCGGCGTGGGACCACGCGGAATCATCTGGAGCGGGAGACGAGTCTCGAACTCGCGACCTCAACCTTGGCAAGGTTGCGCTCTACCAACTGAGCTACTCCCGCGTACTTTGGCTCCCCGACCTGGGCTCGAACCAGGGACCTGCGGATTAACAGTCCGTCGCTCTACCGACTGAGCTATCGGGGAACATATCGCGTTTTCGGCGAAGCGCGAATTCTACAACATCATCGCGCCGAATTGAAAGCCCCGTTTTGAAAGCTTTTGCACCGTTGCGTTTGGACTCGCGCCAGCGGTCACGCCGCGCCGCGCAAGCCACGCCCTGGCGCCTGCCGGTCGACGTGGATCACCGCCTGCGCGAACGCCGTGGGCGCTTCCTGCGGCGGATTGTGGCCCACCCCGCCGTTCAGGGTCCGGTGCTCGTACCAGCCGGTGAACTTGCCGGCATAGGCGCTCGGCTTCGGATGCGGCGCGCCGTTGGCATCGCCCTCGATGGTGATGGTGGGTACGCCGATGGCAGGCGCCGTGGCCAGCCGCTGCTCGATCGCGTCGAACCGGGCCTCGCCGGCGGCCAGGCCCTGGCGCCAGCGGTAATTGTGGATGGTGATGGCGACGTGGTCGGGGTTGTCGAGCGCCGCGGCGCTGCGCGCGAAGGTGGCGTCATCGAAGTCCCACTTCGGCGACGCCAGTTTCCAGATCAGTTTGGCGAACTGGTGGGTGTATTGCCGGTAGCCAGCCTGTCCGCGATCGGTGGCGAAATAGAACTGGTACCACCACTGCAACTCGGCTTCCGGTGCCAGCGGCTGCCGGCCGGCGGCCTGGCTGCCGATCAGGTAGCCGCTGACCGACACCAGTGCCCGCACCCGCTGCGGCCACAGCGCGGCCATGATGTCGGCGGTACGCGCGCCCCAGTCGAAGCCCGCCACCACGGCGTTCTGGATCTTGAGCGCATCCATCAGCGCGATCATGTCGGTGGCGATCGCAGAAGGCTGGCCGTTGCGCAGGGTGTCGGCCGACAGGAAGGTGGTCGAGCCATAGCCGCGCAGGTAAGGCACGATCACCCGATAGCCGCGCGCCGCCAGCAGCGGTGCCACGTCCGCGAAACTGTGGATGTCATAGGGCCAGCCGTGCAGCAGCAGGGCCACCGGCCCGTCGGCCGGGCCGGCCTCGGCGTAGCCGACGTTGAGCACGCCGGCGTCGACCTGCCGGATCGAAGCAAAGCGCGTATGCGTGCCCGGCGTGATGGCGGGCAAGGCGCCGGCCCTCGACACGCCGGCCTGTGCGCGCGCCGCGCGCGGCAGGCCCAGCGAACCGGCCGCCAGCGTCACCGCGGCAGCACCCAGAAAGCCCCGACGGGGCAGGTTGATGGCGTTCGACATGTTGTTCTCCTGTATGCGTGGTGTGAGTCCGGACGCAAGTCTAGGAGGCCGACGCAAGCGGCATGTGTCTGAAACCGGGGCCTTGTGTATCGCCGTGTATCCGGACCGGGAAGGTCCTGTACGGCGATACAAAAAGGCGATGCCCAACGGGCGCTATCCAGCGGCGATACAAAGCGCCGGCCGCTGCCGGGCAGCGCTAGGCGTAGCTCTCGAACTTCCCCGTCGTGGCGGGTTCGCTCCAGCCAAGGCCCGGGCGGATGCGATGCCCCAGATCGTGACCGGCGACCTCGACAGGCAGCACGGCATACCGCTCCGGCTGGCGCTCCGGCCGGGCCGGTGCCTGCTGCGCCTCCAGTTCGAGACAGTGCTTGAAGTCGCTTGCTGCCAGGCGCGCGCCGATGAACTTGCCGAACGCATCGAGCTGGACCTGCGAGGTCATGCCGGCGCTGCCGCCGATGGCCGGACAGATGATCCACGTCGTTTCGCCGCGGGTGAACAGGTGCAGCCGCCTGGCCTGGTCCGCCGGCCGCAGCGCATGCTCTTCGCCCGCGATGCCCTCCAGCGAGAACGCTTCGAGGTATTCGTCGGTATGGCGGTGGCTCAGGCAGATGACCACCTTCGGCCGCCAGCGCTCGCAGGTCCTGGCGATGAAGCGGAAGCGTTCACCCTGCCGGCACAACGTGACATAGCGCTTCTGCGGAATCAGTTCCGGCTGGCCGCGGAACGCCTTGGACCACGTGGTTCTGCCGTCGACATGGGCAGGCAGCGGAAACAGGCTCAGCCTGAATTCTGCGCCGGCCGGCGAGTAGAGATGGCTCCAGTAGTAATGTTCCCAGTCGTTGTCGCCGAGCCGCACCCCAAGCGCCTCGGCCCGCGCGGCGGCCATGATGCGCGCCACGCACTGGTGGCCGAACCACCTGGCCATGTCTTGTCGATGTTGTTGGCGGTACACGGCGTCCCAGGCCGGTGGTGCCAGCTGCGGATTAAGCGGCGCGACGATAGGCTCCGACCACGCCGGGCTTCGGTCGCATATCCAGACCGCAGCCCTTGGATTGCCGCCCTCCATTCCGACGTAGGAGGCAAAATACCGGTCCAGTTCCTGACGCGTGAACATCCGTGAATGCTGCATGTTATCCCTTGCTGCTTAGTGGGACCCCCAATATTTAATGCCGCAACATGCCGCCGCCGCGACGGGCGTACGTACTGCCGTGGTCATAAGCAAATTCTTTTTAGGCTGGGAAATAGACGGACGCGCGATGCCCCTCCCCCGAGCGGCATGCATCCATCGGTTTTTATAATGTCCTGAACTGCCCGCTTGCGTGATGGGAACAGGCGTGTCCCGGCGCGCGGCCGCCGTGGCAGGCGGTCCGGTGGCGGGAATCTCGGGAGCCACTGCTGGCCCCCGACTAGACGCATTACGTCCGTGCGGATTTAAACAGGCCGAAGCATATTCATTATTTTACTTCCCCCAGAAAATACAAAAAATTACAAATGTTTCAAACCTGGCCGAGGTGTTGCGCACCGGATAAACCACCCGCCGCTCACCAAACGCACCATGCCGGTGCCGGCTCGACTGATATTGGACTCTATGGCCCTTTCTCGATTGAGATGATTTTATCCAATGACCCTGGATATAGGAATTTCAATCTTCTAAGGTCTGAAATAAGCGATCTGCTGCGGCGCAATATATTTTGGGTGCGATTTTCCATCCCCTCGACGGAGGGGATAAAAAACAGCTGACGGATTAACGGAACCGGGCGGTGCCGCCCGGGTGCGGGTCAGAACCCGGAAAACCGGATGCCGATCGAGCCGTAACCGTAGTAGCGGTCCAGCTTGCCGGCAGTGGTCGCGTTGTAGAGGAACGGGATGGTGCCGACGAAGTTGTACAGGGAGGCCTGCCCGCGCAGGAACACCTCCACGTTCTTGGCCACCCCGTACGACAGTTCAAGCCCCAGCGTATGGTTGGACTTGATCGGCGCGTTGCCATAGGTCTCGGCGCGGCTGTCGACATTGCTGCGCAGCAGGTACTGGAACTGGTAGCCCAGGCGCGCCGCGAAGCGGTCGTATTTCCAGCGCCAGGATGCGCCCAGGTTCAGGTAGCCGGCGGTGTAGTTGAAATCGTCGTTGAAATCCAGCCCGAACTGGCTGGCGTTGACGGAGAACGAGGCCGACTGCAGCGTGACGTTGCCCACGTTGCAGGGCGCCGCCAGCTGGCCGTTGGCGAGATTGTCCGAGCCGATGGCAACATTGAAATTGCAGTTGCCGCGCTGCAGCCGGGTATTGAGGCTGCCGACCGTGACGCGGCTGATGCCAAGCCCGACAAAGCCGGTGAGCTGGTTGCGCTCGCTCAGCTCGCCGGAGAAGATCACGTCGGCCTGGGCCTGGACATCATTGGCGTTGTTCACGGTGAGGCTGTTGAACGTGGTGTTGCGCACCATCACCGGCGACGAGCGGTTCAGGCTGCCGGCGTGGTCGCCCCACAGCGAGAAACGCAGCATGATGCGATCGCGCGCGCCGGCCTCGGCCAGCGGGTCATAGTGCATCGCCACCATCCAGGTATCGATGTGGTTGCGGTCCTGCCCGTACTCGATGCCGCGGCGCCAGTAGGTGGCCGATCCCGACCAGTGCGGCGAGAACTTGTAGCCCAGCATCAGCTTGCCGCCGCGGTAGTCGCCCGCGTTGTCCGACACCGGGCCCTGGCGCCCGCGCAGGTTGAACACATCGACGCTGCGGTTGACCATGTCGTAGCTGGCCTCCACCCGCACCGAGCTGAACTCGCCGGTGGCTGGCTCGGCTTGCATGAACACATCGTCCGGGGCGGCGCTGGCGGTACCGACGGCACCCAGCCCCAGCATCAGGGCGCAGGCCTGGTCCAGCCGGCGCTTTCGAAGCAGCTGCATAGGAAACTCCGAGGCCACTGGGCGAGCCTCATGCGCGGCGCGTTCCGCGGAAGCGGCCGGCGCAGACACAACATGACCCGGTCATCGTGGGCGCGACGCATGCCACACGCACCGCGCGTCCGGATGACCGGGAGCCTGGCCTTCCCCGTGCGGGCGGAAGGCCTTTGCTGCGGCGCTACGCGCCGGTCACGGGTTGAGCGTGACCGTGGTCTTGAGGCCGTCGCCGACCACCATCTCGGCGTCGGTCTTGACCAGCGCCGTCTTGGCGAAGGCGACGTCGTTGTTGACCAGCATGCCCACGCGCACGTCCCGGCCGGGGCGGCCGGTGGTGGTGGCGAAAGTCACCGGGAAGGTGCTGGTCGCCCTGGGGGTGAGCGCGTCGACCTGCGCCTGGCTGAGCGCGCCGGAAGAGCGCAGCTTGCCGAGGAAGGTGGTGAACGGCAGGTTGAGCGAGCCGCCGTTGGCGCTGGAGAACAGGCTGTCGGCAGCAGCGTTGGTCAGGCTTGCGGCGACCGACAGGTTGCCGCTGACACGGAACGAATACGCGGTGTTGGCCGGCACCACTGCGTCGACCAGTTGCGAGCCGTTGAAGGTCAGCGTCACGTTCTCGATGATGACATCGACCTGGTTGCCGTTGTAGGTGTAGCTCAGCCCGGCGCGCACCTGCGTCGGCCCGCCGTTGAAGGCGTCGCCATTCTGCGCCACGCCGACCTGGATCGCATTAAGCGAGCCGCCGGTGGCGGTGATGGTGTCGGTGATCGGCTGCGTCACACCGTTGATGGTCAGGTTCGACAGCACCAGCGAGTTCTTCAGCCGGACCGCATCGGCCACGCTGTTGATGGCGCCGGCGTCGACCACGCCGCCGAGATTCGCGGCGACCTGCTGGATCTGTGCGGCACTGCCGCTCGATACCGCGTCGCCGAGCTGTGCCAGCCCCGCCGCGTTTGCCGCGTTGGCCAGTGCGCCAGCCGGCACCGCCTGCACCAGCGCCGTGGTCGTGGCCGTCTGGGCGCTCTGCGTGACGATGTTGATCGAACCGCCCTCGATCAGGGCCGACAGCGTTTCGGTGGGGCTGCTGCTGACGTCGATCGCTTCCAGCGCGGTGCTGACGCTATCCACTTCGCTGGCGATCACCGGCGCGGCCAGTGCGGCCACATTGGTGGCCACGGCGCCGATGTTCGACTGCAGGCTGGTGGGCAGCCCCGCTTGCGCGTTCTGCACGGCGCTGGACACCACGCCCGCCACCAGCGCACCGCTGCTCAGGTCCGCCGTGCCCTGCGCGCTCGCCACCGCAGTGGCAACTGCCTTCGACGCCGCCGCGGCCGAATCCGCCGGCGTCAGCGTGCCGCCCGCGCCCAGGCCGGTCAGGGTCTTGGAGACGTGGTCGACCAGTTGCTGCACCACGACCGCCGCGCGCAGCGCCTGCGCATCCTGCATCGGGTCAAGCGTGGCCAGGTCCTTGCCTGCCAGGCCCAGTCCCGTCGCCAGCGGCGCGACCTGGCCTGCGCCCAGCTGCACCGCCAGCGTGGTCAGCGGCGAGACCACCTGGGTCACGCCCTCCCGGTAATCGATCGCCGGGGCCTGCAGCACGCCGGCGAACGGCAGGTTGGTGCCGACATCGGTGCCGCCGGTCAGCTTCAGCGCGCTCTTGGTGCAGCCTGCCGGGAAGGTGAAGTCGCCGGTGGCATTGGTGACCGCGGTCTTGTTCTCGCAATCGAGGAAGGTCACGGTCGAGCCCGACAGGTAGAAGTCCACCGCCTTGCCGCTTACCGTGGCAGAGGGCTGGGACGGCTGGGAAGGCGCTGGCGAATCGTCGCCGCCGCCGCAAGCCACGAGCGTTGCCGCCGCGCCTGCCATGATGCCAAGCATGAAGATGTTCCGGGTTTTAGTTTGCACGCTGCTCTCCTGAGATCAATACATCGCTACGACGAAACATGGTGAGGGCGTCCATGACGCTCGCTGGCGAGGGTTCATGGCTGGCTCACCGGCTCCTGCGCCATGCCGATGACGGGTCCGGAGAAATCGTCCGGGCGCAGCCAGCGCGACAGGTACTGCCCCATCGCGTCGAGCAGCACGTCGGACATCATTCCCCCGGCTCCGGCCAGCGGCGGACAGATCAGCCACGTGGTGCCGTCGCGTTCCAGCACGCGCAGCGTCTTGGGCTGGTCGGCGGGCTGCAGCACGTGGTCGGTGGCGTGCGCCTGCGCCAGGCCGAAGGCCTGCGCGAAGTCGTCGGCATGGCGCTCGCCCAGGCATATCACCACCTTCGGCTTCCACAACCGGCGAATTCCGTCGATAAAGGCAAAGCGCCGGCCTGCGCGGCACAGGTCGAGATAGCGCTGCCGCGGAAACAGTTCCGGCTGGCCGCGGAACGCCTTCGACCACGGGATCTCTTCGGTCACCCGCGCCGGCAGCGGAAACAGGCTGAGCTTGAACTCGGCGCCCTGCGGGCCGTACAGGTGATGGTCGAAGTAATGCTTCCAGTCCTGCTCGCCCATGGTGGTCTTGAACACCCTGGCGCGCGCGGCGGCCATGATGCGCGCGATCCTCTGGTGCGATTGCCAGCGCTCCATGTGGTGCCGGTACTTGTAGCGGTAGGCGGCATCCCAGGCGGTGGGCCGCGCATGCGGAACCAGCGGGCCCGCCAGCGGCGCCACGCCGGGCAGCGGAGAGCTGTCGCAGAACCAGACCGCAGCGCCTGGATTGCCGCCTTCCATCCCTACGTACGACGCGAAATACGAATCCAGCTGTTCGCGCGTGAAGACCGTCAGTGGCTCTGTGTTCTTTCTCATTCCTCTACCGCGGTGGAGTGAAGGATGCCCGGACGCTGCACCGCATCCGCCGTGCCGGTGCCTCGCACCAGGGCGGCGGTTCCGGACCCGCTCGTCATCGCTTTTTATTCTCACCCCCGCAGCGAGGGGTGCGCTGCCCTGTCGTTTCCCTCCTTGCGCGGGGTAACGCGCAAGCGCGAATGGCGGCATTTTCGCGCGCGAAAAAACGCGCGAAAGTCGATTACATCCGCCACGATTTGCGCTGCAGGCACCGGCGCGAGGCCGCTTCACACGCGTCCGGAGTTTCCCTTCCGATGAAGGGTACCGACGCTTTTGGCCGCATCGCACTATTCGCTCCTGAAAACACGGAGCACGCCGGGGCCTTCAGCGCACCGGCAGAACGAGAGCGTTGCAGTTGCATGGACGGCCCTCACCGATGCGGCCCGTGGCAGGTCATGCGCTGACCGCCGCCACACCATGGAACCGCTGCCGCAAGGCAGTCCCGCACGACTCTGCTTGATCACGCCATGAGCATGCACGGTCAGATGCATGCCATGCGACGAGCCTGGCCGCCACTTCGCGCGGACCGGGAGTTCGGAGGAGACAACAAGGGCGTGGGCACTCGCATGAGCGCCCATTACTCAACGCTTCTGGGAGAAGCAATTGGGTATCTATCGCGATATGTTTGCCAGGCACCACGATCAGCTCGCGCTGATGGCTCGCCTGCTCGACGCCGGCGCCATCTGGGTGGCGGCAATCCTGGCCAGTGAAGTGCGGTTCGACACCGCGCAGGCCCCAATCCACCAGTTCATCCAGTACTTTGCCTGTGCCATTGCCTTCATCGTGCTGCCAGGCTTCGACGTGTACACGTCGTGGCGCGGACGCAGCCTGTTCTCGCTCGCCGCGCGGCTGCTGTCGGCTTGGAGCCTGGTCTGGCTGGTGAGCCTGCTGCTGACCTACCTGCTGCACCAGACCGACTCGCTGTCGCGCCTGTGGATGGTGTACTGGTACCTGTTCGCGCTGGCGGCACTGGTGGCGCTGCGCGTGGTCAGCCGGGCCGTGCTCAACCTGCTGCGCGTTGCCGGCGCCAACAACAAGCGCGTCGTCATCGTCGGCTTCGGCCGCACCGGCCAGGAGATGTACCGCCGCGCCACCGCCAGCCACACCACCGGCTACAAGATCAGCGGCATCTATGCCGCCGAAGGCGAGCCCACGCCGGAAGGACGCCGCCGCATCAACGACAGCGCCGACATCGCCGCGTTCGCGCGCGAGCACGGCATTGCCGAGATCTGGCTGACGCTGCCGATGAGCGAGCACCGGCTGATGCAGGAGATCGCCTTCTCGCTGCGCAATGACTTCATCGACATCAAGTGGATGCCGAGCGTGCTCGACTTCGACCTGCTCAACCACAACGTCGGCAACTTCCTCGGCATGCCCGCCGTGGAGATGAACAAGCCGCCTTCGCTTGGCGTGCGCGGCACCATCAAGGCCCTCTTCGACCGCACCTTCGCCGCGCTGGTGCTGGTGGCGCTGTCGCCGCTGTTCCTGCTGATCGCGGTGCTGATCAAGCGCGACTCGCCCGGGCCGGTGTTCTTCAAGCAGGAACGGCTGGGCCTGGACGGGCGCGTCATCCACGTCTACAAGTTCCGCAGCATGAAGGTGCATGCCGAGCACGGTGTGGTCACGCAGGCCACCAAGGGCGACAGCCGCATCACGCCGATCGGCGCCTTCCTGCGCCGCACCAGCCTGGACGAGCTGCCGCAGTTCATCAACGTGCTGAAGGGCGAGATGAGCGTGGTAGGCCCGCGCCCGCATGCGATGGCGCACAACAACATGTACAAGGAGCAGCTCGACTTCTACATGCTGCGCCACCGCGTCAAGCCGGGCATCACCGGGTGGGCGCAGATCAACGGCTACCGCGGCGAGACCGACACCCTGGACAAGATGGCCAAGCGGGTCGAGCACGACATCTTCTATATCCGCAACTGGTCGTTCTGGCTCGACCTGCGCATCATTTTCTGGACCGCCTTCCGCGGCTGGATGGGCAGCAACGCCTACTGAGCCACAGCCATCCGCTTCCCGTGACGCCATCTAACCGCAAGCCAATGATCAAAGTCCTGCATGTCACAGAGTGCCTGGGAGGTGTCGAGACCTACCTGCACCTGCTGGCCTCCCATATCAACGACGAGCGCATCAGCTTCCACTTCGCGCTGCCGAAGCAATGCTCGGTGTCGGCGGTTGCCGATGCCCGCAATTTCGGCGTCAGCTACCTGCCGATTCCGCGCAAGCTCGATCCGCTCAACGACCTGAAGGCGGCACTGAACCTGCGCGCGCTGGTAAAGCGCGTGGCGCCGCAGATCGTCCACCTGCACAGCTCCAAGGCGGGGCTGGTGGGACGGCTGGCCTGCATCGGCCTGAACGTGCGCGTGGTCTACACCCCGCATGCCTACTATTACCTGGGGCTGCGCGGCATCAAGCGGCGCGTGTTCCTGATGGCTGAGCGCTTCCTGCACCGGCTGACCGACGCGGTGCTGGCAACCTCGCCGTCGGAACGCGACCGCGCCATCCATGAGGTGGGCCTGCCGCGCGAGCGCGCGCATTCCATCCTGAATGCCGTCGAGCCCCGCTCCGTACCGGTGGAACGGCAGCTGGGCGCCGGCGTCAAGCGCGTGATCATGGTGGCGCGGATCAGCCCGCAGAAGAACATCCCCATGTTCCTGGACGTGGCAAAGCTGTTCCAGGGCCGTCCCGACATCGAGTTCATGCTGGTTGGCTACGGCCATTATGAGAACGACCGCGCCACGCTCGATGCCATGCTGCAGGAACGCGGGCTGACCGAGGGCAAGGACATTACCGCGATCGCGTGGATGAGCCGCTCCGAGCTGCTGGAACTGCTGGCGCATGCCGCGGTGGTGGTGCTGACCTCGCACTACGAGAGCTTCGGCTACGTGCTGGCGGAAGCCAATGCGCTGGCGATCCCGGTGGTCGGCACCGACGTCGACGGAATCAAGGACATCATCGTCGACGGCAGCAACGGCTTTATCGTGCCGGTGGACGACGCCGCCTCGATGGCGAGTTCGATCGAAGCCATCGTCGGCGATGCCACGCTGTGGCAAACCATGTCCGAGCAAGCGGTGACGCGCGCCAAGTCCGAGTTCAATATCGTGACCCAGGCCAGGAAGTTCGAGTCCTTCTACTCACGCGCGCTGCTTGCCTAGCACCGCACCGACGGCGCTGGTCAGGGCGGCGCAGTGCCGCCGGGCCAGCTGGCCAGCAGCATCTCCGCGTCGGCAAGCACGGTGCCGTCCTGTAGCGCCGCGCACGGGCGCGCGCCTGCGGCGGTGCCCAGCGCCCTCACCTTGCAGCCGTCCGACCCCGCCTGCGCCAGCGCCTCGCGCAACAGCGCCCGGGCTTGCGGCCCCCAATAGATGCGATGCACCGCGCCGTCCTTGCGCAGCGACAGCACGAAGCTGTCCTGGCGCTGGCGCCATTGCGCGTCCTGCGCCCCGGACAACAGGCCCAGCAGGTCGCGCAGCATGGCGATGACCGGCTTCTCCGAGCCATCGTTTCTGAGCAGACCGAAGTTCGCCTCGCGGTCCCATCTCGCCTGGCCGCGGTCGCGCCACGCGTAGATGCCGAGCATGGGCGCTTGCGCCATGACGCCGGCCAGCACCTGCCTGGCGATCAGCGTCGCCTGCGTGGCTTCGCTGCGCACCGGCAGGTACGAGGCATAGCCCCATTCGCTGACGATCAGCTGCGCGCCCGGACGCGGCGAATTGCGGATGCGGCCGCCCAGCTGCCGATAGTCGCGCAGCAGCGTCTCGGGCGTGGCGCGGTACGGATGGACGCTCAGCCCCTTGATGCAGGCCAGGCGCGGATCGGTCAGCAGGCGCGACAAGGACTGTTCCGCCACCGGATTTGCCGGCCCGGGCATGCGCGCCAGGCCGAACAGGTAAACGGCGGGGGGCGGCGCCGTGCCGGCCTGCGCCAGCGCGTCGCAGATCTTGCCGGCGGTGGAGATCAGCCGGGAAATGGGTACCGACGGATGCAGGAAGGTCTTGTTGTCGGGCTCGTTCCAGATCTCGTACGACAGGTCCGGCCCCGCGTTGCGCTGCATGAACTGGCTGGCGAACGCGGCGAACCTGGCCTCGCTGGCATCGCTGCCACCCTCCTCGCCCTGGTCGCCCCAGATATACCGCCCGCCATACAGTGTAACCAGCATCTGCAGGCCGGCCTGGCGTGCCTGGGCGATGACCTGCGCGTAGCGCTGCGGCGCCAGGTGCCCGCGCACCACCTCGGGCCGCACGCCGAAGCGCACATGGGTAAAGCCCAGGCGCCGGATCTCGGCGAAGTCGCGCGCCGACACCGTGGCCGGATCGACCTGCACGGCAAAGGCCGGCATCGACGCAATCCGGCCCGAAGCCTGCCCGTTCTCGGCATGCGCAGGCCGGGCGGGCCACCAGCCCGAGACCGCGATCAGCGCCACCAGCGCCAGCGCGCGCGTCTGCGCCCCGCGGCGCGGCGATGCGGCGCTACGCGGCGGCATGCCTGCGCAGTACGCCCATGGCGAGCGCACCGGTCTGGAACAGCGCGATGACGAGGAACGACACCAGCATGATCTGCGCCGCTACGAGATAGTCGAGCTGCGGATAACGCCAGGCGCCCAGCGCGATGCCCGCCAGCAGGCCGATGCCCGCTGCCAGGAAGATCGCCCGCGCCATGCCGAACGACTTCAGCAAGGTACGCAGGCACATCACCACCGCAAACACGATCGGAAACAGCGAAAAGAAGCGCACGTCGAGATCCCCATAGGCCGCGCCGAACAGCATGACCACGAGCTGGTCGCCAAACAGCAGCAGCAGCACGCTCAGCGCGCCGGACAGCATCACCCCGCCCAGCACGAAGCCGGCCGCGTTCCTGGCCAGCGTCCGCGTGTCGTCCTGCCGGAACGACGCCGCGAATCTCGGCATCAGGTGGTAGCCCAGCGCCATCAGGACATACTGGGCCGGCAGCAGCACCGTCAGCAGGATGCGGAACTTGGCCGAGTCGGCAAAGTGTCCCAGCGAGCCTAGCAGCACCACCAGGCCCGGCCCGACCAGCCAGCTCATCAGCTGCGCGCTGGCCGAGCTGGCACCGAACCCCAGCCACTGGCGCGGCGACTCCGGCCGGCCCGGGATCAATTCGAGGCGGCCGCGGCGGCGCAGCGTGGCGGCCGCGACCACGGTCGGCAACAGGATCGCGGCCGCGAGCATCAGCATTGCCGCGGGCGCTGGCTGCGTGCCGGAGGCCAGGCCGATCATGGCCACGCCGCCGCCGATCAGCGTGTGGCAGATCAGCAGCCCGGCATAGCCGCGCGTCTTCGCGCCCACGGTCCTGAGCACCCAGTACGCGGTGTAGCTGGCGAACAGCACCGCCGCCGCCGCACAGGCCGAGGTGCTCAGGCCATGCCCGTACAGGTACAGGATGGACCCGGCCGCGACCGGAAACACCGTCAGCACCGCGACCTCGGCCGAGAAGCGCACGCGCAGCTTGATCCCCTCGATCAGCGCCGGCTCGTGCAGGAACGAAACATAGAAGATGTTGATGAACACCACCAGCGACAGCACCACCGCCACCAGCCCATAGCCCGCCACATCCATCGAGCGGGCCAGCGCCACGTTGATGCCGAACTGCACCGCCGTATACGCGGCCTGCTCGAACACCGCGCCCAGCGCCGGCAGCATGCGGCGCATCATGGCGCCCCCTCGAGCGAAGGCGCCGCCCGGAGCGGCGCCGGCGCGGCCGGCACGGCCAGCTTCTGGTCGAACAGCAGCGCCAGCCCCTGCCTGATGTCGCGGCCCAGCCGCGCCGAGCGCTTGAACTGCGCCGCCCCCAGCGAGCGCGCGTAGGCCAGCCGTTCGAGCACGTCGTCGGCGCCGGCGCTCTGCCGCACCGCGAAATCGCCGCGCCCGCTCAGCTTGAAGAACGACGCGACCTTGGTGTCCCAGACAATGCCGACGGACGGCACGCCGAAGCTGAAGGCAATGATGTTGGCGTGCATCCGGTGCCCGACCATGCTGTGGCAGCCCGCGATGATCGCTGCCAGCTCCGCTGGCGACTTCGGCAGCATGTAATCCATGCCGTCAGCGACCTCCGCACCCAGCCGGCTCCTGACCGTGGCCGCGGCGAGATTGTCTTCCTCCGCGCCATTGGTGAACAGCACCACGCGCTGCCCGCCCTGCCGCAACTTGTGCACCAGTTCCACGAACATGCCCAGCCCCGCGCCCTGCTCCGATACCGCGACCAGGTCCGCGTTGTAGTGCAGCGACTCGACGTCCGAGACGCAGATGCCCACGTCCCAGCGCTTCGCCAGCCCGTGCTCCGCATACAGCGACGCACTCAGGATGGCGGGATCGGGAATGATGGCGACGTCGCACGGCTCGCCCGCGCCAAGGCCGACGATATTGCGGCGCGAGCTTTCATCGCGCACCGAGACGAATTGCGGCGCCGCCAGCGCAAAGAAGCGCGACACCAGGTAGCGCCCCAGCCGCGACCAGCCGGCCGCCACGCCCACCGACACCAGCGCAACCTTGGCGTCCTTGCCGAGGCACCGGGCCAGCAGGTAGAGCTTGAGCGGAAAGTTCAGGTCCACGTCGCACAGCAGCTGGCCGCCGCCGACCACCACCATATCGGCATCGGCCAGCTGCTGCTGCCAGCGGGTGCGCCATTGCCGCCGGTATTTCAGCCAGATGGCGGCGGTTAGCACCGGCACCCGGGCCCAGCCCGGCAGCCGCGAGAAGATCCGCATCAGGCGGCCCTTCTTCAGCGAGTTTTCTCCCAGCCGGGTGCGCCCGGCGATGTCCAGGTAGCTGACCCGGCAATCCGGCACGGCCTGGCGGATCAGGTGGCCCAGCGTTTCGGCGATCACCGCATCGCCGAGGTTGTCACTGTATGGCACCGCGCATATGACGACGTGCTTCATCTTGTTTGGCCGGCAAGGCTGTTAGCAAAGGGATGAGGAACAGGCTGACCGAGGTTAGGTGACGAACATAGCTGCCCAGGTCAGGCTCGAAGATAAACTGCACCAGGATATGCGCAACGACCAGCGTGGCAAACCAGCGGCGCTTGCGCTCGGCGTCGGTCGCCGCCGGCGTGCCGGACAAGCCGCGCAGCGCCACGCGCAGGATTGCCGCATGCATCAGCATCATGGCCAGGTCGACCGGCGCGCGGAAGCTGATCACCGGCAACACGAACATGACCGCCGCGTACAGGTAGTTGACGATGAAATTGACACCGGATGTGGGCGGATACAGGTTCCAGATCATGGTGCGGTTGTCGCTGCCGATGCTCAGCGCATAGTTGTTCGAGATGTCCCGCGGCGACTGCAGGATATACAGGATCTCGGACGGCGCCACCAGGATCGCGCCCACCACGCAGGCCAGCACGATGGCCTTCCATGCCGGGCTCAGCCGCGCCGTTGCGCGGATGCCGAGCGCCAGCACCAGGATCATCGCGTAGTAATTGCGGATAAAGAGCGCGTAGCAACCGTACAGCACCATGGTCATGACCACCAGCGCGCGGAACGACACACCGCGCGACATTCCGCCCATGACCAGCACGATCGACATCGCGATCACCACGGTTTCCTTGCCCGGCGACAGCAGGTTCAGCAGCATGCAGGGCAGCACGAACAGCCAGCGCGTGGCCAGGTCACGCAGGCTCGCCACCCGGCTCGACGCCATCGCCAGATAGGCCACGCCGACGGTGGCGGTGACGACATTCACATATTCCGCGCCGAACACCGAGAACACCTTGGCGGTGGCGGCGAACGAATCGTCGAGGTCGGTCGAGCCGCTGACCAGGAATTCCAGCATCTTGTTGGAATCGGTGACCCATTTTTCCGGCAGCGCGTCGCGGCCGAAGAAATAGATCACCAGGTAGAGCAGGCTCAGCACCAGGCTCGCCACCGTGGCCAGCCCGCGCTCGGCCAGCACCCAGTCGCGGTCCAGTCGCGCGGCTTGCATGGCTTACGCCTTCTCGCTCTGCGAGTAGCCGTAGTAGGCATAGCGATAGCGCCCGTACTTGGAGCCATAGCCATAGCGGAAGGCGTTGGGGTCGAGGCCGTTGAAGATCACCCCCTTCACGCTTACGTTGACCTGCGCCAGCTGCTTGGCGCACTCCGAGATCTCGCCGATCGAGCTCTTGCCGAAGCGCGTGACCAGGAACACCGTGCCGCAACGCTCGGCCAGGATCGCGGCATCGGCGACGGCCAGCACCGGCGGGGTGTCGACCATCAGCATGTCGTAGCGCGCGCTGAGCTCCTCGAGCAGCCTGACCATGCGTTCGTTCAGCATCAGCTCGGCGGGATTCGGCGGAATCGTCCCCGTGCCGATGAAGTCCAGTCCCTGCACCACGTCGCGGTGGATCACGTCTTCCAGCGCCAGCTTGCCGGCCAGCACGTCGGACAAACCCGGCTCGCGATCCTTGCCGAAATACTGGTTCAGGTAGCCCTTGCGCATGTCGGCGTCGACCAGCAGCACGCGCTTGCCGCCCGAGGCCATCAACGCGGCCAGGTTGACCGAGACGAAGGACTTGCCCACGCCGGCGGTGGCACCGGTCAGCAGCACGCGGTTGTTGGGCGCATCCAGCATCGCGAACTGCAGCGACGTGCGCAGGCTGCGCAGGCTTTCCACCGAGGGCTCGTTGGGGAAGCGGTCGGCCAGCAGGTAGTGGCCGCGCTTGCGCGCCTGGATGTCCTTGCTGATGGTGAGCTGGTGTTCGGACTGGGGCACGGTCGCATAGACGCTGAGTCCGGTGTGTTCCTCGATGTCCTTGGGATCGGTGATGCCGCCATACAGGGCATTGCGGACAAAGGCCACCACCGCCCCGGCCAGCAGGCCAAGCACCGCCGCCAGCACGATCACCAGCGCCTTCTTCGGCTTGACCGGCTCCTCGGGCACCGGCGAGGTGTCGACCAGGCGCACGCTGCCGACCTTGCCGGCCTTCACCAGCTTGAGCTGCTGCATATTGTTCAGCATGCCGACATAGAGGTCATTGTTGACCTGCACGTCGCGCATCAGGCGCACGGTGTCCTGCTCCAGGTTCGGCAGGGTCTTGACCCGGCCGGCGACCGCCCCCGCCTTGGCGGCCAGCGCGGCAATCTGCTTGTCGACCGCCTGCATCGACGGATGGCCGGGGGCAAAGCGGGTCACCAGCTCGGCGCGCTTCTGCTTGAGTTCCAGCAGCGAGGTTTCGGCGGTCACGCTCTCCTGCAGGAAGGCCTTGCCCTCTTCGCTGAGGTTGAAGGTGCCGCGCTCGTTGCGCATGGCGTTGTACTTCACTTCGGCGCGCTCGAGCTCGCCCTTCAGCTGCGGCAGCAGGTTGTTGAGGAACAGCAGCGATTTTTCCGCCTCCGCGGCCTTGCGGTTGATGTTCTGCGCCACGTACTCGTCGCCGATCTCGTTGAGGATCGCCGCCGTCAGCCTGGCGTCATTGCCTTCCAGCGAGGCCCCGATCACGCCGCTCTGCTTGCCCTTCTCCGCGATGTTCAGCTGCTGCTGCAGCTGCTCCAGCGTCTTCAGCCGCGACTGGCGCACCAGGTTGAAGGCAATGCCCGGCTTGGCCTTCAGCGCCGTCACCAGCAGCCGGATCTCGCCGACCGCATGGCTGGCCTCGACCGCTTCGCCGACGCGGCCGACGATGGGCTGGTCCAGGCTGCTCTGCTCGAGCCGGTAGCGGCCATCGCCCAGGCTCACCAGCAGGAAGTTCTCGCCTTGCAGCGCCTCGGGCACGTCGAAGGTCGGCACCTCGATCGATTCCCCGCCCCAGGCATAGCCGCCCATGCCGAACAGGCCGGGTTCGGACAGCCCCTTCGACTGGCTGGCGATCCAGGGCCCGACCAGCGGAAAATACTTCGGCTTGGCATCGATATAGAGCCGCAGGTTGTCGACCGCCTTGCCGACCACCATGCGCGAGCGCAGGATCTCGATTTCCGCGGTCGCCTGCGTCTTGACGTCGAACAGCGACGAGACGTCGCCCAGCAGGCCGTTGGGACTGTTCTGGCTGTCCTCGACCTGCACCAGGATATTGGCCTCGTACACCGGGCGCGCCAGGAACGCGTAGGCAACCCCTAGCGTCAGGATGGCAAAGGCAATGGCCGCGATCAGCCAGCGGTTTGCCACCAGCACGTCCAGGTAGCGGACGACGGCAATCTCGTCCGACTGGGCCGGCGCCGCGACGGGAATATAAGTGGACTGGTTCATGGCAGGCAGGACGGTATCGGTTTAACCCAGGGCCCGGATGCGCGGCACCCAGGACTGCACGCCGCGCTGGATCAGCTGCAGCGCGCTCTCGAATGCCGCACGGGGCTGGCGGTAGGGATCGGGCACATCGAACTTCTCCAGCTCGCCCAGGCGGAACACGCGCCCGGTGGTGGCCGGGTGCAGGCGCTGGATCTCCTGCCGCTGCGCGCCGTCCATCACCAGGATCAGGTCCGCGCGCCGGATCAGCACGTGATTGAGTTGCTGCGCCCGGTGCCCGGAAATATCCACACCCTGGCGGCTCATCAGGTCCACCGCATGCGGATCCGCCGCATGCCCGGACAGCGCGCCCAGGCCGGCGGAGACCACCTCTCCGTCGGGCAGCGCCTGCCCGAGCAGGCCCTGTGCCATCGGGCTGCGGCAGATATTGCCGATGCAGACCACGAGTACGGTCTTGATCATTTGACTGCGTTCGCGGTGGAGGTGAAGAAGTTGCCGCTCGGCACCAGCTGGTTGATCACGCGGCTCCAGCGCACCACGCCCGCGGCATCGACATAGACCACGTCGCGCGGCTTCAGCTCGAAGGCCTCGGCCAGGGCGAAGGCGACCGGCGACTTGCCGTCGAGGTGGAACACCTCGGCCTCGCCGTCGGCGGCCTTGCGGATCACGTAGAGTTCCTTGGCGTTGGCCGAATTGGGATTCAGGCCGCCGGCCTCACCGATCGCTTCGCTGAGCGTGAGCCGGCCGTTGCGCGGCATCACCGGCGTCGGCTTGACGACTTCGCCGGTCACGAAGACCTTGCTGTCCTCGCGCTGCTCCACGCGCACGATGTCGCCGTTGCGCAGCAGGATGCGCGCCGGATCGATGCCCTGCTGCAGCAGCGCCGGCAGGCTGACGTAGTAGATCTTGCCCTCGCGCGAGATGCGGATGCGGCTGTTGTCGCCGGTCAGCACGTTGATGCCGCCGGCGCGGTTGAGCGCCTCGACCAGCGTCATCGGCACGTCGTCGATATTCTGCGGGCCCGGCGTCTTCACTTCGCCGTCGAGGTAGACACGCTTGCTGCGAAACGCCAGCACGCGCACCGTGACCTGCGGCATCGTCACCACCGGCTTGAGCTGGGTGCTCAGCTGCCCGCGGATCTGGTCCGGGGTCTGGCCGAGCACCTTGAGCACGCCGGCATAGGGAAACTGGATGGTGCCCGCCGGACTGACCACATAGCCGGGAATGTTGGCCGCGCCGCTGTAGCTGGGGATCTCGTAGGCGGCGCCGATCGAGTAGGTCTGCGTGGGGAACACCAGCTCCGGATGGTCCCACACCACGATCGAGAGAATGTCGCCGACGCCTACGGTATATGGTCCGGGCTCGCCGAACAAGGCCTCGACGCCGGCGTTCGCCGGCGGCGTGGCGGCCTTCAGCGTGCGCACCAGCGCCGGCGTGATCTGCGTGACCTTGGGCACCGACTGCGGGTCCTCCGGATCCAGCGGGCGCTGCGGATCGAAGCGCATGCCCGGCGCCAGCGCGCACGATGCCAGCAACGGAACGATCCCCAGGCACATGACGGCCCTGCCAAACCTCAAGCTGCTTGAAAGCTTTAGCACTCTCGATGATTCCCTTGTTTGCAAGAAGACCCGCATGGCCCGCCGCCACCCTGTCGTAACGCACAGCGGTGACCCCGCTGGTTCGGCATGGCACCGGGGGTGCCCGTCCGCTTGTTGGCACGGCTGCGGAACTGAACCTGGCGGTGTTGACTGGTTGTGCCCGGCGCGCTGGGCGCGCTCTTTTCTGCACTGCGTCATCCGTAAATGACCGGCGAAGTTTATGGCTCGCGGGACTACATCTTCAAGGCGCGGCCGGCGTTTTTACCAAGTTTCCGATCCCCCCATCGGAGTGGAAACGAATTCCGTCCCAACGCCTGAGGGGTACCGCGGGTGGTGCGACGCAGCACAATCGCGGGTGGCACCCCGTGCCGACTTAAGGGTGTAGGCGATTGATTCCCTGTTGCGCCTACACCCTCTTTCTTTGCCGGCGGATGAAGGCAGGCCTCGCCGCCCTCGCACCGAGCATTGCCGAACCTTTGAAGGGAACCACTGAAATGACAAGTCGCGTTAGCAAGGCCGTCTTCCCGGTCGCAGGCCTGGGCACCCGCTTCCTGCCGGCCACCAAGGCCAGCCCCAAGGAAATGCTGCCGGTGGTGGACAAGCCGCTGATCCAGTACGCCGTGGAAGAAGCCATGGCCGCCGGCATCACCGAGATGATCTTCGTCACCGGCCGTTCCAAGCGCGCCATCGAAGACCACTTCGACAAGGCCTTCGAACTGGAGGTCGAGCTGGAGGCCAAGAACAAGCAGGCGCTGCTGGACGTGGTGCGCTCGATCAAGCCGGCCAACGTCGAATGCTTCTACGTGCGCCAGTCCGAAGCACTGGGCCTGGGCCACGCGGTGCTGTGCGCGGCCAAGCTGGTGGGCGACGCCCCGTTCGCCGTGATGCTGGCCGACGACCTGATCGACGGCCACCCGCCGGTGATGAAGCAGATGGTGGATGCGTACGACCACTACAACTGCTCGGTGCTGGGCGTCGAAGAGATCCTGCCGGAGCAGAGCCGCTCCTACGGCGTGGTCGAGGGCCGCGAGTGGGCCGAAGGCGTGATCAAGGTCTCGGGCATCGTCGAGAAGCCCGCGCCGGAAGAGGCGCCGTCCAACCTGGGCGTGGTCGGCCGCTACATCCTGACGCCGCGCATCTTCGACCACCTGCGCGCGCTCAAGCCCGGCGCCGGCGGCGAGTTCCAGCTGACCGACGCGATCCAGTCGCTGCTGAGCCAGGAACAGGTGCTGGCCTATCGCTATCACGGCACGCGCTATGACTGCGGCAGCAAGCTGGGCTACCTCAAGGCGACCGTCGAGTTTGCGCTGAAGCACCATGAAACCGGCGCGCAGTTCCGCCGCTACCTGGAGCAGCGCGAGCCCCAGCTGCTGCACAGCCTGGCGGCCTGACGGTCTCCTGCCCCACGCCCCTTCCGAACCGCACAGCAACCACGAGGCCGCCGCCAAATGATCGACTGGATCCACCTGGGCAAGGCATTCCTTCTCGGCCTGCTCGAGGGCCTGACGGAATTCCTGCCCATTTCGAGCACCGGGCACCTGATCCTGGTCGGCGACTGGATCGACTTCGCCTCGCACGAGGCGCGCGTGTTCGACGTGGTGATCCAATTGGGCGCGATCCTGGCCGTGTGCTGGCTGTACCGTGCCAAGATCACCGACCTGTGCGAAGGCGTGGTGCGGCGCGATCCCGACGCGCTGCGCTTCGCCACCGCGGTGCTGGTCGCCTTCCTGCCGGCCGCGGTCATCGGCGCGCTGCTCATCGGCCCGATCAAGCACCATCTGTTCGATCCGGCCGTGGTCGCCGCCGCACTGATCGCGGGCGGGCTGGTCATCCTGTGGGTAGAGCGGCGCAGCACCGTGCCGCGCATCCACGCCATCGAAGACTTCGGCTGGAAACAGGCCATCGGCATCGGCTTCGCGCAGTGCGTGGCGATGATTCCCGGCACGTCCCGCTCCGGCGCCACCATCATCGGCGGCATGCTGTCGGGCGTGTCGCGGCAGGCGGCGACCGAGTTTTCCTTCTTCCTGGCCATCCCCACCATGCTCGGCGCCGCCACTTACGACGCCATGCGGCACTACCACCTGCTCAGCCTGCAGGACATCTGGTCCATTGCCGCCGGCTTCACCGCCGCGTTCCTCTCCGCGCTCTTTGTGGTCAATGCCCTGGTGCGGCTGGTGGCGCGGCATTCGCTGCGGGTGTTTGCGTGGTATCGGATCGGGTTGGGGCTGGTAATCGGGGTGGTGAGCCTGGGCTGGTCGGTTTGACCCGAGTGCCGTCGCGACGCATGGCGGCACCCCTGTCTACCGGTGCTGCCCAGGGTTGGTGGTGCACCAAGTGAAGTCACTACATCGGGATAGGCCCTATTCCCCCGCCCCGGCGTGAATGCTATCGTGCAGCGGCTTGCCGGTCCCGCCGCACCTCACGTCGGCAAGGCGTCAATAGGATTGCGTACCACCGCTATGTCGAGACAGATTCCCCCACTGAACCCGCTCAGGGCGTTCGAAGTGGCTGCCCGGCATCTGAGCTTCACGCGGGCCGCGGAGGAACTGTTCGTCACACCGTCGGCGGTCAGCCACCAGATCAAGGCACTGGAAGAAAGCCTGGGCGTGCAGTTGTTTATCCGCGACGCCAAGGCGCTGGTCCTGACCCCGGCCGGCACCGCCTACCTGCCCAGCGTGCAGCTGGCCTTCAAGCAGCTCGCCGATGCCACGCACCGCCTGCACAGCAAGGACCGCCCCGCGCTGAAGGTCAACATGCCGCCCACGTTCGCGGTCAAATGGCTGATCCCGCGCATGGACCGCTTCATGAAGGCGCACCCGGACATCGACCTGAAGGTATCCACCTCGAACCATCGCATCGACTTCGAGCGCGACGATTTCGACATGGCGATCCGCTATGGCCGCGGCGACTACCCCGGCCTGCACTGCGAGCTGTGCATGGCGGTCGAAGTCATCCCCGTGTGCAGCCCGGCGCTGCTGCGAGGCCCGCAGCCGCTCGAAACACCGTCCGACCTGAAGCACCATACGCTGCTGCACGACGACAGCACCTATACGGACGTGAGCAACCCCGACTGGGCGATGTGGCTGGAGCATGCGGGCGTGACCGATGTCGACGCCAGCCGCGGGCCGTCGTTCTGGCCGAGCCACCTGGTCATCAACGCCGCGCTCAATGGCCTGGGCGTGGCGCTGGTGAAGAAGAACTGGATCGAGCAGGACCTGGCTGAAGGCCGCCTGGTGCGCCTGTTCGAATCGATCCGGCTGCCGGTCGAATTCTCTTACTTCGTGGTGTTCCCGAAGGAGCGGCTGGAGGATCGCCGCATCCGCAGCTTCACTGACTGGATCCGCGCTGAAGTGTCGGCGGAACAGCAGCAGCCGTCCCCCGTCTGAGCACAGCTTGCGGGGCGCGTCCCGCAAGCTGCACGCGCCTGGCCGCGCGAAGTCAGGCCGCGGCGGGCATCGATGCCGTCTTTTTCTGCACGCGTGCGCGCAAGCGCTCGACATCGACCACGAAGCGGCGATGCGTGCCGCTGCAAACCCGCTCCACCGCATCGTCGGCCGTCACGCTGAAGGTGACACTGCGGCCATCGATGGCCGTGACCTCGGCGTGGATGCGCACCTCGCCGCCCAGCGGCGTGGCACCGGTGTGTTGCACCGACACCTCAGCGCCCACCGAGCTTTCGCCATCCTCGAGAAAGCCCTGCAGGAAATCGAGGCAGGTCTGTTCGATATCGCGTACCAGCTCGGGCGTGGCGTAGATGCGCAGGCTCTCGCCAAGAAAATCGATGGTGCGCTGGCGGTCCACCGTCAGCGTGCGTGCGCAGGTTGCGCCAGGTTGCAATCCGTTATTCATCAGGGTTCCTTTCAGGCTACAGGCGATAAAAGCGAGCGGCGTTGTCGTGCCACAGCGCGCGCTGCTGTTCGGGCGGATAGATGGCAATGGCGGCGCGGAAGCCTGCCACGATGGTGCCGTAGCTCGCCACCAGGCTGTCCACCGGATAGTTGCTGGCGAACATGCAGCGTTCCGTGCCGAAAATGGCGATGGCGTCGCGGATCACGGGCACGTTGTCAGCCTGCGTCCACGGCTTGCCCGGCAATCCCAGGCCCGAGATCTTCACGGCGACATTGGGCTGCCCGGCCAGCTCGGCCATCGCGGCGCGCCAGCCCGCCAGGCCGGCTTCACTGCGATCGGCCGGCAGCCCGGTATGGTTCAGGATCAGCTGCGTGCCCGGGAAATCCCGTGCCAGCGCGGCCGCCTGATCCAGGTTCCACCACGGCGCCTGCAGGTCGAAGGACATGCCGTGCCGGGCCAGCAAGGCATAGCCACGCCGCCAGCGCGCATCGTCCATCGATCCCGGCACGCCGCGCCGCGCATCCTCGCGCCGCGCGGCGGTCACCGGCTTGTTGCGAATGCCGCGCATCATGGCGCAGGCGGCATGGCCCGCAAGCACTTCCTCGACATCGCCGCGGTCAAGCTGGGCATGGCCGACGATCACCGTTGGCCGTCCCGTCCGTGCGGCGAGCTGCGCCAGCCAGGCGGTCTCGTCGACGGGATTGGCGCGCGCCCATTCGGCCTCGACATGCACCGTCTTCACCGGCGCGCAGCCAGCCGTATCGCGGGCGAGATCCTCGGGCAGATAGCTCCTGCGCAGCGCCGAGTAATCGCCATAGCGGAAGTTCGGCACCGTCTCGTCCTGCAGCCACGGGTACGGGTTGCGCTGCAGGTCCCAGAAATGCTGGTGCGCGTCGATATAGGGCCCGACGGACGCCGCGCCCTCCGCGGGTGTGTCGCGCATGGGCCTACTCCTTGACGCTGATGCGGCTGGCAAGCTGCCTGAACTGCGCTGACTCCTTCACCATGGCGGCCTGCAGCGTCACGTCATCGGCATAGGTATCGGTGCTGAAATGCAGCTTCTCCAGCGTCTGGCGCATCACCGGCTCCTGCACGGATTTCGCGATCGCCGTCTTCAGCACCGCGATCACCTCCGGCGGCGTGCCCTTCGGTGCCGAAATACCGCGCCAGATGCCCATCGACAGGTCGATATTGCGCTCCTTCAGCGTGGGCACGTTGTCGAAGCCGCTGACCCGCTTGTCGGCCATCACCGCCAGCACCTTGAGCTTGCCCGCGGCCACGTGCGTAAAGACCTCCGCCGTGCTGACCGTGACCGCATCGATATGCCCGCCCAGCAGCGCGAGCGTGGCGGGAGCGCCGCCGGCATAGGGGATATGGTTGAACTTCGCGCCAGTCTTGTCGGCCAGCGCGGCGGCCGCCATATGCCACGCGGAGCCCTGCCCCGCGTTACCCACGCGAATATTGGCATCCGGCTTGCGCGCATCGGCGACAAACTGCTCGATCGTGGTCCACGGTGCATCGGCCCGCACCGCCACGGCGGCCGGGTCCGCGTTCAGGCGTGCGATGGGAACCAGGTCCTGGTAGGTGAACTTGGCCAGCCCGAGGTAATTCAGGAAGGTCAGCTCGCTGGACGACAGCACCAGCTTGTACCCGTCCGGCTTCGCGTTGACCACTTCGCCCAGGCCTACCGAGCCAGTGGCACCCGGCTTGTTTATCACGACGATCGGCTGTGGCAGGTGTTTCGCGGCCGCGGCAGCCAGCGCGCGCGCCACCACGTCCGCCCCGCCGCCTGCCTGCCACGGCACGATCAGTTCGATGCGCCGGCTGGGGTAGGTTTCCGCACTCGCCGTGGCCGTACCACCCAGCAGTCCCAGCACCACGGCCGCCGGCATCGCCCAGCGCCGCATCCGCGAACATGACATCGTCATGGTTGTCTCCTGTCTCTTATCGGTATAGATGATGACCGCGGCTGCGCTCAGGCGGCGCCGCTTTCCAGTTCCGGTGCGCGGGCCGGTGCGCCGAACGCCCCCTGCGCACGCAACCGCGTGACGGTGGCCGCGTCCAGGCCAAACTCGCCCAGCACCTCGTCGGTATGCTGGCCAAGCAGCGGCGCCGGATAGCGCACCTGCTGCGGCGTGCCGCTCAGCTTGACCGGGAACCCGAGCGCCTTGACCCGTCCTTCGACCGGGTGATCGATCTCCAGCACCATGTCCCGCGCCACCGCCTGCTCGCTGGCCAGCGCTTCGTCGTAGGTGAAGATCGGCGCCGCCGGCACACCGGCCGCCAGCAGCGCATCGACCCACTGCGCCGCCGGCTTGCGCGCGAATTCTGCCTCAATTTCAGGGATCAGCGCGGCGCGGTTGCGGATGCGGGCGGCGTTGTCGGTAAAGCGCGGGTCGGCCAGCAGGTCGGGCCGCCCGATCACCTCGCACAGCGCGGCCCACAGCTTGGGGTTGGCCGCGCCGATGACAAAGTGCCGGTCGGCGGCGCGCACCGCCTGGTACGGCGCGCTCATGCGGTTGGCGCTGCCGATCGGCACCGGCACGTCGCCGGTGCCCCAGAACTCGGCCGACTCCCACACCGACAGCCCCAGCGCCGTCTCGAACAGCGACGCATCCACGTATTGCCCCTGCCCCGTATGCTCGCGCCCCATCAGTGCGCTCAGGACGCCATAGGCGGTGAACAGCCCCGCCCCCAGGTCGGCGATCGGCACGCTGGCCTTGACCGGCGGCGCGTCCGGATGGCCCATCACGCTCATCACGCCCGACATGGCCTGCGCGATCAGGTCCAGCCCAGGGCGCCGCGACCACGGCCCGGTCTGGCCGAAGCCGGAGATGCTGGCATAGACCAGGCGCGGGTTGATCTCGCGCAGCACCGCATAGTCGATCTTCAGGCGGGCAGCCACGCCTGGACGGTTGTTTTCCACCAGCACGTCGGCACCGCGCACCAGTTCATAGAAGGCCTCGAGGCCCGCCGGGTTCTTCAGGTCGATCTCGACACTGCGCTTGTTGCGGTTCAGCGCCAGGAAGCCGCCGCTGTCTTCGCCCTTGAGCCGGAAGCCCATCGACTTGCGGGTCTGGTCGCCGGCACCCGGCGCCTCGACCTTGATGACGTCGGCGCCCATGTCGCCCAGCAGCATGCAGCAGAACGGACCCGCCATGATCTGGCTGACGTCCAGGACCTTGATTTTCGATAACGGCAAATTCATGGATACCACCTGAGGTTGAGGCGGCCGCATGGGAATGGCGGCGCCGCGGTGTCTGGAAAAAAGGTGCTGTCAACGGCCCACGAACTGCGGCCGGGTCTTGTCGATAAAGGCGCGGTGCCCGATGCGGAAATCCTCGGTATCGAAGCAGGCATAGGACTCGGCATGCTCTTCCGGACGCAGCGGCGCGGGATCGAGCAGCCGGCGCACGAACTGCTTGTGCCAGCGCGCCACCAGCGGCGCGCCGGCGGCAATGCGCCGTGCCGCCGCGTAGGCTTCGTCCGGCACGGCCTCGTCCGCCACCACGCGGTTGACCAGGCGCTTGTGCAAGGCCTCGTCGGCGTCGAACACGCGGCCTTCCAGCACAATCTCGAGCGCGGTCGCGGGTCCCGCCAGCGCCACCAGCCCGCCGAGTTCGCCATACGACATCACCAGCCCAAGCCGGTTGACCGGCACGCCGAAGCGGCTCGACCTGCCGCAGATGCGCAGGTCGCACATCGACGCGATCTCCAGCCCGCCGCCGACGCAGGCGCCCTGGATCAGCGCGACGGTCGGGTGCCGGCATTCGGCGATGGCGCGCATGGTGGCGTTGGTGATCTCGCCATATTGCTGCGCCTGCGCGGCGTTGGCGCGCATGGTGTCGAACTCGGCGATGTCGGCGCCGGCGGCGAAGGCCTTGTCGCCGGCGCCGCGCAGCACCACGCAGCGCAGCGTGTCGTCGGCCGACAGGCCCTGGATGGCTTCGGTCAGGCCCTGCCACATGGACAGGTCCATGGCATTGAGCTTGTCCGGGTTGTTCAGCGTGATGGTGGCGACCTGCGCGTCGCGTTCGATCAGAATCGGTTGTCTCATGGTTGTCGTTGGTGTGGAGGAGGCCCGGATGGTGCGGGCGATGGTCCGGAGTCCGGCTGGTCTGCGCCAGTCTAGGGCCCGCGCCGCGCGCCGCAAAACGAGAAAATCTCAGCGCCGTTTCAAGAAAAACTAGGCGTCCGCTGCTGTGAGTTTTTCTTGGGCTGCCTTCAAGTAAATCCACGTTGTGACCCGCGGGCCTTGTTCCTAGACTTCGTCACCAATGCAGCCGGCCCGCCCTCCGGGGCACACGGCGCACCCCACACAGCATGGAGACAAGATGGCCCTGATCAACTACATCACCCAGATCCAGATCGACTTCGGCGCGATCGGGCTGCTGGCCCAGGAATGCGAGCGCATCGGCATCACGCGCCCGCTGGTGGTCACCGACGCCGGCGTCAAGGCCGCCGGCATCGTGCAGCGCGTGCTGGAGCAGCTGCGCCCCGGCTGCGAGGCGGTGATCTACGACGGCACGCCGTCCAACCCGACCGAAGCCGCCATGCGCGAGGCCATGCGCCTCTATGGCGAGTACCGTTGCGACGGCATCATCGCGGTGGGCGGCGGCTCGCCGATCGACCTGGCCAAGGGGGTGGCGGTCTGCGCCACCCACGACGGCCCGCTGCGCCAGTTCGCCGCGATCGAGGGCGGCGTGGCACGCATCACGGCTGCCACCGCTCCGGTGATCGCGATCCCCACCACCGCCGGCACCGGCAGCGAAGTCGGCCGCGGCGCCGTGCTGATCCTCGACGACGGCCGCAAGGTCGGCGTGCTGTCGCCGTACCTGGTGCCGCGCGTGGCAATCTGCGATCCGGAGTTGACACTGGGCCTGCCGCCGATGCTGACGGCGGCCACCGGCATGGATGCCATCGCGCATTGCCTGGAAACCTTCATGGCCCCGGCCTTCAACCCGCCCGCCGACGGCATCGCGCTCGATGGCCTGCGCCGCGCCTGGCTGCATATCGAGCGCGCGCGCCGGGATCCGCAGGACCGTGCCGCACGCCTGGCCATGATGAGCGCATCGATGCAGGGCGCGCTCGCGTTCCAAAAGGGGCTGGGCTGCGTGCACAGCCTGAGCCACGCGCTCGGCGGACTGATGCCCACGCTGCACCACGGCACCCTGAACGCCGTGCTGCTGCCGGCGGTGATCCGCTTCAACGCCGACGCACCGTCGATGCGCGCCGACGACAAGCTGGCCCGCATCGCGCAGGCCATGGGACTGCCCGATGCCAGCGCCGTCGGCCCGGCCATCACCGATATGAACCGGCGCCTGGACCTGCCCTCGGGCCTGCGCGAAATGGGCGTCGATCCGGCGCTGTTCCCGCGCGTCATCGACTACGCGCTGGCCGACCACTGCCACAAGACCAACCCGCGCGAGGCCAGCGCCCAGGACTACCTGGCGCTGCTGCAGGCGTCCTTGTAAGGCGCCGCCGTTTCCCTACACCAACAACAACCTCAGGAGACTACGCATGCGACGTCGCACCTTCCTTTGCGCGGGCGCGGCCACATTGGCCACGCCGCTGGCAGCCCGGTCCCAGGCACTGCCGACCAGTCCGATCCGCATCATCGTCGGCTTCCCGCCCGGCGGCGGCACCGACGTGATGGCGCGCGTGCTCGCGCAGCAACTGTCGGCGCTGTGGCGCGTGTCGGTCATCGTCGAGAACCGGCCGGGCGCCGCCGGCGTGGTCGCCGCCGAGTACACCGCGCGCCAGGCGCCGGACGGCACCACGCTGCTGATGACCAATATCAGCAACCATGCCATCGCGCCCAGCCTGTACCCCAAGCTGGGCTACTCGGTGGAAAAGGACTTCACCCCGATCATGCTGGTCGGCGTCACGCCCAACCTGCTGATCTGCCCTACCGGCGGGCGCGCGCGCTCGGTGGCCGACGTGGTCGCGCTGTGCCGCGGCCAGCCGGGCAAGATCACCTTCGGCTCGTCCGGCGCCGGCGCGGCGCAGCACCTGGCGCTGGAAATGTTCAAGCTCCGTGCCGGCGTGGATGCGCTGCATGTGCCGTATCGCGGCTCGGCGCCGATGCTGACCGACCTGATCGGCGGCCAGATCGACTTCAGCTTCGAGACCATGACCTCCGCCACGCCGCAGATCCAGGGCGGCAAGGTGGTGGCGATCGCGCAGACCCGCTCGCGCCGCGCGGCCAGCTATCCCAACGTGCCCACGCTGGCCGAATCGGGTTTTCCCGGCTTCGATGCCGGCACCTGGTACGGGCTGGTCGGCCCCGCCGGGCTGCCCACGCCCATGGTCCAGCGCATGAACGCCGACCTGAACAAGGTGCTGGCGCTGCCCGACGTGGCGGGCAAGCTGGCCGGCTTCGGTGCCGAGGACGGCGGCGGCAGCGCGGCGCGCTTCGCGCAGTTCATCGCCACGGAGCGCGCCAAGTGGGCGCGCGTGGTCAAGGACGCCAACGTCAAGGTGTGACATGACACGACGCATCTCGGTTGAGGAAACCCTGCCGCGCGACGCGGACCGCGCCTTGCTGGTGGGACGCGCGTGGCTGCCCGGCCCGCACGGCGGCCCCGTGACGGTAGTCGTGCGCGGCGCGGAGCTGTTCGATATCACGGCCACCGCGCCCACGATTGCCGGCCTGCTCGCACTCCCTGAGTGCGCCGAACGCGTGCGGCAGGCCGTCGGGCCTTCGCTGGGCCCGCTGCAGGACTGGCTCGACGCGACCTGCGCGCACGGGCCGGACCCCGAGCATCGCCACCTGCTGGCGCCGAACGACCTGCAGGTGGTCAAGGCCGCCGGCGTGACCTTCGCCGCCAGCCTGGTCGAGCGCGTGATCGAGGAGCGCGCGCGCGGCGACGCGGCCAGCGCCGCCGCGGTGCGCGAGAGCGTCAGCGCCATCATCGGCACGGGCCTTGCCGCCATTCGCCCGGGTTCGCCCGAAGCCATGCGCATCAAGGATGTGCTGGTCGCGCAAGGGTTGTGGTCGCAGTACCTGGAAGTCGGCATCGGCCCGGACGCGGAGATCTTCACCAAGGCCGCGCCGCTGTCATCGGTGGGCACTGGCGTGGATGTCGGCCTGCATCCGGCATCGACCTGGAACAACCCCGAGCCGGAGGTGGTGCTGGCGGTCTCGCCGCGCGCCGAGATCGTCGGCGCGGCGCTGGGCAACGACGTCAACCTGCGCGACTTCGAGGGGCGCAGCGCGCTGCTGCTGGGCAAGGCCAAGGACAACAACGCGTCCTGCGGCATCGGCCCGTGGATCCGGCTGTGCGATGCGCATTTCGGCATCGACGAGATCGCGCGTACCGAGATCGACCTGACCATCGAGGGCGAGGATGGCTTCGTGCTGCATGGCGCCAGCGCGATGACGCAGATCAGCCGTTCGCCGCAGGAACTGGTGGCGCATGCAATGGGCGCGCACCACCAGTACCCCGACGGCATGATGCTGTTCTGCGGCACGCTGTTCGCGCCGGTGCAGGATCGCGACGCAGCTGGCGCCGGCTTTACCCATCACCTCGGCGACCGCGTCAGCGTCTCCGCGCCGCGCCTCGGCGGTCTGGTGAACTGGGTCGGCACCAGCGACGCGCTGCCGCCGTGGACCTTCGGCATCGGCGCACTGATGGACAGTCTGGCCCGGCGTGCCCTGCTGCATCCGCCGCCCTGATATCCGCCCCCGCACGGGGCACCGAGAGCCCGGCGCACATCGACCGGGCCGCATGACAAACCCAGGAGACACCATGAAACACGTTATCCCGCATATCGTGCTGGCAGCGCTATTGTCCGTTGCCGGCGTGGCACAGGCACACGCGCAGACACCGGCACCGGTAAAGCTGCGCTTTGCCCATACCGTTCCGGAAACCGATTCGCAGCACCTGGCCGCGCTCGCCTTCAGCAAGAAGGTCAGGGAGCGCACCCAGGGCGGCGTCGAGATCCAGGTCTTTGCCAACAGCCAGCTCGGCAACGACACCACGCTGGTGACCGGCGTGCGCAGCGGCACCATCGATATCGGCGCCACCGGCAATCCCTTTGTCACGGGCCTGGCGCCACGCCTGAACGTGCTCGACCTGCCCTACCAGTTCGAGGACGGCCCGTCGGCCTACAAGGTACTGGACGGCGCGATCGGCCGCTCGCTGCTGGACGAGCTGGGCGCCCACCGCATCAAGGGACTGGCCTTCTGGGAGATCGGCTTCCGCAGCCTTGGCAACAACAAGCGCCCGGTCAACAAGGCCGAGGACATCCGCGGCCTGAAGATCCGCACCACGCCCAACCCGTCGCATATCAAGGCCTTCCAGTTGCTGGGCGCGAGCCCGCAGCCGATGCCGTTCGCGGAAGTCTTCGGCGCGCTGGAATCCGGCGCCGTCGATGGCCAGGAGAATCCGCCCACGCTGATGGTCTCGGCCAAGATGTACGAGGTGCAGAAGTACGTGTCGATGACGCGCCATGCCTATACCGCGCTGGTGGTGCTGATGAACAAGGCGAAGTTCGACGCGCTCAGGCCCGAGTACCAGAAAGTGCTGCTGGAAGAGGCCGCTGCCGCCGCCACCTACCAGCGCAAGCTGAACGCTGACAACGAGGCCACGGCGATTGCCACGCTGCGCGCCAGGGGCGTGCAGGTCAACGAGCATCCCGACAACGCCGGCATCCGCAAGGTGGTGCGCGAGGAGACGCGCCAGCTGTTCGTGCAGAAGAACGGCGACGCCGTGCTGCGCGCCATGGACGCGCAGCGCTAGGAGGCCGGCCATGTCCGCATCGTCCACATTGCCAGCTGCCATCGTCGATGCCCACCACCACCTGTGGCGGCTTGGCCCGGCACGCTATCCCTGGCTGCAGGAGCGGTATGACGCCGCAGCGTTTTTTCTTGGCGACTACACCGCGCTGCGGCAGGACTTCGATCCGGCCGACTACCTGCGCCAGTGGGACGGCCTGCCGCTGGCCGCCAGCGTCCACGTGGAAGCCGAGCGGCATGCCGACGAATCGGTGGCCGAGACCGCGTGGCTGCATCAGGTCTACGCGCGCCACGGTTTTCCCAATGCGGTGGTCGCGCATGCCGACTTCAACAGCGAGACCCTGGCGGAACAGCTGCGCGCGCACCAGGCCTTCCCGCTGGTGCGGGGCGTGCGGTGCAAGCCGCGCACCAGCCAGGCGGCGGATGGCAGCGTGCGCGGCCAGCGCGGCACGCTGCAGGATCCGCGCTGGCTGTCCGGGTTGCAGCGGCTGGCGGAGCACGGCTTGGCGTGGGACCTGCGGGTGCCGTGGTGGCACCTGGAGGAAGCCGCCGAGGCGATCGCGGCGGTGCCGGGGCTTGCCGTGGTGGTGGAACACACCGGCCTGCCCTGGGACCGCACCGAAACGGGCCTGTCCGGCTGGCGCCGCGGGCTGGCGGCCCTGGCCAGCCTGCCCGGCGTGCACCTGAAGCTGTCCGAGTTCGGCTTGCCGGGCGCGGCATGGGATCGCGCCGGCAATGTCGCCGTCATCCGCCAGGCGCTGGAGATCTTCGGCTGGCAGCGCTGCATGTTCGCCAGCAACCTGCCCGTGTCGGGGCTGCGCGCATCGCTGCATGAAATCGTCAATACCGTCGCCGCCGCGCTGGAAGGCCTGCCCGACGCCGCCGCGCAGGCGGTGTGGCACGACAACGCCATGCGCTTTTACCGGATCGGGACGCCCGGGGCGAGCCTGCGCTGAACCCCGTCCACCCAGGAGTCCTCAATCATGAACCGAATTACGCTGCGCCTGATCCAGGGCGCGATGGTCGCCATGATGGCCGCCATGATCGTGCTGGTCTTTGGCAACGTGGTGCTGCGCTACGTCTTCAATTCCGGCATTGCCTTTTCCGAGGAAGCCTCGCGCTTCATCTTCATGTGGCTGACGCTGACCGGCGCCCTGCTGGTGATGCATGACAAGGCCCATCTTGGGATGTCCACCGTGGTATCGCGGCTGGGCGAGACCGGGCAGCGTGCCTGCCGCCTGCTCGCCGACGCGGGCGCGCTGGGCTGCTGCCTGCTGCTGGCCCACGGCGCCTGGCAGCTGGTGGCGATCGGCATGGACGACCGCGCTCCCGTCACCGGCGTGCCGCTGGGCGTGGTCTATGCCTGCCTGCTGGTGTGCAGCGTGGGCATGGCGGCGATGCTGCTGCACGGGCTGTGGCGCCTCGCCAGCGGACGCATGGCGCAGCATGAACTGGTGCCGCAGTCCGGCGCCTCCGGCGAATAAGCGCAAGGAGCCTGTCATGACCATCTTTGTCTTTGTCGGCTCGCTGCTGGGCGCGATGTCGCTCGGCATGCCCATCGCCTTTGCGCTGCTCGCATCCGGGGTTGCGCTGATGCTGCACCTGGGCAACTTCGATACGCAGATCCTCGCGCAGAACATGCTCGAGGGCGTCAACAACTATCCGCTGATGGCCGTGCCGTTCTTCATGCTGGCGGGCGAACTGATGAATGCCGGCGGCCTGTCACGGCGCATCGTGGGCGTCGCCGACGCGGCGGTCGGGCACGTCCGCGGCGGCCTGGGCTACGTGGCGATCATCGCGGCGACGGTGGTGGCCAGCATCTCCGGCTCGGCCGTGGCCGATACCGCCGCGGTCGCCGCGCTGCTGATCCCGATGATGCGCAACGCCGGCTACAACGTGCCGCGCGCGGCGGGACTGATCGCGGCGGGCGGCATCATCGCGCCGGTGATCCCGCCGTCGATCGCCATCGTGGTGTTTGGCGTGGTCGCGCAGGTGTCGATCACCAAGCTGTTCCTCGCGGGCATCGCACCCGGCGCGATGATGGCGCTGACGCTCGCCGTCACCTGGCACTTCTGTGCACGCAAGGAAAAGCTGGCGCCCACCGAACCCTTCGATGCCCGCCGCCTGGCCAGGGCCGCGCTCGACGGCATCTGGGCCCTGGTGCTGCCGGTGGTGATCATCGGCGGCATGAAGATCGGCGCGTTCACGCCGACCGAGGCGGCGGTGGTGGCCGTGGTCTACGCCATGGTGGTCGGCCGCTTCGTCTACGGCGAACTGAAGCTGCGCGCGCTGCCGCAGCTGATCGTCACCGCGGCCAAGACCTCCGCCACGGTGCTGTTCCTGGTGGCCTGCGCGCTGGTGTCGGCCTGGCTGATCACCATCGCCAATATCCCGGCGCAGGTGACCGACCTGCTCGAGCCGTTCATCGACAACAAGATCCTGCTGATGTTCGTCATCATGGTCCTGGTGATCGTGGTGGGCACCGCGCTCGACCTGATGCCGACGGTGCTGATCATGACCCCGATCCTGATGCCGGTGATCACCAAGGCAGGCATCGACCCGGTGTACTTCGGCGTGATGTTCGTGCTCAACAACGCCATCGGCCTGCTGACGCCGCCGGTGGGCACGGTGCTCAACGTGGTGGCGGGCACGTCGCGCTGCAGCCTGGACAGCGTGATCGGCGGCGTCTGGCCGTTCCTGCTGAGCCTGACCGCGCTGATGTTCCTGTTCGTGCTGTTCCCGCAGCTGATCCTGGTGCCGGCCGCATGGCTGCACTGAGGCCGGGCGCGCTCCATCTTCCTTCCTTGCAGGACACAAGATGCCATCCATCAACGAGATCGAGGACCTGCGCCGGCTCGCCCGGCAGCGGGTGCCGCGCATGTTCTATGAATACGCCGACTCCGGTTCGTGGACCGAGTCCACGTACCGCGCCAACCAGCGCGAGTTCGGCCGCATCCTGCTGCGCCAGCGCGTGGCCGTGGATATCGGCGAGCGCCGCGTCGCCACGCGCATGCTGGGCCAGGACGTCGCCATGCCGGTGGCGATCGCCCCGACCGGGCTGGCCGGCATGCAGCACGCCGACGGCGAGATCCTGGCCGCCCGCGCCGCGCGCGATTTCGGCGTGCCGTTCACGCTGTCCACGGTCAGCATCTGCTCGATCGAGGACGTGGCCGAGGCCACCGGCGGCCATCCGTTCTGGTTCCAGCTCTATGTGATGCGCGACCGCGCCTTCGTCGAACGCCTGATGGACCGCGCGCGCGCCGCGGGCTGCCCGGCGCTGGTGCTGACGCTGGACCTGCCGGTCAGCGCGCAGCGCCACAAGGACCTGCGCAACGGCCTGTCGGCGCCGCCGCGCCTGACGCCGTGGAACCTGCTCAACATGATGGGCAAGCCGCGCTGGTGCCTGGGCATGCTGGGCACGCGCCGCCGCACCTTCGGCAACATCATCGGCCATGTGCAGGGGGTCGACGACATGACCTCGCTGGCCGACTGGTCGAGCCGCCAGTACGACCCGACGCTGGACTGGAACGACGTGGCATGGATCCGCCGCCGCTGGCCCGGCAAGCTGGTGCTCAAGGGTATCCAGGATGTCGAGGATGCGCGGCTGGCATGCCGGTCGGGCGCGGATGCGCTGATCGTGTCAAACCACGGCGGCCGCCAGCTCGACGGCGCGCCGGCATCGATCCGCGCCCTGCCCGCCATCGCGCAAGCCGTGGGCGAGCGCATCGAAGTCCATATGGACGGTGGCATCCGCTCCGGGCAGGACGTGCTGAAGGCGGTCGCGCTCGGCGCCCGGGGCGTCTATATCGGCCGGCCAATGCTGTATGGGCTGGGCGCCATGGGACAGGCCGGCGTGACGCGGGCGCTGGAGATCATCCGCAAGGAACTCGACCTGACCATGGCCTTCTGCGGCCACACCGACATCCGCGCGGTCGGCACGGACATCCTGCTGCCGCCGCATCCGCCCGCCTCGTAGTTTTCTTGCCGTAGCCACCCACCCAACCGCAAACAAACCAGACCGGAGACAACAGATGACCATCGTTCGCCAAACCCTGCGCGCCAGCCGGGCGCTCGCCAGCCTCGCAGCGGCCACCGCCGTCGGCGCCATCGCCCTGATGCCCGCCCCAGCCGCGGCGCAGCCGGCGCCTTCCGCCGAATGCAAGGCGGCCCTGGACGCCCGTGCCCAGAACCCGAACTATCCGCGCGAGCGCGTGCCGCGCTACATCAAGACGCCCACCGGCTACCTGCTAGTGCTGCGCATGGGCGACAACGTGTTCGAGCAGATCGAAGCCTTTGCCATCTGCGAGAAGGTGCCCAGCGCGAGCCTGTCCGCGATCGGCTTCGCCAACGTCACGTTCGGCTTCTGGGATGCCGCGAAGAAGCAGTTCAACCCGCGCACCTTCCGCAACGTGGAGATGGCCAGCATCGTCGGCAGCCTGGCGTGGAAGGAAGGCAAGCCGTCGATCCATGCGCATGGCGTGGCCGGCGACAGCAGCTTCGACACGTACGGCGGCCATATCCTGTCGATGGAGGTCGGCACCGGATCACTGGAGGTGACGGTCATCACGCATCCACAGCTACTGGAACGTGCGACCGATCCGCGTATCGGTGCCAATGTGCTTGGATTGCACGATACGCACTAAGGACTCTCCTGTACGGCTTGGCAAATGCAAAGGGCAAGCCTGACTTCCACCGCAGTGCGGCGCGTCCTCAGGACTCGCCGCAGTGGCTTCTGGAAGCCGTATTCGTGGTCATCGGATGGCGACCGGATTGACGTTGACTTGCGTGGAACCCACGTACAGCGGCTGACCCAGCACAAAGAGGAACTCCCACGCCTTGTCACGCACGAGTGCGCGGCTGTCGATCAATTCCAGGTTGTAGATGCCGCGCTTGGCGAGCATGTACTGGTTTACCGGGAACTCCTCATTGCCGCGCGGGTTCGGATAGACTTCGGACGCCCATGTGTCGCCGCCGAACGCAACGATGCCCTGGTCGGCCAGCCACTGCGCGGCTTCCATGCCGATCCCGGGTTCCACTTCCAGGAACTGCTTGTTGTCCTTGCCGATCAGCTCCAGCCACCCCGTGTTGAACAGCACCACATCCCCTTTGCGCAGGGTCAGGCCCTCTTTCCTGAGAACCGCCTGGATGTCGGCGACGGTGAACTCGGTACCGCCGGGGACGATCGCCTTGCCATAGTGCGCGGTCATGTCGAGCACGACGCCGCGGGTGACGATCGGCGGCACCTTCTCGACACCGAGCTTCTTCACGCCATCGACGCCGACAAAGTCGGCCGCCTTGTTGCCGTTGTAATAGACGTTGTCGATGCCGATGTGGCCGATGCCGTTGAGCTGCGTGCCGACACCCGTCCACGCGTTCACGAGTTCGTCGTTGAAGGTGAACTTGTTGGGCCCCAGCGACTTGCCAGCCTGCTGGCCCACCTGCACGTTGTAGAGCCGGAAGCTGCGGTGGCGGAATGCGGGCAGGTCCTTGTCCACCGGTACGGCCAGCGGGTAGGTCTTGCCGGTCTTCACCAGCGTGACGGCCTGCCTGACCACATCCGGGGTCAGCAGGTTCGCCGCGCCGATTTCATCCTTCTGCCCGTAGGCGGACGGATGCCAGTCCGCCGCGGAGGCAGCGTGCATGGCAAGCGGCAGCATGGCAGCCAACGCGAGTTTCGCGAACGTCGTCTTCATCATCGATCTCCGGGTTCCGTTCAGGCTGCGGCTTCGGCCAGCGTAGGGTAGTCGGTCAGGCCTTGTGCACCGCCGCCGAAGAGCGTGCCGCGGTCATGCTGCGCGAGCGGCGCGCCAACGCGCAGGCGCTCGGGCAGATCCGGGTTCGCAACGAACGGACGGCCGAAGGCAATCAGGTCGGCCCAGCCCGCGGCGATCGCTTCGCGCGCGCGTTCCGCGGTGTACTTGCCCGCATAGATCAGCACGCCGGGGAACGCTTCACGCAGCTTGCGCTTGAATGCCGCCGGCATCAGCGGCGCATCGTCCCAGTCCGCTTCCGCGATATGGAGGTAGCCGACGCCGAGCTCACCGAGCAGCCTGGCCGCGGCAAGGTATGTCGTTTCGGGATCATCGTCGACGCAGCCGTTCAGCGTGGTCAGCGGCGCCAGGCGGATCCCTACGCGCGACGCGTCGCCCGTGCCTTCGACCAGCGCCTGCGCGACTTCGCCCAGGAAACGCAGGCGGTTCTCCAGCGACCCGCCGTAGGCGTCGGTGCGCGTGTTCGCGTTCGAGTCGATGAACTGGTTCACCAGGTAGCCGTTGGCGCCGTGCAGCTCGACGCCGTCAAAACCCGCCTCGATCGCGTTGCGCGCGGCGGCGCGGTACTGGTCCACGACTTCGCGGATCTCGTCGACGGTCAGCGCGCGCGGCGCGGAGGCCTGGACGAAGCCGGGCGTGCTGCCGTCCTCGCCGGCGATGAACACGTTTACGCCCTGCGCCTGGATCGGCGACGACGACACGGGTTGTTGCCCGCCGAGCAGGCTCTCGTGGCTCAGCCGGCCCACATGCCAGAGCTGCGCGAAGATGTGGCCGCCGGCGGCGTGCACGGCCTCGGTCACCTTGCGCCATCCGGCCACCTGCGCGGGCGTGTGGATGCCGGGCGTCCAGGCATAGCCCTTGCCGAGCGGCGCGATGTAGGTGCCTTCGCTGACGATCAGGCCTGCGCCCGCGCGCTGCGCGTAGTACGCGGCCATCAGTGCATTGGCCTCGTCGCCGGGCTGGCTGGCGCGCGAGCGCGTCATCGGCGGCATCACGATGCGGTTCGGCAGCATCAGCCCGCCGAGTTGAAGCGATTGGAACAGCGGATCCTGGGTCATGGTGCGTGTGCTATCGGAGCCGCGGCCTGCGGGCCGCGGAGGGATCGATGAAAGACGGGTCGAAGAAAGACGGAACGAAAAAGGGGCGCTGCGGGTTCAGTCCCATTGCGGCGCGAGGCCGTCGGGGCTGACTTCGCGGCCGTTGCGCTCGAGCGCGGCGATCTGCGCCATGTCCTCGTCGCTCAGGCGCAGCGTCTGCGCGAGCAGGTTGCTGGCCAGGTTCTCGCGCTTGGTGGACGACGGGATCACCGAGTAGCCGAGCTGCAGCGCCCAGGCCAGCACCACCTGGGCCGGCGTTGCCTGGTGTCGCTGCGCGATCGCGCCGATCACCGGGTCGCCCAGCACCTTGCCGTATGCCAGCGTCATGTACGACGTGACGTGGATCCCCTCTTTCTGCAGGAAATCCACCAGCTTGCGGCCCTGCAGATAGGGGCTCAGCTCGATCTGGTTGGTCGCGATCGCGTCCTTGCCGACCGCGGCGATCGCCTGCCTGGTCAGGTCGATGTTGAAGTTCGAGATGCCGATCTGCCGCGTCAGGCCTTTTTCCTTCGCCTCGGCGAGTGCGGTCATGTAGGCCTCGAGCGGCACGCCGTTGCCGGGCGCGGGCCAGTGGATCAGGGTCAGGTCGACGTAGTCCGTGCGCAGCTTCGCCAGGCTTTGCTCGAGACTGGGCACGAGCTTGTCGCGGGCGTAGTTGTCGACCCAGATCTTCGTGGTCAGGAACAGGTCGTCGCGGCGCACGCCGGAAGCGGCGATCGCCTCGCCCACGTCCGCTTCGTTGCCGTAGATCTGGGCGGTGTCGATCGCGCGGTAGCCGAGCTCGAGGCCGTTGCGGACCGAGTCGATGACAACCTGGCCTTGCAGGCGGAACGTGCCGAGGCCGAAGGCGGGGATATTGCGCATGGTGTGCTCCTTGATGGGGACCGGTTTGATCTGGAGGAGATTCTGCCGGCAGAAACTGATGAAATAAACGCCGTTACTGGACAAAAATATTTGATCCAAAATCAAGTATTGATGCCGACCGCAACGGGTTCGAACCCGTTCGATGGCGCCGTTCAGAGGGCGCGCAGGCTGCCTTCGAGCCGGTAGAAGTCCAGCGACGGCGCGGTGAAGAACGAACGCGAAGTGCCGCCGGCAAAGTCGTCGAGGTGGACGACCGTGGCACGATCGGCTTCCTGCCATGAGATCGCATAGATCTCGCCGGCTACGTGCCGCCACGTGTAGGCGACCTCGCCGGTGGCACCGGCGAAGTCGCCTTCGGTGATCTCGTAGCGCATGTGGATGCCGTCTTCGGCATAGGCGTTGATTGCGGTCAGCCCGGCGTAGCGGACTTCGAACGTCTTGCCGGCAAACGGCGGGCGACGGGTCGGTTCGTGCATGGATGGTTTCCTGCGAAGGCGTGAAACAACGAGCAATGGACCGCAGTGTGCCCGCTTAACTCTTGCTCAAAAAGTGGTCTATAAACCAAACTGTCTTGATTTCAGATCAACAATGAGCATCACGCTCGACGCCATCCAAGCGTGGCAACAGCCGGGCGCATCGTAGCCAGCCACGAAAGCCAGGCACGACCCGCACGTTCACGAGGCAAACCATGCGCGCACAATCTCCGGATTTGCCTTCATCCAGTCGCGCGCGACAGCCGCCGGCGGCTTCCGGTCGACGACGATCTGCCGTTCCAGCTCCGTCACGACCGGAATCCCCAGCTGGATCCTCGACACCACGGTACGCGTGCGCGCGGGCCATGATTCCCAGGCGGCCTTGCGGACCACGACCACCGCGCGGTCGGTACCGAAGATTCCCGCCGGCTCGTCGAGCACGCGCACCGGGTAGAGCGCGTTGAGGTACTGCGGCTGCCACAACGGCATCACCATCCATTTGCCGGACGCGGAAGCGTTTGCCAGCCGCTTGGCCCATTCGTCGGGCTTGCCCAGCTTCAGCTGGTAGCCGGCGGCTTCAAGGCCGTAGCGCTGCATGATTTCCGCGGATCCGACCATCAGGCCGGATCCCGGACCCACGCCGACGATTTCCTTGTCCATGCGGGCGATGACATCGGGCTTCTTCAGGTCGTCAACCGAACGCACCGCCGATGCCGGCACATGGGCCGGTACCGCCCAGTACAGACGGGCCCCCTCGTAGAGGGTGGCGGCCTCGACCAGTTGGCTGGCAAGCGGTGCCTGCAGCTTGCCATGCGCGTGCGGCAGCCAGGAGGCGACCAGCATGTCGACCTCGCCCTTGCCAAGGCGCTCGTAAATGGCCGGATGGTTGCCTTCCGTCACCTTGACGTCATGACCAAGGTCCTCGAGCACGGCCTGTATCACGGCGCCCGTGGCCGCATAGAAGGTCAGGTTGATCTGGCCCATCGTGATGGGCGCGGCGGGCTGCGCATGGACCGGGCCGAAGCCGCAACAGAGGGCCAGTGCGACACCAAGAGATTTCCAGAGGCGTTTGAGCATTCGATTCTTCCTTTCACAAGCCGTTGGAGGGCGGGCGGATTGGCCTCGTGCAACACGCGCGGCACTCGCGGCGTATCGCTGGACCCTAGCCTGAACAGTAAGTGAGCGAAGCCGATGCCGGTAATGAAAAGACTGGATAGACCGATAACGGCTGCGACAGCCGCACCGGGCGCTGCCGCAGTGCCCGCGATCACCCCCACCGTTAAGCCACCCCGCAAACCCGCCTGATTTCCTCCGCGACGATCGCGATCAACGCCTCGGCCGCCGTGCTCAGCGGCCGTTGCGGATGGCTCACGCAAACCAGATGCCGCACGATGCGCGGCGCAATGATGGTATGCATCCGCAGCCGCCCCTCTTCCACGGCGCGCAGCACCACGATGCGCGGCAGCACGGTGGCAAAGCGCGTCGCTTCCACGAACTGGACGATGGTGCCGAGGATGTCGATCTCGAACTTCGGCGCAAGGGTGACGTCCTGCGCCTGCGTCGCCGTGTCCAGCACCACGCGCAGGCCATGCCGCTTGGTCGGCAGCACCAGGTCCAGTCCTGGCAGCTTCGCCATTTCTACCGATTCGGGCAGTTCGGGGCCGTGCGCGACGCTGGTCACCAGCACCATTTCCTCGTCGTGCAGCGGCTGCACATGCAGGGCCGGCCGGCCGCGCTGGCGATGCACCACGGCCGCGTCAAGCTGGCCGGCGGAAACGAGATCGATCAGCGCGGCACTGAAGCCGTCCGCCACGGATACCTCTACGTTCGGATAGCGCGCATTGAAGCGCGCCAGCGATCCCACCAGCACGCTCTCCGTCTCGGAAGCCACCATGCCAAGCGTGATGCGGCCGGCCATCTGCTCCTCGCGCATCATCATCTGCTGCCGCGCGCCGGCGATGTCGCGCACGATGGGCAGAAACAGGCGGTACATCATGCGACCCGCAGCGGTCGGCACCATGCCGTGCGGGATGCGATCGAACAGCTTCTGCCCGAATTCCTCTTCCAGCCTGGCGATCTGCATGCTGAGCGCCGGCTGCACGATATTCAGGCGCTTGGCCGCGCGCGTGACGGAGCCGTCCTCGAACAGCGCGATGAAGTACTGGATTTGCTTGAGGTCCATGGGTGGATTGGTATCAATGCCACTGTGATTCCGGCATCAATTTTAGTGATGTATCCGAGGCGGCTTGCGATGCGAAGAACTACGGCATTTAAGCAGCTTCTGCGCATCCCCCGCATGTCTCCGGGAAGACCCTTACTCATCATTGCAAATGATGAACTGAATCAGAAATCAATATTAGAACTTATATCGAGATGTCACTAATCTCCGTTTGACGTTGCACGGTTCCGCCCCGTCTTCCGGGCCGGTTCCGCTGCAGGGAACGGAGTTGCAAATGAAAAGATTCGATGCTGGCGAAACGACCGGCACGTTGGAGACACAGCAGGCCCGGCCGGCGCCACATGTCGGCCGCCCGATGCCGCGCGTCGAGGATGCCGCCATCCTGACCGGCCGCGGCCGCTACGCCGACGACCTCGGCGTCAGGCCTGGCACCCTGCACGCCGCCATCCTGCGCTCGCCGCACGCGCATGCCGAACTCGGCGCCATCGACTGCGCCGCCGCGTTGCAGGCGCCGGGCGTGCGTGCCGTGCTGACGGGGGCCGACCTGCCTGCCTGGTCGAAGCCCTTCGTGGTAGGCGTGAAGGCGCCGATGGAGCAGTGGGCACTGGCCATGGAGCGCGTGCGCTACGTGGGCGAGCCGGTGGCCGTGGTGGTGGCCGAGAGCCGTGCCCTGGCGGAAGACGCGCTTGACCTCATGCGGGTGGAGTACCGCGTGTTGCCGCCGGTGGTTTCGATCGAGGGGGCCATAGCCGACGACGCGAGCGTGCTGCATCCCCGCCTCGGCAGCAACGTGGCCAGCGACCGCCATTTCCGCTATGGCGACCCCGAGGCCGCCTTTGCCGCCGCGCCGCACCGCGTGGCGCTGACCGCCCATTACCCGCGCAACACCTGCACGCCGATCGAGTGCGGCGTGGTGATTGCCGAGCACTTGCCGGGCAACGAGGGCTACCAGGTCACTTCCAACTTCATGGGGCCGTTCTCGCTGCACGCCGTGATGGCGATGGCGCTGCAGGTCCCGGCCAACCGCCTGCGCCATGTCGCGCCGCGCGACTCGGGCGGCAGTTTCGGCGTGAAGCAGGCGGTGTTCCCCTACGTGGTGCTGATGTGCCTTGCCTCGCGCAAGGCGGGCGCGCCGGTGAAGTGGGTGGAAGACCGGCTCGAGCACCTGAGCGCCGCCACGTCTGCTACCGCGCGGCTTTCCACGCTGGAAGCCGCGGTCGAGGCGGACGGCCGCATCGTCGCGCTCTCGTACGACCAGCTCGAGGACTGCGGCGGCTACCTGCGTGCGCCGGAGCCCGCCACCTTCTACCGTATGCATGGCCTGCTGACCGGTGCCTACGCGATCCCGAACCTGCTGGTGCGCAACCGCGTGGTGCTGACCAACAAGACGCCAACGGGGCTCGTACGGGGTTTCGGCGGGCCGCAGGTGTACTTCGCGCTGGAGCGGCTGGTGCAGCGGATCGCAGTGGAGCTCGGCCTGGATCCGCTCGACGTCTACCGCCGCAACTTCGTGCCTGCCGATGCCTTTCCCTATCGCGCGGCGGCGGGCGCGCTGCTCGACTCCGGCAACTACCAGCTGGCGCTGTCGCGTGCGCTGGAAGCCGGCGACTACGGTGAACTCAAGCGCCGCCGCGACGCCGCGCGCGCCGAGGGCAGGCTGTACGGCATCGGCTTCGCGGCCATCGTCGAGCCCTCGGTGTCGAACATGGGCTATATCACCACCGCGACGCCGGCAGAGGCACGCCGCAAGGCGGGTCCGAAGAACGGCGCCATCGCCAGCGCCACGGTCAGCGTGGACCTGCTCGGCGGCGTGGTGGTGACGATCGCGTCGACGCCGGCGGGACAGGGCCACATGACCGTGTCGGCGCAGGTCGTGGCCGACGTGCTCGGCATCGATCCGGCTGACGTCGTGGTCAACGTCGAATTCGACACGCACAAGGATGCGTGGTCCGTGGCCGCGGGCAACTACTCCAGCCGCTTCGCCGGTGCCGTGGCGGGCACCGTGCATCTGGCGGCCACGCGCGTGCGCGACAAGCTGGCGCGCATCGTAGCCTCGCACCTGCACTGCGACCCGGCCGAGCTGGTCTTCGCGGATGGCCGCATCGTGTGCCGGGGCGCGCCCGATACCGCCCTGCCCTTTGCGCGCGCGGCCAGCAATGCGCCGCACTGGTCGCCGCAGCTGCTGCCGGCCGGCGAGGAGCCCGGCCTGCGCGAAACCGTGTTCTGGTCGCCCCCCAACCTCGATGCCCCGGACGAGCAGGACCGTGTCAATACTTCCGCCTGCTACGGCTTTGCCTTCGACCTGTGCGGCGTCGAGATCGACCGCGCCACCGGCCGCGTGCGCATCGACCGCTACGTGACCGCGCACGATGCCGGCAATCTGCTCAACCCGGCGCTGGCCGACGGCCAGATCCGCGGCGCCTTCGCGCAGGGGCTGGGCGCGGCGCTGATGGAGGAGTTCCGCTACGGCCCGGACGGCAGCTTCCAGTCCGGCACGCTGGCGGACTACCTGATGCCGACCACGTGCGAGGTGCCCGACCCGCTCATCGTCCACCTGGAGACGCCGAGCCCGTTCACGCCGCTCGGTGCCAAGGGCCTCGGCGAGGGCAACAACATGAGCACGCCGCCATGCGTCGCCAACGCGGTGGCCGATGCGCTGGGCGTGCGCGAGATCCGCCTGCCGCTCACGCCCGCCAGGGTGATGGCGATGATCGGCTTCGACGACCCGCCGCCGTCGCGTCCGGAACTGGCCGAGGCGGCAAGAGAGGCCTCGGCGAACGGCAAAGGCGGCGGCAAGGGCGGCAAGGCGCTGAGCGCGCGCGGCACGGTCGACCTGGACGCCACGCCCGAGGCCGTCTTCGCCGTCCTGCTCGACCCGCAGGCGCTGGCCAGGGTCGTGCCGGGCTGCCACGCGCTCGTGCCCATCGGCGACAACCGCTACCGCGCCGACGTGACCGTGGGCGTGGGCATGATCAAGGCCCGCTACGAGGCCGAGATCGCGCTGTCCGACCTGGAGCCGCCGCACCGGCTGCGGCTGGCGGGCGCGGGCCTGTCGTCGCTCGGCAGCGCGCGCGGCGCGGGTCTGGTCGAGTTGGCCCCGCACGGCGCCGGCACGCGTCTCACCTACGACTACGAGGCCGAGGTGTCCGGCAAGGTCGCCGCGGTCGGCGGCCGCATGCTCGAGGGCGCGGCCAAGGTGGTATTGCGCCAGCTGTTCGAATCGCTCGGCCGGCAGGCCGGCGGCAAGCCAGTGCGCAAGCCGGGCTTTGTCGCGCGCCTGCTGGCGCTTCTGGGAGTCCGTCGATGAAACCCGCCGCATTCGACTACCTGCGCGCCGAATCCGCGCAGCATGCGCTGGAAGCGCTGGCCCGTGCCGGCGAGGGTGCCCGCGTGCTGGCCGGGGGCCAGTCGCTGATGGCCGTGCTGAACATGCGGCTCGCGCAACCGCAACTGCTGGTCGACATCTCGCGCACCCCTGACCTGGATACCGTGCGCGTGGAAGACGGCCATCTGGTGGTGGGCGCCGCCGCCACGCAGGGCAACGTGGAATGGCGCCCGTCATTGGCCGACGAGGTGCCGCTGCTCGCGCTCGCCTTCCCGCATATCTCGCATTTCCAGATCCGCAACCGCGGCACCGTGTGCGGCTCCATCGCCCACGCCGACCCGAGCGCCGAGCTGCCGCTGGTGCTCACCGCGCTCGGCGGCGAGGTGGTGCTGCGCTCGCTGCGCCGCCGCCGCGTGCTGCCGGTCGCCGAATTCTTCCGCGGCATGCTGATGACAGCGCGCGAGCCGGACGAGCTGGTGGAAGCGGTGCGCTTCCCCCTGAGGCGGCCCGGCGCGCGCTACGGCTTTACGGAATTCTCCGCCCGCCATGGCGACTTCGCGCTGGTGGCCTGCGCCGCCATCGTCACGGACCACGCCATTGCGCTGGCCGTGGGCGGCGTCGCCGACCGGCCGGTGCTGGAGACCTGGCCACGCCTGCAGGGCAAGGCGCTGGCCGAGGCAATCAACGATTTCAGCTGGAAGCTGGGCGCGCAGGACGACGCCCATGTCAGCGCGCAGTACCGCCGCCACCTGGTGCGGCAACTGGGCATGCGCGCAATCGAGGAGGCAAGATGAGCAAGACCCCCCACGGCGCAACTTTGGGTGCGCCTCCGGTGATGCGGCGCGACCAGCGCCACCGCGTCACCCTGACCCTGAACGGCACCGAACGCAGCGCCTCGTGCGCGCCACGCGAGCTGCTGTCCGACTTCCTGCGCCATGAACTCGGCGCCACCGGCACCCACGTCGGCTGCGAGCACGGCGTCTGCGGCGCGTGCACGGTGCGGGTGGACGGCGTGGCCGCGCGGTCCTGCCTGATGCTGGCGGTGCAGGCCGATGGCCGCGCCATCGATACCGTCGAAGGCCTGGCCCCGCGCGAAGGCCTGGGCGACCTGCAGGAAGCCTTCCGCCGCCACCATGCGCTGCAGTGCGGCTTCTGCACGGCCGGCATCCTGATGTCGTGCGCGGACTACCTGGAGCGGGTGCCCGAGCCAACCGAGGCGCAGGTGCGCGACATGCTGTCCGGCCACCTGTGCCGCTGCACGGGCTACACGCCGATCGTCGCCGCCGTCCTCGACGTGGCTGCCAGCCGCGCGCGCTCGCGCCGGATTGCGGCACCGGTTGCCAGGGAGCACTGCGATGCTTGATCTCGGCCGCACCTTCCTGCAAAGCGTGGAGCGCAGCCCCCACGCCCCCGCCATCGTCGACGGCGACCTGCTGCTGACCTACGAGCAATGGCTCGCGCGCATCCGCAGCGTGGCCGCCGGCTTGCTCGACCTGGGCCTGTGTCCCGGCGACCGCGTGCTCGCCATCCTGCAGAACCGCTGGGAGATGGCCACCCTGCACTGGGCCTGCCAGTTCGCCGGCCTGGTCATCGTCCCGCTGAACTGGCGCGCCAAGCCGGACGAGCTGGACTACTGCGTGCGCGACGCCGGCGTGAAGGCACTGGTGTTCGAGCCGGTCAGCGCCGACGCCGTGCTGGACAGCGCGGCGGCGCAGGAAGTCCCTTGCATCGCGCTGGACGGCGCTCCGGGCAGCTCGCTTTCGTTCGACACCCTGCTCCGTGCCACGCCCCGCCGGGACAGCACGCAGGCTGAAGCCGGCGACATCTCGCTCATGCTGTACACCTCCGGCACCACCGGCAAGCCGAAAGGTGTCCCACGCCGCCACCGGCAGGAACGCGCGGCCGCGCTGGCGCATGTTGCGCAGAACCTGTACCGGCGCGGCGAGCGGACGCTGGGCGTGATGCCGCTGTACCACACCATGGGCGTGCGGTCCCTGCTGGCCATGGCGCTGGTGGACGGCCTATTCGTCTGCGTGCGGCGCTGGAGCGCGTCGCAGGCGTTGCAGGCGATCGCCAGCCATCGCGTCAGCTGCCTCTATCTCGTGCCCACGCTCTACCATGACCTGCTGGCCGTGCCGGGTTTCGACAGCAACGATGTGCGCACCGTCACCAAGCTCGGCTTCGCCGGGGCCGCGATGAACGATGGCCTGCTGACCCGGGTCGAGCAGGCGTTCCGCCCCGAGCTGTTCGTCAACCACTACGGCTCGTCCGAGGTCTACACCTTCAGCGTCGACCAGCACGCGGCACACAAACCCGGCAGTGCGGGCCGCGCCGGCCTCAACACGCGACTGCGCGTGGCGCGGCTTGACGGGGCCTCGCCGGACGAACTGGCCGCGCCCGGCGAGGAAGGCCAGATCATCGCCGACCTGCGCGGCGACGAGGCCTTCGAGGGCTACTGGAACCGCGACGACGCCAATGCCAAATCCCTGCGCGACGGCTGGTACTTCACAGGCGACATCGGCTACCTCGACGCCGACGGCGACCTGTTCGTGACCGGACGGGTCGACGACATGATCATCAGCGGCGGCGAGAACATCTCGCCCGCCGACATCGAATCCGTGCTGTCCCTGCACCCCGCCGTCGACGAGGTGGCGGTGGCCGGCGTGCCCGACGCCCGCTGGGGCCAGAAGGTAGTGGCCTTCGTCAAGCCGCGCGGCTGCGTCGACGCCGGTGCGCTCGACGACTACTGCCGCGGCTCCGACCTCGTCAACTTCAAACGCCCGCGCGACTACGTGTTCGTCGCCGACATCCCGAAATCGCCGGTCGGCAAGATCCTGCGCCGCAAGCTGTCGGCGGGCGAATACAGCGCACTCTCTTCTCTTCCCCACAGCGACCCCATCAAGGAGTAACGACATGACCCAGGCCTTCGCACTGACCCATCCCGACCAGCAGCGCCTGCAGGACCTCGACGGCTTTTCCGTGGAGATCGACCCGGCCCGCGAGCGCGCGGACATCATCCTGCACCGCCCGCCTTACAACGTGATCTCGATGGCGGCCCGCGACCAGTTGCGTGCCGTGTTCGAGGCGCTGGACGCCGATGACCGCGTGCGCGTCATCGTGCTGCGCGCGCAGGGCAAGCATTTCTCCAGCGGCGGCGACATCCGCGGCTTCCTGGAAGCGTCGCCGGAGCATGTGTCGAAGCTCGCGTGGAACGTGGCGGCGCCGGCGCGCTGCAGCAAGCCGGTGATCGCGGCCAACCAGGGCTACTGCTTCGGCGTGGGCTTCGAACTGTCGCTGGCGTGCGACTTCCGCATCGCCACCGCCTCCACGGAATACGCGCTGCCCGAGCAGAAGCTCGGCCAGATTCCGGGCTCCGGCGGCTCGGCGCGGCTGCAGAAGATGGTGGGGGTGGGCCGCACCAAGGACATCGTCATGCGCTCGCGCCGCATCCCGGGGCGGCAGGCGTACGAGTGGGGCATCGCCGTGGACTGCGTCGCTGACGCCGAGCTGGAAGCCGCCACCGATGCCCTGGCCGACGAGCTGCGCGCCTTCTCCCCGCTGGCCCAGCGCACCGCCAAGAAGCTGCTCAACGACACCGAGGACGCACCGCTGTCGATCGCCATCGAACTCGAAGGGCATTGCTACAGCCGCCTGCGCAGCTCGGACGACTTCCGCGAGGGCGTGGAAGCGTTCCACGCGAAGCGCAATCCCGATTTCCGTGGCAGCTGAGCGCAGGCGCGGGCGGTTGCTGACCCGCCTGCCGAGCCCGAGAGACGGACGCATACGGTCGCAACGACGATGCCCCCGGCGGGCATCGCGGGGAGCCGTGCATTCAAAAGATGAGGAGACAACCATGGAAGTGCTGGCAAATGACAAGTTGCCGACCAGCGGCGCGCAGAGCGCGGTGCCTGTGGCCGCGAACAACCGGCAGGTGCTGGGCGCGGTGACGGCTTCATGCATGGGATGGGCGCTCGACCTGTTCGACCTGTTTATCCTGCTGTTCGTGGCGCCGGTGATCGGCAAGCTGTTCTTTCCGTCCGAGCATGCGATGCTGTCGCTGGCGGCGGTGTACGCGTCGTTCGCGGTGACCCTGCTGATGCGCCCGCTCGGCTCGGCGATCTTCGGGGCCTACGCGGACCGGCACGGGCGCAAGGGTGCCATGGTGGTGGCGGTGACCGGCGTCGGCTTGTCGACGGCGGCGTTCGGGCTGCTGCCGACCGTCGCCCAGATCGGCCTGTTCGCGCCGGCGCTGTTCATCCTGCTGCGGCTGGTGCAGGGCGTGTTCGTCGGCGGCGTGGTCGCTTCGACGCATACCATCGGCACGGAATCGGTGCCGCCGTCGTGGCGCGGCGCGGTGTCCGGCCTGGTGGGCGGCGGCGGCGCGGGCATCGGCGCGCTGCTGGCGTCGATCACGTACATGGCGATGACGGCGCTGTTTCCCGGCGACGCCTTCGAGGTCTGGGGATGGCGCTGCATGTTCTTCGCCGGCATCGTCAGCTCGGTGCTGGGGCTGGTCATCTTCAACTCGCTGGAAGAGTCGCCGCTGTGGAAGCAGCTGCAGGCGGCAAAGGCCGCCAGCGGCCACGCCAAGCCGCAAGCGCATCCGCTGCGCACGCTGTTCTCGCGCGAGTATCGTGGCATCCTGCTGGTCAACATCCTGCTGACCGTGGGCGCAGGCAGCGCCTACTACCTGACTTCCGGCTACCTCCCCACCTTTCTCAAGGTCGTGGTCAAGGCATCCCCCGGCGAGTCCTCGGCCATCCTGATGCTGAGCAGCCTCGGTGTGATCGTCGCATCGGTGGCAGCGGGGCATTTCAGCACGCTGGTCGGCCGCAAGCGCGCCTTCCTGCTGATCGGCGCGCTCAGCCTGGTGCTGATGCCGCTGCTCTACCAGTGGATGCCGGCAGCGCCAACCGCTACCCTGCGCGGCGTCTACGCGGTGGCGCTCAGCATGCTCGGGTGCGCCGGCTTCGCGCCGATCCTCATCTTCCTGAACGAGCGGTTCCCCACCAGCATCCGCGCCTCCGGCACGGGCTTGTCCTGGAACATCGGCTTCGCCATTGGCGGGATGATGCCGACGCTGGCCTCGCTTGCCGCCGGCACGCCCGCCGACCTGCCGGTGATCCTTGGTGTTTTCCTCGCCGCCGTCACGCTGGTCTATCTGGTGGGCGCTACGATCGTGCCGGAGACGCTGGGCCGTCTTGTCGAAAAGTAAGGGGCATTGCAGAGCTGCGGGGTGGCGGCCGGACTTCGTTGAGACGCCGGCCCGCACCCCGGCCCGTCTCCCGCGTGCGGGGGATGCGAGCAAACCGGCCCACAAGACCCATAAGGTCTTAAGTCCGACGTATTCCGTCTTGGACAGACATACCGCCCCTCCCTAGACTCCAGTCACCCCCCGGGCAATTCCCGGATTCTTGACAGTGAAACCCGGCAGTCTTTTTTTTGACCCGCTTATCTATCTACCCGTAGATAGCATCATTTAAAAGCTGCCATCCCGATGACAGACTGGCCCGGCGACCAAACCCAAAGGTTGCCCGGCCGATCGGACTAAACAGGAGAACATCATGCAAGCAAAGACCATCCTCACGGCTATCACTTTGGCCGCCGCCCTGACCGCCGGCGTGGCTCACGCAGCCGCTCAGCCGGAAACCGCCGGCAGCGCATTTCGCGTGAACACGCCTCGTGACGCCTACACCGACGGCGCCCGCATCAGCAACCGGGACGGCTACACCGATGGCGCCAGGATCACCAATCGGGATGGCTACATTGCCACCCGCAAGGTCGACCCCTACCTGGACGGTGCGCGCGGCAATGACCGTCGCAACCCGTTCTACGACGGCGCCAACGCAGCCGATTCGCATCCCGACCTGCAAGTGGTTGCCGGACTCGACCGTACCGGTGTCTCCGCAAGTCCTGCGCGCCAGGCAAACCCGTACCTGGATGGCGCGCGCGGCAACAGCCCGCGCGATCCGTATTCAGAAGGGGCTCGCGCCATCAATGGATCCGGTGAGCACTTTTCGGTTTAAGCGCCGGGCTATCGCGGCACCTGTGCCTAATCCGGGCGGCGGCCTCGGATGCCGCCCTGCCCCTGCCGGCACGACAGGTCCGGACATTTGATATGAAATCAAAAGTATTTGACCCATACACGGCTTAATCAACAAATATAAACCGCGCAAACTACGGTCCATCGACGAACTTCCCGAGCCCGCGGCCACTACCCCCGGTGGCCGCACCCTCCCTGATCAAGGTCCAAAAATGAGTCTACTGTTCAAGCCCTTCACCATGGGCGAGCGCCAGCTCGCTAACCGGATCGCCATGGCTCCGCTGACCCGTTCCCGGAATCCGGACGGGGTTCCCAACGACCTCAACGCGCTCTACTACGGCCAACGCGCTGACGCCGGCCTGATCGTGACCGAGGGCACGGTGATATCGCCCAGCGCCCAGGGCTTCCTGTTCAACCCTGGCCTGTACACACCACAACAGGTCGATGGCTGGCGCAAGGTCACTGACGCGGTCCACGCCAAGGGCGGCACGATCTTCACCCAGCTCTGGCATGTCGGCCGTGTGAGCCATGTTTCGATCCAGCCCGGTGGCATTCAACCGGTCAGTGCCACCGGCCAGACCGCGAAGAACACCAAGGCCTGGGGTTACACCGCCGACGGCACGCCGGGTGCGGTTGATGTGTCCGCGCCCCGTGCACTGACGACCGGCGAGGTCTATGGCGTGATCGCCGATTTTGCCGAGGCCGCCGCCAATGCCATGGAGGCCGGCTTTGACGGCATCGAGCTGCACGGCGCCAATGGTTACCTGATCGAACAGTTTTTGAACCCGACGGTGAACGATCGCACCGATGAATTCCGCGGCGACACCGTGGAGAGCCGCACCCGTTTCGCCCTGGCAGCCATCGACGCGGTCGCGGCGCGGATCGGTGCGCAACGCACGGCCATCCGTTTGTCGCCCTATGGCGGCCTCGGCGACATGGCCGCCTACCCTGAGCTCGAGGAAACGTACCTCCATCTCGCCGATGAACTCTCAAAGCGCAATATCGCTTACGTCCACCTGATGGATCAGAGCACGCGCGGCAGTTCGGCCACGCCAGGTGACTTCCTTGCAAAATTCCGCCGCCGGTTCACGGGCGTGCTGATCCTTGCCGGAGGCATGACGCGCGCACGCGCCGATGGCCTCATCGCCGATGGCCTGATCGATATTGCGGCATTCGGCGAGCCGTTCATTGCCAACCCCGACCTGGTCGCACGCCTGGCGAACGACTGGCCCCTGGCCATGTCCGATCGCGCGCTCCATTATGGCGGCGGCGCCGAAGGCTACACCGACTATCCCGCCTACGACGGCAAGGCCGCGGCATAAGGCACCTGCCAGGATCTGCCACGATGAAATCCAATACCGCACTGCTAGCGCTCGCCATCGGCGCCTTCGGCATCGGCACCACCGAATTCGCCCCGATGGGGTTGCTCCCCGTGATCGCCGAAGGCGTCGACGTCAACATCCCCACCGCGGGGATGCTGATTACGGCGTACGCGGTTGGGGTGATGGTCGGCGCGCCGGTGATGACCCTGCTGTTCAGCCGCTTCGGCAAGCGCACCGCACTGATGGCGCTGATGGCCATCTTCACCGTCGGCAACCTGCTGTCGGCGCTGGCGCCGGGATACGCCACGCTGCTGGCGTCGCGCCTGGTCACCAGCCTCAACCATGGCGCCTTCTTCGGCCTTGGGGCCGTGGTGGCCGCCAGCGTGGTGCCGAAGGAAAAGCAGGCCAGCGCCGTGGCAACGATGTTCATGGGACTGACCATCGCCAACATCGGCGGCGTGCCGGCGGCAACCTGGATCGGGCAGCAGGTCGGCTGGCGCCTGGCCTTCGCCGGCACCGCGGTGCTGGGGCTGGTCGCCATTGCCGCGCTTTGGCTGGCGTTGCCGCAGGGCGAGCGCGGCAGCCCGCCCAATGTGCGCCGGGAACTGGCGGTGCTCACCCGCCCGCCGGTGTTGCTGGCGATGGCGACAACGGTGCTGGGCGCGGGCGCCATGTTTACGCTCTACACCTATATCGCGCCGGTGCTTGCCGATCTCACCGGCGCATCCGACACCTTCGTCACGCTCTCGCTCGTGCTGATCGGCATTGGCTTCACGGTCGGCAATCACGTGGGGGGACGGCTCGCGGACTGGTCGCTCGATGGCGCGACGAAGATCGTGCTGTCGGCGCTCGCCGTCATCATGCTGGTGCTCCCCTTCGCCCTCTCCCACCACGTTACCGCGGCCCTTGGACTACTGGCATGGGGCGCTGCGACCTTCGCCGTCGTCCCGCCGGTGCAGATGCGGGTGATGGAAGCCGCGGCGGAAGCACCGGGACTCGCCTCGTCGATCAACGTCGGCGCGTTCAATCTCGGCAATGCCCTGGGTGCCGCGCTGGGTGGCGGGGTCATCAGCCTGGACCTCGGCTACAGCGCAGTGCCAGTCGCCGGCGGCGTGCTGGCCGCGGCGGGATTCCTGGTGGTGTGGCTCAGCCGGGCAGACAGGCGCGCCCTGGTCACGTCGTGAGTGCTGTGTCGGCGCCCAGGCGGCGGCAGGAGAAGTGAGAAGTGAGATGTCGCAGACGAGCGCCGTCCAACGCCGCAAAAAGCTATAGTGTCGGCTTTCGGTCCTGTCGTTGCCATGAAGCCGCTGGCTGTCCCTTCCCTCGCCAACATTGCATCGCGCCTTCGCCTCAAGCAGTTGAGGCTGTTGATCGCGCTGGAGAACCATGGCTCGCTGCACAAGGCGGCCGAGGAAATCGCCATCTCGCAACCCGGCGCGACCAAGGTGCTGCGCGAGATCGAGGACATCCTTGGCATGCCGCTGTTCGAGCGGCAGCCGAAAGGACTGGTCGCCAATGATCTCGGGCGCTGCGTCACGCGCTATGCGCGCCTGATCTACAGCGACCTGGAACACCTGCACGCCGAGGTCACTGCCCTGACGCAGGGACACGGCGGCCACCTTGCGGTCGGCGTCATCATGGGCGCGGTGCCGCTGCTGACACGGGCGCTGACCGACCTGCGCCATCGTCAGCCGCATCTTTCGATCGAGATCGTGGAGGGGACCAGCACCAGCCTGCTGGCACTGATCGACGAGGGGCGCGTCGATCTTGCCATCTGCCGCAGCGGCGGCAGCCGGCGTCCGGAGGCTTACGACTGCGTGCCGCTCGAATCCGAGCCGCTGGCGGTGGTGGCCGCGCGCGCGCATCCCCTCGCCCGCAGGAAGACGCTGAGCTTGCGCGACCTCGCGGAGGCGTCATGGGTCGCCTACCCGGTCAACACGCCGATGCGGTTCGCGCTCGAGCGCGCGCTCGCCGATGCCGGCATCGACGTGCCACGCTATCCGATCGAGACCGCATCGACGTTTGCAGCCCTCACCCTGTTGCAGGCGAACGCCGAGCTGGTCGCCGTGATCCCGCGCGAAGTGGCGGCGTTTGGCGAGCAGTTCGGACTGGTGGCGCGCCTGCCGGTCGCGATCCCGGTCATCGAGGAGCCCTACGGCGTGGTGACCCGCGCCGGCGCGCACCTGTCACCAGGTGCAAGGCTGCTTGCCGAGGCGCTGCAGCAACATCTCATCTGATCGGCGAGAACGCCGCCGGCATCAGCAGCTTCGACTCCATCTTCTCGAGCATCGGGAAGGCCTTGGGAATGAATTTCTCGAGCCAGTCGCGATCTTCATAGAGTGCCGCACGCCGCTTGATGCGGTCGTCCAGGCTTTCGTAGGCCCAGATATGGACCACCTGGTTGAGTTCGCCGATCTCCGTGTACCACCAGCCGACGAGCGTGGCATAGCGGGAAATCACCGGCAGGCCTTCTTGTTCGAAGTGCTGCAGGTATTCCTTCATCTTGCCGATCTGGACCGTATAGGTCCGCATTTCATAGAACATGGAGACTCCTGTTTGCTGGGATGATGGATGAAATGACCCGGCCGCTGCGGGCCGCTCAAAGGTTGCCGGCATGCGCGGCGAGGATGATCCGCTCGATATCGCCCGCCGTGGTCAGGCGCGGGTTGACCAGGACGTTGCCGCTGCGCATCGAATCGGCGACCATCTGCGGCAGATGCTCGAGGTCGACACCGAGCTCGCGGATGTTCGAAGGAATGCCGAGCGCGCGGTTGAGCTCGACGATCTGCGCCACCAGGCGGCGCGCCGCGGTTTCGGCATCGACGCCCGCCACCTCGGCACCGAGCGCGTCGGCAATGTCGCGATAGCGCTCCGGGCAGGCGGGCCCGTTGAACGCGATCACGTAGGGGAGCAGCGCCGCATTGGCGATGCCATGGGCGATGTTGAATACGCCGCCCATCGTGTGCGAGATCGCATGGACGTTGCCCAGCTTCGACTGCGAGAAGGCGACGCCGGCCAGGAACGACCCCAGCAGCATGTCCTCCCTGGCCGCGAGGTCTGAACCGACGTAGTAGGCCTTGCGCAGGCTGCGCCCGATCAGGCGCACCGCGCCCAGCGCCAGCGCCTGGCTGACCGGATTCGCCTGCTTCGATACATAGGATTCGATCGCATGGGTGAGCGCGTCCATGCCGGTCGCGGCGGTGATGGCCGGCGGCAGCTTCAGCGTCAGCTCGGCGTCCAGGATCGCCAGTTGCGGAAACAGCCGCGGACTGATGATCACGGTCTTGAACAGCGTCTCCTTGTTCGTGAAGACCGTCGACGCGGTGCATTCGCTGCCCGTGCCTGACGTCGTCGGAATCGCGAAGATCGGCAGCGGCGCGTTGGGAATCCGGTCGTAGCCTTCGTAATCCAGGATGGTGCCCGCGTTGGTCGCCATCGCGGCGACACCCTTGGCGGTATCGATGCTGCTGCCGCCGCCGACGCCGATCACCGCGGTGCAAGCGTGGTCCTTCAGAAAGGCCACGGCGCGCTCCAGCACGGTGGTGCTGGGATTCGCCTCGACGCCCGAGAAGACGTCATAGGCCACGTCAGCAGTGCTGAGGGAGGCAAAGAATCCTTCCAGCACACCACTCTTGATCAGGCCTTCGTCGGTCACCACCAGCAGCTTGCCGCGGAACAAGGGCTTGAGCAGCTCGCCGGCCCGGTTGGCCAGGCCGTTGCCGAACTTCAGCGTGGTCGGGAAAAAATATTGAAATGGAACCATGGGGCTTTCTCCGTTCGATGTCTCCAAGCCCCGAACAGTACAAAGCCCCCCGCCAATCCCGGTAATGAAAAGAATGGATTGGCCGATAACGGTCCCTTATGCGGTTACCGTGCTGCTACCCGTGCTGCCAGCCAGCGCTGGCGAGCGCCATCCTGCTGGTTATCACGCAATCACGAAGAGTCATTAGGCAAGGCCTGGCGGCGGCCCTACAGTGCCCGGCGGCAATGAAGCAACACGCCGCACCATCACAACGAAGCGAGACAACCATGCCGTCCTTACCCTCCCCTGCCCTGTCGTCGCCATCGGCCAGCGAAGCCGTGCGCCCCACCAGCGTGCGCTGGCGCATCTTCCTGATCATGCTGCTGCTGACAGCGATCAACTACATCGACCGGGCCTCGCTGTCGGTCGCGCTGCCGTTGATCGCGCCGGAATTCAATTTGTCTCCGGCGCTCGAAGGCCTGATGCTGAGCGCGTTCTTCTGGTCGTACGCACTGATGCAGATCCCCGCCGGCGTGCTGCTGGACCGGTATCACACGCGCGGCATCATCGCCGGGGCGACGGTTGCCTGGGGTGCCTTCCAGGCGCTCGGTGCCGCCTCCCACAACTGGATCGTGCTGCTGCTCACGCGCATGGGCCTCGGCGTGTCCGAGTCGCCGATCATGCCGGCCGGCGCCAAGCTGATCGGTAGCTGGCTGACCCCGCACGAGCGCGGCCGCGGCGCCGTGCTCGTCGACGGCGGCGCCCCGCTTGGCAGCGCCCTGGGCGCGATCCTGATCTCCGGGTTGATCGCCTGGTTCGGCTCGTGGCGCATCGCGTTCGTGATCGCCGGCGTCGGTACGATGCTGGCGGGCGTGCTGGCGTGGCGCTACATCCGCAATCATCCGTCGGACCACCCCGGCGTCAACGCTGCCGAGCTGGAGCACATCACGCGCGGCAACGCGCGCGCCAGCGCCGCCGCCGCGCGCGTGCCGCTGCGCGAACTGGTGCGGGACCGCTCGGTGCTGGCCATGTTCGCCGGCTACAGCTGCATCCTCGCGGTCTTCTATGGCTTGCTGACGTGGATGCCGAGCTATCTGCACAAGGCGCACGGCTTCAACATCGCCGCCATGGGCGGGGCCACCTTCATCATCTTCATGTCGGGCTTCGTCGGCGAGCTCATCGGCGGCTACATCGGCGACCGGTGGAAGGCGTCGGGCGCATCGCCCAATGTCGTCATGCGCACGATGTTCAGCGGCTCGTCACTGGTGGCAGCGGCCTGCATCCTCGCGGCGGCCTACATCCCCGACTCCGGCACGGTCGTCGTGCTGCTGTGCGTGGCGATGTTCTTCATCCGCTTCTGCGGCATGTACTGGAGCCTGCCGGCCATCGTCGGCGGCCCGGAACGCAGCGGCGTGCTGGGCGGCACCATGAACTTCTGCGGCAACATGGCCGGCGTGGTGGTGCCGATCCTGATCGGCGTGATCGTCCAGTGGTCGGGCTCCTACTTCCTGGCGCTGCTGTTCTTCGTCGTCATGGCGGTGCTGATCGCCGTGTTCTCGAGCCTGATCGACTACCGCCCGCGTGCGCACGGCTAGCCGGCACCGCCGCCTGGCAACGGATATCCGCCACCCCTGCAAAAGGAGAGCAACGAAATGGATCTGGGACTGCATGGCAAGCGCGCGCTGGTCTGCGGCGCAAGCAAGGGCCTCGGCTTTGCCTGTGCCGACGCACTGGCCGCCGAGGGTGTGGATGTGGTGATCGTGGCGCGCAATGCCGATGCACTGGAGCAAGCCGCCAGCGACATCCGTGCGCGCCACGGCCACCGCGTGGTCGCGGTGGCCGCCGACATCACCAGGCCCGAGGGCCGCGCCGCCGCGCTGGACGCGGTGGCTGGCCTGGGCGATCTCGACATCCTGGTCACCAATGCCGGCGGCCCGCCGCCGGGCAACTTCCGCGACTGGGACCGCGACACGTGGATGGACGCGCTCAACGCCAATATGCTGACGCAGATCGACCTGATCAAGGCCACCGTCGACGGCATGATCGCGCGCAAGTGGGGCCGCATCATCAACATCACCAGCGGCGCGGTCAAGGCACCGATCGACGTGCTGGGCCTCTCCAACGGCGCGCGCTCCGGCTTGACGGGCTTTGTGGCGGGACTGGCGCGCGAGGTCGCCCGGCACGGGGTCACGGTGAACAACATGCTGCCGGGGCCGTTCCGTACCGACCGCCTCGGCAAGACCATCGAAGGCGCGGCGCGGCAGGCCGGGCTGACCGCGCAGGCCATGGCAGAGCGCCGCGCCGCCGAGAACCCCACCCGCCGTTTCGGCGATCCCGCCGAGTTCGGCGCCACCTGCGCTTTCCTGTGCAGCCGCCAGGCCGCCTACATCACCGCGCAGAATATCCTGCTCGACGGCGGCGCCTACCCTGGCACGTTCTGAAGCCCCGCGCGGGAATCGGCAGACGGCTGGCGGCCCGGCCTCCAGGTTCTACCGCCACTCACCGCCAACCTGTTCCGCTGGCCGGTGATGATCATCGATAGGTGCCGCAACGCGTCTTTGAAAATCAACACGTTACGGCAACCTTTCGATAGCTGGCGATAGCCCCGAAAGACGTCTTTTCACTCCCACTCGATCGTCGCCGGCGGCTTCCCCGACACGTCATACACGACCCGGTTCAAACCCCGGACTTCGTTGATGATGCGGTTGGAGCAGCGGCCCAGCAGCGCATACGGCAGGTGCGCCCAGTGCGCGGTCATGAAGTCGGTGGTCTGGACCGCGCGCAGCGCGACCACGTAGTCGTAGGTGCGGCCGTCGCCCATCACGCCGACGGACTTGACCGGCAGGAACACGGCGAAGGCCTGGCTGGTGAGGTCGTACCAGCTCTTGCCGACCTGGTCGGGTTCGCACAGGCCGGCGGCGGCGTCGTGTTCGGTGGCGATGGTCTTGCGCAGTTCTTCGATGAAGATGGCATCGGCGCGGCGCAGCAGGTCGGCGTAGTCGCGCTTGACTTCGCCGAGGATGCGCACGCCCAGGCCCGGGCCCGGGAACGGGTGGCGGTAGACCATTTCGGGCGGCAGGCCCAGCGCCACGCCCAGTTCGCGCACTTCGTCCTTGAACAGGTCGCGCAGCGGCTCCAGCAGCTTCAGGCCCAGCGTCTCCGGCAGGCCGCCGACGTTGTGGTGGCTCTTGATGGTGGTGGCCTTCTTGGTCTTGGTGCCGCCCGACTCCACCACGTCCGGGTAGATGGTGCCCTGCGCCAGCCACTTGGCGTTGGTCAGCTTGCGCGCCTCGGCCTGGAACACCTCGACGAACTCGCGGCCGATGATCTTGCGCTTCTGCTCGGGGTCGGTGACGCCGGCGAGGTGGCCGAGGAACTGGTCGGAGGCGTCGACATGGACCACCTTGGCGTGCAGCCGGCCGACGAACATTTCCATCACCAGCTTGCCTTCGTCCTGGCGCAGCAGGCCGTGGTCGACGAACACGCAGGTCAGCTGGTCGCCGATGGCGCGATGGATCAGCGCCGCGGCCACCGACGAATCGACGCCGCCGGACAGGCCCAGGATGACCTCTTCATCGCCGACCTGCTCGCGGATCCTGGCGACCGCTTCCTCGATATGGTCGCGCATGACCCAGTCAGGCTTGCAGCCGGCGATCTGCAGCACGAAGCGCTCCAGCATCTGGCGGCCCTTGACCGTGTGCGTGACCTCGGGGTGGAACTGCACGGCGTAGTAGTGGCGCGTCTCGTCGGCCATGCCGGCGATCGGGCAGCTCGGCGTGGAAGCCATCAGCTTGAAGCCGGGCGGCAGGCCGGTGACCTTGTCGCCATGGCTCATCCACACCTTGAGCATGCCGTGGCCTTCCGGCGTGCGGAAGTCCTCGATGTCCTTGAGCAGCCCGGTATGGCCATGGGCGCGCATTTCGGCGTAGCCGAACTCGCGATGATCGCTCCACTCGACCTTGCCGCCCAGCTGCACCGCCATGGTCTGCATGCCGTAGCAGATGCCCAGCACCGGCACGCCCAGGTCCCACACCGCCTGCGGCGCGCGCAGCTGGTGGTCTTCATAGGTGCTGGCGTGGCTGCCGGACAGGATGATCGCCTTGGGGGCGAAATCGCGCACGAACGCGTCGCTGACGTCGTTCGGGTGGATTTCGCAATAGACGTGCGCCTCGCGGACGCGGCGGGCGATCAGCTGCGTGACCTGCGAGCCGAAATCAAGAATGAGGATTTTGTCGTGCATGATGGGCCGATGGCGTGTCTTCCGGGATGGGCTCGGTCACGACTTCCGTGCCGGGGCCATAGCCCGGCGGCGGCGTGATGACCGGCTCGCGCCGGTATTCTGGGGTATTCGTGGGGCGCGCCGCGGGGGCAACGCCGGGTTCCTTCCTGCTTTCCTGTTCCTGCAGCGCGCGTTCCATCTTCCGTTGCTGTTCGCGCACGCGCACGCGCTTGGCCGCCGGGATCTGCACCACGGCAAAGAACAGCAGCACCACCGCCATGGTCGGCAGCCAGAGCTTGCCGGCGCCTTCCAGCGGCAGCTCCAGGAACACCATCCAGGCGATGATGAGCACCGCGCTGGCCAGGTTCACGTAGCCTGCGGTGCGCGCCACCGGCACCGTCAGCTGGCCATTGAAGGCGGCCTGCCACAGCAGTACCGACAGCCCCACCAGCGCCACGCCCAGCAGCTGCCCGAACAGCGCCGGCTGCGGCTGCGGCAGCTGCAGCGCCGCGTACAGCGTGGTGAACGGGGACATCAGCAGCAGGATGCCCAGCAGCAGGTCCACCAGGGCATCGAAAAACAGCACGGCTCGCAGCAACACCTTCATTGGCGCTCCTCGTCTTGGCCCCGGCCGGTGGTGCGGCGGGCATCAGGACAACGCCTGCGTGGCGCGCGGCCAGGTTCGGATGGGATGGCGGGTCGGGCGCGGGCACGCGCCGGCGCGCCCTCGCCCCGATGCCGGCGGCCGCGCACCGCCTGCAGGGACGGTGCGCGGCCGCGGGGCATCAGTCGATATGGTAGTTCGGCGCTTCCTTGGTGATCTGCACGTCGTGCACGTGCGATTCACGCATGCCGGCTGCCGTGATCTGGACGAACTGCGCGCTCTCGTGCCAGTCGGCAATCGACTTGCTGCCGCAATAGCCCATCGAGGCGCGCACGCCGCCGGTCAGCTGGTGGATGATGGCCATCACCGAGCCCTTGTACGGCACGCGCCCTTCGATACCTTCGGGCACCAGCTTGTCGACGTTGGCGGTGTTGTCTTCCTGGAAGTAGCGGTCGGCCGCGCCGTCCTTCATCGCGCCCACCGAACCCATGCCGCGGTAGCTCTTGAACGAGCGGCCCTGGAACAGGAAGGTCTCGCCCGGCGCTTCCTCGGTGCCGGAGAACATGCCGCCCATCATCACGGTGTGCGCGCCGGCCGCGAGGGCCTTGGCCACATCGCCGGAATAGCGCACGCCGCCGTCGGCGATCAGCGGCACGCCGGTGCCCTTGAGCGCTTCGGCCACGTTGGAGACGGCGGTGATCTGGGGCACGCCGACGCCGGCAACGATACGCGTGGTGCAGATCGAACCGGGGCCGATGCCGACCTTGACGCCGTCGGCGCCATGCTCGACCAGCGCGCGCGCGGCGTCGCCGGTGGCGATGTTGCCGCCAACCACCTGCACCTGCGGGAAGTTCTGCTTGACCCAGCGCACGCGGTCCAGCACGCCCTGGCTATGGCCGTGCGCCGTATCGACCACAATCACGTCGACGCCGGCCTTGACCAGCAGTTCGACGCGCTCGTCGTTGTCCGGGCCCACGCCGACCGCGGCGCCGACGCGCAGCTGGCCATGGTCGTCCTTGCTGGCGAGCGGGTTGTCCACCGCCTTCTGGATGTCCTTCACGGTGATCAGGCCACGCAGCTCGAAGGCCTGGTTCACCACCACCACGCGCTCGAGGCGGTGCCGGTTCATCAGCCGCTTGGCTTCTTCCAGCGGCGCGCCCTCGGCCACGGTCACCAGCTTGTCGCGCGGCGTCATCTTGGCGCGCACCGGCGCGTCGAGCTCTTCCTCGAAACGCAGGTCGCGGTTGGTGATGATGCCGACCACGGCCTTGCCCTCGACCACCGGGAACCCGGAAATGCCATGCTGCTGCGACAGCGCGATCACATCGCGGATCTTCATGTCCGGCGAAATGGTGATCGGGTCACGCAGCACGCCCGATTCGTAGCGCTTGACGCGCGCGACTTCGCGGGCCTGGTCGGCGGGCTTCAGGTTCTTGTGGATGATGCCGATGCCGCCGGCCTGCGCCATGGAAATCGCCAGGCGCGCTTCCGTCACGGTGTCCATCGCCGCGGAGACCAGCGGGATGTTCAGTTCGATGGAGCGGGTCAGGCGGGTGCGGAGGGAAACATCCCGGGGAAGGACGGCCGAATAGGCCGGGACGAGCAGCACGTCATCGAATGTGAGTGCTTTCTGGACAAGACGCATAGCAAATCCTCTAGGCGCAAAACCGAATTATACAGGAATGCGCGATTTGCTGATGCCCGCCAGCGGCCTTTCCGAGGTGCCGTCTGCTATGCTCGTTGTCTTTTTATCCGGGCACGGCGAAGTATGGGAATCGGCGTATTGTGCGGGCTGCTGGCTGGCGCGTTCTGGGGCATGGTGTTCATCGCCCCCAAGCTGCTGCCCGCGTTTTCGCCGTGGGAACTGGCCATCGGCCGCTACCTGGCCTACGGGCTGGTGGCCTGCGTGGCGGCGCTGCCGCTGCTGCGGCGCATCGCGCGCAAGCTGACCCGCGCCGACTGCGTGGCGCTGCTGCGCCAGGCCTTTACCGGCAACCTGCTCTACTACGTGCTGCTGGCCTTCGGCGTGCAGCTGGCCGGGGTCGGCCCGACCTCGCTGATCATCGGCATCCTGCCGATCTCGGTCACCATCATGGGCCGGCGCGACCACGGCGCGGTGCCGCTGGCGCGGCTGCTGTGGCCGCTGCTGGTGGTGGCCGCGGGCATTGCCTGCATCAATATCGACCTGTTCGGCGGCGGCCCGGGCGCCCACGCGGCGGCGGCCGGCGCGGTGGCGCGGCCGGTGTGGCAGAAGCTGGCCGGAGTCGGTTGCGCTGCCGGTGCGCTGGTCTGCTGGACCCTCTATGCGGTGGACAACGCGCGCTATCTGCAGCGCAACCCGCATTACAGCGGCAACGAATGGTCGGCGCTGTACGGGCTGTCGACCGGCGCCGTGTCCGCGGTACTGGCGGCAGTCGGCTGGTTGATTGCCGGCGACACCCTGGGCGCCGCCGACAGCGGCCGCGACTGGCAGTGGTTCTGGATGGTCAACGCCGCGGTGGCGCTGGGCGCCTCGCTGATCGGCAACAACCTGTGGAATATCGCCAGCCGGCGCCTGCCGCTGACGCTGTCGGGCCAGATGATCGTGTTCGAAACGCTGTTCGCGCTGGCCTATGGCTTTGTCTTCGACCAGCGCTGGCCACGCCCGCTGGAAATCGCCGCGATCGTGTTGCTGATGGTCGGCGTGGCCTGGTCGGTGCGCTTGCACGCCACCGACAAGTCTGCGTAGACTAGCGAACCAGGCGCGGGAGTCACACGCGCCGCACAAAAATACCAGGCATTTACCAGGGTCAGACCGGCGCTACGCATTGCATTGCAAGCAAGCGCCCGAGCAATTGCCGCGGCTTCGTGCCGCGGCCATCGCTAACGCATGCAGCCGGCGGCCCGTGCTTCCAGAGCCACTTTGAGACGTCCCGCCATGCAACGATCGTCCGCGCCGTGCCTGCTTGCCGCTGCCCTTGCCGCCGTTCTGGCCACGCCTGCACCGGCCCTTGCCTACTGGCAGTGGCGCGATGCCAACGGCCACATGGTCTACAGCGACGTGCCGCCGTCCACGGCTGCGGCGAGGGTCTTGCGCGCACCGGGACGCCATGCCGGCGACCTCCAGCCGGTCCAGGCGGCCCAGGCAGCGGACGCCGCCATAGCCGCACCAGCTCCGGCCAAGGCATCGGCCAAGCCCACCGCACCGACGCCCGAGGAAGCCTTCCAGAAGCGCCGCGAAGCCAGCCTGAAAGCCGCCGCCGAAGAGGCCCGCAAGGAAGCCGAGACGGCCGAGCGCGCCGCCCGTTGCGCGCAGCTGCGCAACTATGCCACCGGCCTGCAGCAGGGCATGCGCGCCGCGGTCGCCGGCCCGGATGGCGCGCTGCAGCACCTGAACAGCGAGCAGCGCCAGGCGGAAATCCTCAGGACCAGCGCCAACCTGGAAAAGCACTGCAACTGAAGCCATGAAAAACGGGCCAGCCCGGGCCCGTTTGCGTTGGCGGCAATGCGCGGCTCAGCTGTTGCCGCGCAGCCATTTCTGGCCCTCGCGCGTGCCGCCGGCGCGCTGCTTCTGGACCCGCTTGCGGCGCGCCTGCTTCGGATCCGCCGTCAGCGGCCGGTACACCTCGACGCGGTCGCCGTCGCGCACCACCGTCTCCGGGGTCTTGAGCTTGCCGAAAATGCCCACGCGCATGGTGGCCGGATCGACTTCCGGGCAAGCCTGCTGCAATCCGGAGTTGACGATGGCCGCGGCGATCGTGGTGCCCGCGGGCACGTCGATGGCCTTCAGGAACACGGCTTCCGGACGCGCGTAGCAGACCGCGATATGCACCGTGGCGGCGCTGCGTTCAGCTGGTGCCATACACCACCTCGGCGCGCTTGACGAAGGCATCGACAAAGGTATTGGCGATCATGCTGAAGACCGGGCCGATCAGCTTCTCCAGCAGCAGGCTGGAAAACTCGTAGTGCAGGTGGAACTCGATCTTGCACGCGTCTTCGCGCAACGGCGTAAAGCGCCATGACCCGTTGAAGGTCTTGAACGGCCCGTCGGCAAAGGTCATGTCGATACGCGTCGGACGCTCCTGGGTATTGCGCGTATGGAAGAACTGCTGGATGCCCTTGAAGTGGATATGGATCTTGGCGTCGAGCGTGGTCTCGGTCTGCTCGAACACCTCCACGCCGCCGCACCATGGCAGGAACTTGGGATAGTCCTCCACGCGGGTGACCAGGTCATACATCTGCGCGGCGGAGTAACCGAGCAGGACGGATTTATGGACGTCTGCCATGTAAGGGGAAATCTGGCTTGCGGCCCTGCCGCGCGCGCTGCGCGGCAGGCATGCGCCTGTGCCGGGGGCTGGTTTGCTAGAATCCCGATTTTAGCCGACCCGCGCGCCCCGCGGCATCCCGCCATGTGGCGCTGCAGCGAACCGGCCAGCATCCACCCTACCGCACCCGACCCGCACGCATGACCATTGCAGACAACAAGAAGGCCTTCTTCGACTATTTCATCGAGGAACGATACGAGGCCGGAATCGTGCTGGAAGGCTGGGAGGTCAAGGCGATCCGCGCCGGGCGAGTGCAGATCAAGGAAGGCTACGTGGTCGTGCGCGACGCCGAGATGTTCCTGATCGGCGCCCATATCAGCCCGCTGCAAAGCGCCTCCACCCACGTCAAGCCCGATCCGGTGCGCACCCGCAAGCTGCTGCTCAAGGCCGACGAAATCAAGAAGCTGATCGGCAAGGTCGAGCAGCGCGGCTACACGCTGGTGCCGCTGAACCTGCATTACACGCGCGGCCGCGTGAAATGCGAGATCGGCCTGGCCAAGGGCAAGAAGCAGTTCGACAAGCGCGAGACCGAAAAGCAGCGCGACTGGCAGCGCGAGAAGGCCCGCATCATGAAGGGCGACAACAAGGACTGAACCGCCGCGCCGCGCGCCCTTCGTTCAGCCGCCCTTCGTTCAGCCCTGCTTCAAGCGGCCTTCTGCTGCCCCTTCACGATCTGCAGCGCCGTGGCGATCATGCTGCTCATGTCGCCCATATTGCCCGGCACGATCAGCGTATTGCCCTGCTTGGCCAGGTTGCCGAACGCGGCGACATATTCCTCGGCCACCTTCAGGTTGACCGCATCCATGCCGCCCTCGGTGCGGATCGCATTGCCGATCTTCTGGATTGCCTGCGCATTGGCCTCGGCCACCGCCAGGATCGCGCTGGCCTCGCCCTGGGCCTTGTTGATGGCCGCCTGGCGCTCACCCTCCGACTTCTGGATCGCCGCCTCGCGCGCGCCGGTGGCCAGGTTGATCTGTTCCTGGCGCTTGCCTTCGGAGGCCGCGATCAGCGCGCGCTTTTCACGCTCGGCGGTGATCTGCGCCTGCATCGCATGCAGGATCTCCTTGGGCGGGGTCAGGTCCTTGATCTCATAGCGCAGCACCTTTACGCCCCAGTTGGAGGCAGCTTCGTCCAGCGCATTGACCACGCTGTGGTTGATGAACTCGCGCTCCTCGAAAGTCTTGTCCAGCTCCAGCTTGCCGATCACCGAGCGCAGCGTGGTCTGCGACAGCTGCGTGATCGCGACCACGAAATTGCTCGAGCCATACGACGCCTTCATCGGGTCGGTGACCTGGAAGTACAGCACGCCGTCGACCTGCAGCTGCGTGTTGTCCTTGGTGATGCAGACCTGGCTGGGCACGTCCAGCGGGATTTCCTTGAGCACATGCTTGTAGGCGACGCGGTCGACGAACGGCACCACGATCGACAGCCCGGGAGTCAGGGTCGCGTGATAGCGGCCCAGGCGCTCCAGCACCCAGGCGTGCTGCTGCGGCACGATCTTGATGCCCTTGGCAATCAGCACGATAACGGCGACAAGGATGATCAGCGGCAGCAAACCAAGCTGAAAAGCGAGCATGTAACGACCCTCCAGGCAGAACACATCGGTACGGCGCCGCCGGTCGGCGGCAGGCGGAACACACCGCGGCCGCGGCCGCGATGCGCAAAGGATTCGGAAGACAGGGCTTCAGCGAGGCGACACCACCAGCGTGCTGCCGCGCACCGCGACGATGCGGTAGCGCCCCGGCGCGAGCGCGCGCTCGGGCGGACAATCGGGCGCCAGCTCGACGGTCCAGTCGGCGCCGCGATACGGCACGCGGGCGCGCCGGTTGGCGTCCCACGCCGGTACCTCGAGTTCCTGGCCGATATCGAGGTTGACGTTGGGATCGGCCGCGGCATTGCCGCGCCGCAGCTTGCCGAAGCGGGTGCGGCGCAGCCCGGCGATCAGCACCGCCGCCACCAGCGCCCCGGTCAGGGCCTGCGCCGCGGGCGAGGCGCCAAGCAAGGCCGCCACCCCGGCGGCGGCCAGGCCCACCGCCACCATCAGCAGATAGAAGGTGCCGGTGTTCAGTTCGACGATCACCAGCAGCACCGCCGCCACGAACCAGATGTAGTACGCCATCCAAGCTCCCGTTCGACCACGGATTTCCCGAAAAAGTAAAAACCCCGCAGCGCCATACAGCGTCTGCGGGGCTTTGCAACACCTGACGCAGGGCCGGTGCTTCCGCCGGCTACCCGAAGGGGCCGGCAGTCGTTATTGTGACGTCAAATGCCTCAGGAAGCCAGCTTTTGCCAGGTCTCGACCACCGAGTCCGGGTTCAGCGAGATCGACTTGATGCCTTCCTTGGCCAGCCATGCGGCAAAGTCCGGATGGTCCGAAGGACCCTGGCCGCAGATGCCGACGTACTTGTCCAGGCGGATGCAGGCCGAGATCGCGCGCGACAGCATGAAGCACACCGCCGGGTCGCGCTCGTCGAAGTCCTTGGCCAGCAGCTCCATGCCCGAGTCGCGGTCCAGGCCCAGCGTCAGCTGGGTCAGGTCGTTCGAGCCGATCGAGAAGCCGTCGAAGAATTGCAGGAACTCCTCAGCCAGGATCGCGTTGGACGGCACTTCGCACATCATGATGATGCGCAGGCCGTTCTCGCCGCGCTTCAGGCCATGCTTGGCCAGCAGTTCGATGACCTTCTCGGCCTGGCCCAGCGTGCGCACGAACGGCACCATGATCTCGACGTTGGTCAGGCCCATTTCGTCGCGCACGCGCTTCATGGCCTTGCACTCCATCTCGAAGGCTTCGGCGAAGTCTTCGGCGATGTAGCGCGAGGCGCCGCGGAAGCCCAGCATCGGGTTTTCTTCATCCGGCTCGTAGCGCGAGCCGCCGATCAGCTTCTTGTACTCGTTGGACTTGAAGTCCGACAGGCGCACGATCACGGGCTTCGGGTAGAAGGCCGCGCCGATGGTGGCGATGCCCTCGGCCAGCTTGTCGACGTAGAACGCGCGCGGGCTGGCGTGGCCGCGGGCCACGCTTTCCACGGCCTTCTTCAGGTCGGCGTCGACTTGCGGGTAGTCGAGGATGGCCTTCGGGTGGACGCCGATATTGTTGTTGATGATGAATTCCAGGCGCGCCAGGCCGACGCCGTTGTTCGGGATCTGCGCGAAGTCGAACGCCAGCTGCGGGTTGCCGACGTTCATCATCAGCTTGACGTCGATTTCCGGCATCTCGCCGCGCTGGACCTCGGTCACTTCGGTTTCGAGCAGGCCGTCGTAGATGCGGCCTTCGTCGCCCTCGGCGCACGACACCGTCACCAGCGTGCCGTCCTTGAGCACGTCGGTGGCATCGCCGCAGCCGACCACCGCCGGCACGCCCAGTTCACGCGCGATGATGGCGGCGTGGCAGGTACGGCCGCCACGGTTGGTGACGATCGCGGAGGCGCGCTTCATCACCGGCTCCCAGTTGGGGTCGGTCATGTCGGCCACCAGCACGTCGCCGGGCTGCACGCGTTCCATCTCGGACGGGTCGTTGATCACGCGCACCGGGCCGGTGCCGATCTTCTGGCCGATGGCGCGGCCGCTGGTCAGCACGGGCGCGGTGCCTTTGAGCTTGAAGCGCTGCTCGGCCTTGCCGGCCGACTGGCTCTTCACCGTTTCCGGGCGGGCCTGCAGGATGTAGATCTTGCCGTCCTTGCCGTCCTTGCCCCACTCGATGTCCATCGGGCGGCCATAGTGCTTCTCGATGATCATCGCGTAGCGCGCCAGCTCGGTCACGTCTTCGTCGGTGATCGAGTAGCGGTTGCGCAGTTCGGCGGGCACGTCGACGGTCTTCACGCGGCCGGCTTCGCCCGGCTTGGTGAATTCCATCTTGATCAGCTTGGAGCCGATCGAGCGGCGGATGATCGGGTACTTGCCGGCTTGCAGCGTCGGCTTGAACACGTAGAACTCGTCCGGGTTGACCGCGCCCTGCACCACCGTTTCGCCCAGGCCATAGCTGGAGGTGATGAAGACCACGTCGGGGAAGCCGGACTCGGTGTCGATGGTGAACATCACGCCGGAGGCGGCCAGGTCCGAGCGGACCATGCGCTGGATGCCGGCGGACAGCGCCACCACGTCGTGGGCAAAGCCCTTGTGCACGCGGTAGGAGATGGCGCGGTCGTTGTACAGCGAGGCGAACACGTGCTTGATCTTGTCGAGCACGTCGTCGATGCCGCTGACGTTCAGGTAGGACTCCTGCTGGCCGGCGAAGGAGGCGTCGGGCAGGTCTTCGGCCGTGGCCGACGAACGCACCGCGAACGAGGCCTCGGCGCCTTCGCGCTCGGCCACGCGGGCATAGAACTCGCGGATTTCCTGTTCCAGGCGCGGCTGGAACGGTGCGGAGGCGACCCAGTCGCGGATCTCGGCACCGGCTTCGGCCAGGGCCTTGACGTCGTCGACGTTCAGGGTCTTCAGGCGCTGCGAGATGCGCTCGGTCAGGTTGTTGTGGGCGAGGAAGTCGCGGAAGGCGAGCGCGGTGGTGGCAAAGCCGCCCGGAACGCGGACGCCGGCTTCGGCCAGCTGGGAGATCATCTCGCCCAGCGACGAATTCTTGCCGCCGACGATTTCCACGTCAGCCATGCGCAACTGCTCGAACGGCAGCACATAGGCGCCGTTATCTGCCTGGTTAGTCATGAGAGCCTCAAAACAAAGTAGAAAACTGGTTGCGCATGCCCGGTATGTTGTTGATGTTCTGTTCCCGGACGGATCGCTTGGCTAAGCAACCCCGAACTGGCGCTGCGGACCTGGCGCTACGGCTCTCATCGCGTAGCGCGCATTGTCGACAATTCCGGGCGCGGTTTGTGGCGTGGGCATGTTGCGCAGCCGGCCACCCTATGGAATTGCTTAGCGAAAAGATCGCCGCTATTCTACCGTGCTGCGCCGCACTTTTCTGCGGAAGATTCAATCTATTTATTCCACCCTCCCCATGTCCCAGCCAGAAGCGCCCGGAACGGCGACACCCGGGTCCACGCCTGGAACGCAAGCCGCAACCCCTGCGGCGCCCACGCCCCAGGCGGCCGAGCGCCCCGCGGTGCGCACCGTGTTTATCGTCTCGGATGGCACCGGCATCACCGCCGAGACCTTCAGCCATTCCATCCTGGCCCAGTTCGAAATGCGCTTCCGCAAGGTGCGCATGCCCTTCGTCGATACCCCGGAAAAGGCACATATCGCCGTCGGCAAGATCAACGAGGCGTTCCACAACGAGGGCGTGCCGCCGATCGTCTTCACCACGCTGGTCAACCAGGAAGCGAACAAGGCACTGCGCCGCGCCAAGGCGATGATCCTGGACATGTTCCAGACCTTTATCGAGCCGCTCGAAAAGGAACTTGGCCTGAAGTCCACCCACGCCATCGGCCGCTTCCACCAGAACGCGGACACCGAGGCCTACAAGAACCGGATCGAGGCGATCAACTTCTCGCTGGCGCATGATGACGGCCAGTCACACAAGAACCTGGAAGAAGCCGACGTGATCCTGGTGGGCGTGTCGCGCAGCGGCAAGACCCCGACCAGCCTCTACCTGGCGATGCAGTACGGGCTGAAGGCGGCAAACTATCCGCTGATTCCCGACGACTTCGAGCGCGGCAGGCTGCCGTCGGCGCTGTATGCGTTCAAGTCAAAGATCTTCGGCCTGTCGATCGACCCGCAGCGCCTGACCGAGATCCGCAACGAGCGCCGCCCGGGCAGCAAGTACGCCGCGCTGGAAAACTGCCGCTACGAGGTCAACGAGGCCGAGGCGATGATGCGCCGCGAAGGCATCAAGTGGCTGTCGTCGACGCACAAGTCGATCGAAGAGATCGCGACCACGATCCTGCAGGAGATCAAGGTCGACCGCGACAACTACTGAAGCAGGAAAAGAAAAGCGGCCGCCCGGGCCGCTTTTTTTGTGGCCGCGCCGGCGCGGTCAGCCGGCGCGCCGCTGGCGCACCGCCTCGAACAGGCAGATCGCCGTTGCCGCGGCCACGTTCAGCGACTCCATCCCGCCCGGTTGCGGAATGCCGACCTTGCGCGTGACATGCGCCATCCAGCCCTCGCTGACCCCTGCCCCTTCGTTGCCGACCACCCACGCCACCGGTGCGCGCAGGTCGGTATCGAACACCGCGGCCTCGGCGTGCGACGAGGTCGCCAGCAGCGGTATCGCCAGCCGCGGCGCCAGGGACTCGAGCGTGCAATGCTCGACGATATTCAGGTGGAAGTTCGCACCCATGCCGGCGCGCAGGGTCTTGACCGACCACGCGAAGGCGCAGCCGGTGGCGAGGAAGGCGTCGCGGATGCCCGCCGCCGCCGCGCTGCGCAGGATCGAGCCGACATTGCCCGCGTCCTGCACCCCGTCCAGGATGATGCAGTCCTGCTCGATGCGCGCCGGCAGGTGGCCCGCCGGGGTCTCGATCACCAGCATCAGGTCGATGCCGTTGACCACGCCGCTGATCTGCGTGAACAGCGCATCGGCCAGCACCACCACGCGCTCGCTGTCCATCTGGGCCAGCAGCGGCGCCACTTCGGCGTGGTCGTAGTGGCGCTCCGACACCAGGCAGGTCACGGGCTGGCCGCGCGCGGCCACGTAGGCCTGCGCCAGGTGCACGCCGTCGAGCAGCGACTGGCCGGCCTTGCGGCGCTGGTGCGTGGAACCGGCAAGCGCCTTCAGGTGCTTGAACAGCGCGTTGTCGCGCGAGGTGACGTGCTTCACGATGCTTCGGGTGGCAGGAAGGTGCCGAACTGGGTGGCGGCTTCGGTCGCGGCACCGGCGAGGATGCCGGCGTCCGCGACCGCAATGTCGTCGGTCACCGGCGCGGCGGCGACCATGGCGGTAAACAGCGGCCGCTGCGCCAGCGCCTCGCGCACCGGCGCGAACGAGCGGCGATGGTGCGGGGTCGCGCCGAATTCGGCCAGCGCCGCCATATGCTGCGGCGTGCCGTAGCCCACGTGCGAATCGAAGCCGTATTGCGGGTAGGCCGCGTGCAGTTCCATCAGGGCGCGGTCGCGCGCCACCTTGGCCAGGATCGAGGCGGCCGAGATCGCCTTGACCAGCGCATCGCCCTTGACGATGGCTTCGACCGGGTACGCGACCTGCGGGCAGCGGTTGCCGTCGACCTGCACCAGGTCCGGCACCACGCCGCTGGCGGCCAGGCCCTGCACGGCCCGCTGCATCGCCAGCATGCTGGCGTGCAGGATATTGATCGTATCGATTTCCTCGACCGTGGCGAAGGCGATATGCCAGCCCAGCGCGCGCTCGCAGATCTTCTCGTACAGCGCCTCGCGCTTGGCCGCGGTCAGGATCTTGGAGTCGGCCAGGCCACGGATCGGGCGTTTCGGGTCCAGTACCACCGCGGCGGCATAGACCGGCCCCGCGAGCGGGCCGCGGCCCGCCTCGTCGACGCCGCACAGGCGCTGGATGGCGCCGGCAGCCGGCGCCAGGTCCAGTCCCAGCTGCGGTGATGCGGCATTGCGCCGTGCCATCAGACGGTCCCCCGGCTGCGCATCAGGTCGACCACGACATCGGCCGCCAGTTGCGCGGTGTTGCACTTGAGCGTCTCGTGCATGCGCGTGAAATGCTCGTACAGGAAGGCGGTATTGCCCTCGTCGTTGAGCTGCAGCAGGGTCTCGCGCGCCAGCGCCTCGGGCGTGGCGTCGTCCTGCAGCAGCTCGGGCACGACAAAGCGCCCTGAAAGGATATTAGGCAATCCCACGTAGGGCAGATAACCCTGGCGCTTCATGATCTGCGCGGTCAGCCAGGGCACCTTGTACGAGATCACCATCGGCTTCTTGTACAGCGCCGCCTCGAGCGTGGCGGTGCCGCTCGCCAGCAGCACCACGTCGGCGGCTTCCATGGCCTGGTGCGACTTGCCGTCGACAATGGTGAGGCACAGTTCCGGATGCTGTTGGTGCAGGTCTTCGACGATGGCGCGCAGCGGCGCGCTCGCCGCCGGCAGCACGAACGCCAGCTTCGGGTCCATGCGCTGCATGCGAGCCATCGCGGCGAAAAAGGTGGCGCCGAGATTGCGCACCTCGGACTGGCGGCTGCCCGGCAGCACCGCCACCACGCGGTGCCCGGGCGGCAGCTTGAGCGCCGCGCGCGCGCCGGCGACGTCGGGCACCATCGGGATCACGTCGGCGAGCGGATGGCCCACGTAGGTGGCCGGAATGCCGGCCCTGGCGTAGATCTCGGGCTCGAACGGGAACAGGCACAGGATGTGGTCGACCGCGCGCGCGATGGTGCGGATGCGCCCGCCGCGCCAGGCCCAGATCGACGGGCTGACGAAATGCACCACCGGGATGCCGGCGCGGCGCAACGGCACTTCCAGGCCGAAATTGAAGTCCGGCGCATCGACCCCGATAAAGCACAGCGGCGGCTCCGCCAGCAGCCATTCGCGCACCGCGCGCCGCGTGGCAAGGATCTCGCGCAGCGAGCCCAGCACCTCGACATAGCCGTTGACCGACAGCGTTTCCATCGGCCAGCGCGAGACGAAGCCCTGCGCCATCATGCGCTTGCCGCCGATGCCGGCGTAGTCGACCGCCTCGCCGGTCTCGGCCAGGCGGGCCTGCAGCCCGCCCATCATCAGCGAAGCCAGCAGATCGCCCGAGGCCTCGCCGGCCACCATGGCGATGGTGCCGCGCTTGCCCGCGGCGCTGCCGTTGCCCGCGGGCAGGTCCTTCCGAATCGCGGCGTCAGCCATGTGAGACCGGTCTCAGCGCACGATGCCGCGCTGGGTGGCGGCAAGGAAGTCGACAAAGGCCTGCAGCGGCGCCGCGGTGCCGGCATCCACCTGCGCCAGCAATGCGGAAATCTCGTTGCGCGCCTCGTCGAAGCTGAGGTCGGACTTGTAAAGCAGCTTGTAGGCCTGGCGCAGCGCGGCGATCTGGCCGGCATCGAAGCCGCGGCGGCGCAGCCCTTCGACATTGATGCCGTGCGGCGTGGCCTTGTTGCCGCTCTTGTCGCTGGCCGCGATCACGAACGGGGGCACGTCCTGCACCAGCGCCGAGGCGCCGCCCAGCATCGCATGGGCGCCGATGCGCACGAACTGGTGCACGCCGCTCATGCCGCCCAGGATGGCCCAGTCGCCCACCTCGACGTGGCCGGCGATCTGCGCGTTGCTGGAGAACACGGTGTGGTTGCCGACCATGCAGTCATGGGCGATATGGACGTAGGCCATGATCCAGTTGTCGTTGCCGATGCTGGTCAGGCCGCGGTCCTGCACCGTGCCGGTGTGGATCGTGGTGAATTCGCGGATGGTGTTGCGGTCGCCGATCTCGAGCCGGGTCGGCTCGTTGCGGTACTTCATGTCCTGCGGCACGCCGCCGACCGAGGCATAGGGGCCGATGGTGTTGCCCGCGCCGATCGTGGTATGGCCCTCGACCGTCGTATGCGAGCCGATCCGGGTGCCGCTGCCGATCCGCACGTTGGGGCCGACGATCGAGAACGGGCCGACGCTGACGTCGGCGGCCAGTTCTGCCTTCGGGTCGACCAGTGCGGTGGGGTGGATTTGCGTCATGCGTACTGTCCTGTGATGGGTCTGGTGGAGGATGGGCCAATGCGCCGGGCAAAGGTTCCCGTCCGGGCCGTGCGCCCCCGCGGCGCGAGTGGGCGCGGAGGATGCGGCAGTCAGCCCGCGGCAGCGCCGCGGGCCGCGGGCGGCCTCACTCGGCCTGCTTCACGGTGCACATCAGCTCCGCCTCGCAGGCCACCTTGTCGTCGACCGTGGCGAACGCCTTGAACTTCCAGATGCCGCGGATATAGCGCTCGACCGTCACGTTCATGTGCAGCTGGTCGCCGGGGTACACCACCTGCTTGAAGCGGGCGCCGTCGATGCCGACAAAGTAGTACAGCGCCCCTTCCTTGCGCTCCATGTCGGCGCCGAAGGTCAGCAGGCCGGCCGACTGCGCCAGCGCTTCCAGGATCATCACGCCCGGCATCACCGGCTGCTCGGGGAAATGGCCCTGGAAGTACGGCTCGTTGATGGTGACGTTCTTCAGGGTCTTGATCCGCTTCTGCGCCTCGAACTCCAGCACGCGGTCGACCAGCAGGAACGGGTACCGGTGCGGCAGCAGCTTGAGGATCTTGCGGATATCGATTTCGGCCGCGCTCATGATGATTTCTCTTTAGTCTTGTGAGGGTTGGGACCCGGCGGCCTGGCCGCGCAGGCGGCGCTCCAGCGCCACCACCCGTTCGCGCAGCTTGCTCAGGCCGCGCACGATGGCTGCATTGCGCTCCCACTCGCCGTGCGGCAAGAACGGGAACACGCTGGTGAAATGGCCGCCGGGCTTGGTAATGGATTTGGTGATCGAGGTGCCGCCCGACACCGTGGTGCGGTCGGCAATGGTCAGGTGGCCGGCAAAGTTGGCGGCGCCGCCGATCACGCAGAAGCGCCCGATGCGGGTGCTGCCCGACACCGCGGCGCAGCCAGCGATGACCGTATGCGCTCCGACCCGCACGTTGTGCGCGATCTGGACCTGGTTGTCGATCTTGCAGCCGTCCTCGATCACGGTGTCGGCCATGGCGCCGCGGTCGATCGCGGTATTGGCGCCGACCTCGACGTCCTGGCCCAGCACCGCGCGTCCGGTCTGCGGGATCTTCACGTATTCGACGCCGGTCGCGCTGATGTCCGGCGCGAAGCCGAAGCCGTCGGCGCCGATCACCACACCGCTGTGCAGGATGGCGCGGGCGCCGACCACGCAGTGGTGGTAGACCGAGACATTGGCGTAGAGCAGTGAATCGTCGCCGATCTGCGCATGCGCGCCGACATAGCCGTTGGCCAGGATGCGCACGCGCTCGCCCAGGCGCGCGCCGGCTTCGATGACCACGTTGGGGCCGATGTAGCACGAGGCCGGCACCACCGCGTCGGGCGCCACGGTGGCGCGCGCGTCGATGCCGGTGCGCGCGTCGGTATTGGCGGCACGGTCGAAACGCTGCGCCACGCGGGCAAAGCATACGTAGGGATTGCGCGCCACCAGCCAGTTGCGGCCGTCGGCCTTGCCTTCGGCGCGCACGCGCTCGAGGTCGGCGGCCGAGACGATCACGGCGCCGGCCCTGGCATCCAGCGCCTGCTGCAGGTAGAGCGGATTGGACAGGAACGAGAGCTCGCCCGGTCCGGCCTGGTCCAGGGGGGCCAGGCCGGTGATCGCCAGGTCGGGGTCACCCACAACCTGCGCGCCGTTCTCGGTGGCGAGCTGACCCAGTGTGGGTGTCTGCATGGCGGTACTTCCTGATGAAAGAACGAAGGAACGAACGACGAAGCGGCGCAGGCTTACTTGCCGCCGGCGTTCAGCACCTTCATCACGTCGTCGGTGATATCGATGCGCGGATTCACGTACACGGCTTCCTGCACGATCAGGTCGTACTTGCGCTGTTCGGCAAGCTGACGGATCACGCGGTTGGCGCGTTCCAGCACCTGGGCCAGCTCCTCGTTGCGGCGCTGGTTCAGGTCCTCGCGGAATTCGCGCTGCTTGCGCTGGAACTCGCGGTCCAGGTCAGCCACTTCGCGCTGGCGGCGCTGGCGGTCGGAATCGGCCAGCACGGCCGTGTCCTTGTCCAGCTTGTCGGCCATGCCCTTGATCTTCTGGGCCATGTCCTGCAATTCGCGGTCGCGCTTGGAGAACTCCTGCTCCAGCTTGACCTGGGCCGCCTTGGCCGGCTGCGAATCACGCAGGATGCGCTCGGAATTGACCGCGGCGATGCGCGCTTCCTGGGCCGAGGCCGGCAGCGCGGCACAGAGCGCCGCGCCGGCGAGCGCGGCGGCGCCCAGGGACTTGACCAGTTTGGATGTTGTAGTCATGAAAACAGATCCTTTTTCAGAATCAGAATGCCGTGCCGATCTGGAACTGGAAGCGCTGGACCTTGTCGTTGGTGTCGCGCCTGAGCGGGAAGCCCATGCTGAGCTTCAGCGGCCCGATCGGCGACAGCCACGACATGCCGAAGCCGGTCGAGTACTTCAGCTCGCTGAAGCTCAGCGGCTCGCCTTCCTGATAGACGTTACCGAAGTCGAAGAAGGTGAACAGGCGCAGCGTGCGGTCCACGCCCGAGCCCGGCAGCGGGAAGATGAACTCGATGTTGCCGATCATCTTGGAGGCGCCGCCCACCGGGTTGCCGTTCTGGTCCTTCGGGCCCAGCGTGCTGGTCTGGTAGCCGCGCACCGAGCCGATACCGCCGGCGTAGAAGTACTTGAACACCGGGAACGGCGTGTTGCCATAGCCGTGGCCGTAGGCGACCTCGCCGTTCAGTGCCAGCGTGAAGGCCTTCGAGATCGGGTAGAAGTACTGCTGCTGCACGCTGGCGCGGTAGTACTGCGTATCGCCGCCCGGCAGGCCGACTTCGAGGTTGGCCTGGGTGTACGGCCCCTTGGTCGGGACCAGTGCGCTGTCGCGGCGGTCACGTGCCCAGCCGATCGTGAACGGGAAGTTGTTGATGCCGTCGCCGGAGCTCTTGCCGATCTGGTTCAGCCAGTTCGTGTACTGGGTCGGCGTGTTGACCGAGGTGTACACCTGGGTGCGTTCGTAGCCGATGCCGAAGAACACGGTATCGACTTCCGAGAACGGCACGCCGAACTTGAAGCCGCCGCCGGCCGAGACGATCTTGTAGTCCTGGTCGCCGGTGTAGTACAGCGGGCGCGAGGTACGGTAGTAGATATCGGTCGAGCGGCTGATGCCGTCCACCGTGAAGTACGGGTCGTACTGCGTCAGCGCGATGGTGCGGAACGACTTGGCGGTGTTCACGTCCAGGCCCAGGCTGGTACCCGAGCCGAACACGTTGTCCTGGCGCAGGCCGGCCTGCAGCACCAGCTTGTCGGTCGACGAGAAGCCCACGCCCAGGCTGATCTGGCCGGTCGGCTTTTCGGTCACGTTGACGTTCACATCGACCTGGTCGGGCGCGCCGGGCACGTCCTCGGTGGTGATGTTGGTGTCGGTGAAGTAGCCGGTTCGGTTGATGCGCGCCTGCGACTGCTGCAGCTTTTCGCTGTCGAACCAAGAGCTTTCCATCTGGCGCATCTCGCGCCGCACCACTTCGTCACGGGTCTTGCTGTTGCCGACCACGTTGACGCGGCGCACGTAGACGCGGCGGCCCGGATCGACCATCAGGGTCAGCGCGACTTCGCGCTTTTCCTTGTCGATCTGCGGCTGCGGGTTGATGGTGGTGAACGCGTAGCCATAGGTGCCGAGCAGGTCGGTAATGGCCTTGGTGCTCTGCGTCAGCTTCTCGGACGAGAAAATATCGCCCTTCTTCAGCTGCAGCAGCTTTTCCATTTCCTCCTGCTTGCCCAGCAGCTCGCCGGCCAGGCGCACGTCGGAAACCTTGTACTGCTCGCCTTCCTTGATGTTCAGCGTCAGGAAGATGTCTTTCTTGTCGGGCGTGATCGAGACCTGGGTCGATTCGATGGCGAATTCCAGGTAGCCGCGGTTCAGGTAGTACGAGCGCAGCGCCTCCAGGTCGGCGGTCAGCTTCTGCTTCGAGTACAGGTCGTTCTTGGTGTACCACGACAGCCAGTTCGGCGTGGACAGCTGCATCTCGTCGCGCAGCGTGCTTTCCTTGAAGGCCTTGTTGCCGACGATATTGATCTGGCGGATCTTGGCGACCGGGCCCTCGTCGACGTTGAACACCACCGAGACGCGGTTGCGGTCCACCGGCGTGATGGTGGTCTGTACATCGGCGGCATAGTAGCCGCGCGCAACGTACTGGCGCTTGAGTTCCTGCTCGGCCTTGTCGATCAGGGCCTTGTCGTAGTAGCGGGCCTCGGCCACGCCGACCGCGCGCAGCGAGCGGCGCAGCGTGTCCTTGTCGAATTCCTTGATGCCGACGAACTCGAGCTGCGAGATGGCCGGACGCTCTTCGACCTGCACCACCAGCACGCCTTCCTCGGCGCGGATCTGCACGTCCTTGAAGAAGCCGGTATTGTAGAGGGCACGGATGGCATCGGCACCCTTGTCATCGGTGAAGGTTTCACCGACGCGCACCGGCAGGTAGCCAAACACGGTACCCGGTTCGACGCGTTGCAGTCCCTCAACGCGGATGTCCCTGACGACGAACGGATCGGCAGCCCAGCCCGCCGGGCTCCAGGCTGCAATAACGGCACTCGCCAGCAAACCCAGCGAAATGCGCTTATGTCTGATCAATGTTGATCCCCTCTTTGATTCCATCCAGGATTGCGCTCCGATGCCTCATTGGACTGCGCCTGGCAAATGGCGTCCCCGGCGACGGTGTCCGACGACACCACCACCCCTTGCCGACACACGTTTCTAGCCGTTCGCCAGAAACATTCGGCTGACGTCATTGAACAAAGCGAGCGAAGTCAGGAGCAAGATGCAAGCGATGCCAACCTTCTGCAGCATTGCCTGCCAGTGGTCTGGGACGGGCCGGCCAGTCAAAAATTCCACGCAATAATACAGCAAATGCCCCCCATCCAGAACCGGAATGGGTAACAAATTGAGTACGCCAAGACTAACGCTGACCAGCGCCAGGAAGCTGACAAAGGCCTGTATGCCGAGGTTTGCGGCACGTCCGGCGTAGTCCGCCACGGTCAGCGGACCGCTCAGGTTCTGCAGCGAAGCCTGCCCCACCAGCATCTTGCCCAGCAGCTTGAGCGACAGCGCGCTGGTATCCCAGACCTGCCCCACCGCGCGTGCCAGCGCCTGGTCCGGCCGGTAGCGCACGGTCTCCATCTGCACCGCCTGGCTCAGCGCCGCGCCCAGCTTGCCCGCGGGCGCGGGCGCGGCGCCGCTGGCATCCGTGGCGCCATCGCGCGCCGCGGCGGTGTCGAGCGTGACCGGCACCTCCAGGCGCTGGCCGTCGCGCTCGATGCCCAGCGTCACGGCCTGGCCCGGCTGGCTGCGCACCGCCTTGATCAGCGCGCTGGCCTGCGTCAGCGGGCTGCCCTGCCAGGCCACGATGCGGTCGCCCTTGCGCAGGCCGGCGCGTTCGGCGGCCGAATCGGGCAGCACCTCGGTGATCGTCACCGGCCCGCCCTTCAGGTTCAGGCCGAGCGTGGCGAGCGGATCCTGCTCGGGATTGCCGCCGGTATTGGGCAGGCGCGGCAGCGTGACGTCGCGCTCGGCGCCGTCGGCGCCGCGCAGGCGCAGCACCGCGCGCGCATCGCCGAAGCCTTCGGCAAACACCGCCATGCGCAGGTCGTTCCAGGAGCGCACCGGCTCGGTGTGGCCGTTGGCGGTCAGCGACAGCACCCGGTCGCCCTCGCGCACGCCGGCCTGCGCCGCCATGGTGCCGGCCGCGGGCGCCGCCACCACCGGCACGGGCTCGCGCATGCCGCCGGCGAACAGCGCGAAATACAGCACGATCGCCAGCGCGAAGTTGGCCAGCGGGCCGGCCGCGACGATGGCGAAGCGCTTGCCCACCGGCTGGCGGTTGAAGGCACGCGGCAGGTCGGCGGGGTCGATGGGAGTGTCGCGCGCGGGATCGAGCTCGCGCTCGTCGAGCATCTTGACGTAGCCGCCCAGCGGGATCATCGCCACCGTCCACTCGGTGCGGTCGCGGCTCTTCGAGATCCAGCGCAGCAGCGGCCGCCCGAAGCCAATGGAAAAACGCAGCACCTTCACGCCGCAGGCGCGCGCGGCCAGGTAGTGGCCCATTTCGTGCACGTAGATCAGCACGCACAGGGCAACGATGAAAGCGAGTACGGTTTGCATGGTGCGGGGACGTCGGTAAGGTCGCTGGGGCCGGCCCGCGCGGTCCCCGGGGGACCGGCCGGCGCAGCCGCTATTGTCGCAGATGCGGCAGACCGGCCCGCCGGATCAGCGGGCCGCGGCGCGCGCGGTGACGCCGGCCCTGGCCGCCTCGCGCGCCAGCGCGTCGGCCGAGAGCACGGCCTCGAGCGTATCGGCGGGCCCGTTCGGTGCTTCCTCAAGCACCTCGCGCACGATGCCGGCGATATCGGTAAAGCGCACCTGGCCGGCGAGGAATGCCTCGACCGCCACTTCATTGGCCGCATTGAGCACCGCCGGCGCCACCCCCGCCGCGCGCAGCGCGTCGAAAGCCAGCCCCAGGCACGGGAACCGCGCCAGGTCCGGCTTCTCGAAATGCAGACCGCCGGCAAGGGTCAGGTCGAGCGGGGTCACGCCCGCGTCGATCCGTTCCGGATAGGCCAGGCCATAGGCGATCGGCGTGCGCATGTCCGGATTGCCCAGCTGCGCCAGCACCGAGCCATCGGCGTAGGCCACCATCGAATGCACGATGCTCTGCGGGTGGATCAGCACCTCGATGCGCTCGGCCGGGGCGCCGAACAGCCAGTGTGCCTCGATCACCTCGAGGCCCTTGTTCATCATGGTGGCGGAGTCGACCGAGATCTTGCGCCCCATGACCCAGTTGGGATGGGCGCAGGCCTGGTCGGGCGAGATATCGTGCAGCGTGGCCGGGTCGCGCGTGCGGAACGGCCCACCCGACGCGGTCAGCAGCACCTTGGCCACGCCGCGGCCGTAGCGCGGGTCGTCGGCGGGCAGGCACTGGAAGATGGCGTTGTGCTCGCTGTCGATCGGCAGCAGCGTGGCGCCGTGCTCGCGCACCGCGTCCATGAAGATGCGTCCGGACATGACCAGGGCTTCCTTGTTGGCCAGCAGCACGCGCTTGCCCGCGCGCGCCGCCGCCAGCGTCGGACGCAGGCCCGCCGCGCCGACGATGGCGGCCATCACCGCATCGGTCTGGGCATCGGCGGCGATGGATTCGAGCGCGGCTTCGCCGTAGCCGACCTCGGTGGCCACGCCGGCAGCGCGCAGCAGCGTTTCCAGCTCGCGCGCCGCCTCGGCCGTTCCCACCACGGCGCGTGCCGGGCGGAACTCGATGCACTGGTCGGCCAGCTTGCGCACCTGCCGATGGGCGCTGAGCGCATGCGCGGCGTAACGGCCGGGATGGCGCCGGATTACGTCGAGCGTGCTTTCTCCGATGGAGCCGGTGGCGCCCAGGATGGTGATGCGATGCATAGCAGACGGCTTCAGAGAAAAATCAGCATCAGGGCCGCCAGCGGGAACACCGGCAGCAAGGCGTCGATGCGGTCCAGCACGCCGCCATGGCCGGGCAGCAGCCGGCTGCTGTCCTTCTTGCCGACCTGGCGCTTGAGCAGGGATTCGAACAGGTCGCCCACCACGCTGGCCGCGACCAGCAGCGTGGTCAGCACGGCGACATAACCCAAACCGCCGCGATCGCCCATCGCCGAGAACCAGGTCGGGGCAAAGGCGTGGGTGGCCGCCAGCGCGAGGCCGATCACCAGCGCCAGCACCCAGCCGCCGATGGCGCCCTCCCACGACTTGCCCGGGCTGATGCCGGGCGCCAGCTTGCGCCGGCCGATCGCCTTGCCGGTGAAATACGCGCCGATATCGGCGGCCCATACCAGCACCGCGGCGGTCAGCAGCACGCCGATTCCGGCGCCGCGCAGGATCATGGTGGCATGGACGAACGCGGGCAGCATCACCAGCCCCAGCACCGCGCCCAGCGCGGTGAAGGCCGGGGTGGCGGTGCGCACGCCGCGCGCCAGCAGCAGCACGGCCACGCCCCAGCACACCACCGCGGCCTCGAGCAGCCAGGTGGTGGCGTGGCGCAGCGGCAGGTCATGCCAGGTAATGGTGGCGATCAGGCAGGCCAGCGCATAGACATAGGGCCACGGCCCGCGCAGTCCGATCAGGCGACCGAATTCCCAGCCGGCCAGCAGCACGATCACGCCGAGCAGTCCCGCCAGGCCCGCCGGCGGCGCCAGGAACAGGATTGGAAGGATCAGCAGCAACAGGCACAGGGCGGTGATGACGCGGGTGAGGAGCATGCGCTGCGGTCCCGTGAAGAGTTGGAGTGGCCGGGCTCAGGCCGTGCCGGAAAGTCCGGGCGCGACCAGCTGCGCGCTGGTGCGGCCGAAGCGGCGTTCGCGCTGGCGGTACGAGGCAAAGGCCTTGTCGAGTTCCGCGGCGTCGAAATCCGGCCAGTAGACGTCGGTGAAGTACAGCTCGGAATAGGCGAGCTGCCACAGCAGGAAATTGCTGATGCGCTGTTCGCCGCCGGTGCGGATGAACAGGTCCGGCTCCGGCGCATAGGCCATGGCCAGGTGCGGGGCCAGCAGCGATTCGTCGATGGTTTCGGGATCGAGCATGGGCGAGCGCGCCAGCATCTTGCGCATGGCCTGCAGCAGGTCCCAGCGCCCGCCGTAGTTGGCGGCGATGGTGACGGTCAGGCCGGTATTGCCGGCGGTGCGTGCCTCGGCATCCTTGATCAGCCGCTGGATGCGCGGGCTGAAGCGGCTCAGGTCGCCCACCACCCGCAGCCGGATGTTGTTGGCGTGCATCTTCACCACTTCGCGCCGCAGCGACATCATGAACAGCCGCATCAGGAACGAGACCTCGTCGGCCGGACGGCGCCAGTTCTCGGAGCTGAACGCGAACAGCGTCAGGTATTGCACGCCCCGTGCGGCGCAGGCTTCCACCACCGCGCGCACGGCGTCCAGCCCCCGGCTGTGTCCCGCCACGCGCGGCAGATGCCGCTGGGTCGCCCAGCGGCCGTTGCCGTCCATGATGATGGCAACGTGCCTGGGCACGTAGGAAGTATCGGGTACGGCAAGCGTCGAGCTGATGTGCTGCATGGGCGTGAGACGGTCGCTGACAGTCCCGGCAAGGCCGGGACGGGCGTCAGACCGTCATGATCTCCTTCTCTTTTTCCGCGACCATCTTGTCGATCTCGGCCACGTACTTGTCGGTCAGTTTCTGCACCTCGTCCTGGCCGCGGCGCTCGTCGTCCTCGGAAATGGTCTTGTCCTTGACCAGCTTCTTGAACTGCTCGTTGGCGTCGCGGCGCAGGTTGCGCACGGCCACCTTGGCACCCTCGGCCTCGCCCTTCACGACCTTGGTCAGCTCCTTGCGGCGCTCTTCGGTCAGTGCAGGCATCGGCACACGGATCACTTCGCCCATGGTGGCCGGATTCAGGCCCAGGTCGCAATCGCGGATGGCCTTCTCGACCGCGCCCACCATTTTCTTTTCCCACGGCTGCACCGTGATGGTACGGGCGTCGGCCAGGCCGATCGCCGCCACCTGGCTGATGGGCACCATCGAGCCGTAGTAATCCACCTGAACGTGGTCGAGCAGGCCGGTATGGGCACGGCCGGTGCGGATCTTGGCCAGATCGGCCTTGAAGGCTTCGATCGACTTCTGCATTTTCTGCTCGACGCTCTTCTTTGTGTCGGCGACGCTCATTTTTACCTCCGGAAATCAGCCAACCAAGATCCCCTCTGGTGGGGATCGAAAATGAATCATTCTACTCTTTGCCCGGCTGGATACCAGCGCCGCGGCGCGGCATCCGTTACCGGACTCACAGATGCGGCTCAGCGATGAAGATCACACATGCACCAGCGTACCCTCATCCTCGCCCAGGATGACGCGCTTGAGCGCGCCGGGCTTCACGATCGAGAACACCTTGATCGGCAGCTTCTGGTCGCGGCACAGCGCGAACGCGGTGGCGTCCATCACTTGCAGGTTGCGCGAGATGGCCTCGTCGAAGCTGATGGTGGTGTAGCGCGTGGCGCTCGGATCCTTCTTCGGGTCGGCGGTGTAGACGCCGTCGACCTTAGTCGCCTTCAGCACGATCTCGGCGCCGATCTCGGAGCCGCGCAGCGCGGCCGCGGTATCGGTGGTGAAGAACGGGTTGCCGGTGCCGGCGGCGAAGATCACCACCTTGCCCTCTTCCAGCTGGCGGATCGCGCGCGGGCGGATATAGGGCTCGACCACCTGGTCCATGCGCAGCGCGGACTGCACGCGGCCTTCGATATTGGCGTGGCGCATCGCGTCCTGCAGCGCCAGCGCGTTCATCATGGTGGCCAGCATGCCCATGTAGTCGGCGGTGGCGCGGTCCATGCCGGCAGCGCCGCCGGCCACGCCGCGGAAAATATTGCCGCCGCCGATCACCACCGCCACCTGCACACCGAGCTTCACGATCTCGGCAATGTCGTTCACCATCGCCTCGATGGTGGAGCGGTTGATGCCGAAGGCATCGTCGCCCATCAGGGCTTCACCGGACAGTTTCAGAAGGACGCGCTTGTAGGCTGGCATGTTCACCCTCGGAAGGAGCAGTTCGCTCGGTTGAGACGGCTCGGTCGAGACGACTCGGTTGAGACACTGGGACGTATGTTTTGGCACCGGCAGCACGGGTCATCGTGCCGCCGGCAGGAGAAAAGCCGGTTTTCGGCGTGCCCCGGCCGAAACCGGACCACCGCGGAAACAGACTGCTGCAATGCAACGCCGGCCGCGCCGTGCTGCACTACTTATGCAGAGGGGCACCTTGCGGCGCCCCTGCGGCATTATAGGCGCCCGCGCCGGCCCTGACGGCCGGCCCGGCGCGCCCCGGACATCAGCCCTTCTGGGCAGCGGCCACCTGGGCGGCCACTTCAGCGGCGAAGTCGTCCTGCTTCTTCTCGATGCCTTCGCCCACCACGTACAGGGTGAAGCCCTTCACGGTCGTGTTGGCGGCCTTCAGCATCTGCTCGACGGTCTGCTTGTCGTTCTTCACGAACGGCTGGTTGAACAGCGAGACTTCCTTCAGGTACTTCTGCACCGAACCTTCGACCATCTTGGCGGCGATCTCGGCCGGCTTGCCCGATTCGGCAGCCTTCTGCTCGGCGATGCTGCGCTCCTTGGCGATCAGGTCGGCCGGGACCTGCTCGGCCGACAGCGACACCGGCTTCATCGCGGCCACGTGCATGGCGACGTCCTTGGCGGCGGCTTCGTCGCCGTCGAACTCGACCATCACGCCGATGCGGGTGCCGTGCAGGTACGAGACCAGCTTGCCGCCGTTGGCGTAGCGGGTGAAGCGGCGGATCGTCATGTTCTCGCCGATCTTGCCGATCAGGGCAGCGCGGGTGGCTTCGACGCTGACGCCGTCGATTTCCAGCGCCGACAGCGCAGCCACGTCGGCGGGGTTCTGCTTGGCGACCAGCTCGGCCACCTTGGCCGAGAAGGCCAGGAAGTCGTCGTTCTTGGAGACGAAATCGGTCTCGCAGTTCAGCTCGACCAGCACGCCGGTGGTGCCGTCGATGAACGATGCCACCACGCCTTCGGCGGTCACGCGCGAGGCAGCCTTGCTGGCCTTGTTGCCCAGCTTGACGCGCAGCAGCTCTTCAGCCTTGTTCAGGTCGCCGTCGGCCTCGGTCAGGGCCTTCTTGCACTCCATCATCGGCGCGTCGGTCTTCGCGCGCAGTTCTGCAACCATGCTTGCGGTAATTGCCGCCATTTGTCACTCCTTGAATGGTTCGCGCCGGCTGCCGGCAGTCGCCCGCGGCACCCGGTCGGTGGGTCTTCAGCGCACCCGCGGCAGATCTTGCCTGGCGCGGATGACAACAATTCAAATTCGAAAAAAGGGGGCGCCAGATGTGCCCCCTTTTTGCCCTGCTGCCGAAGTACCCCGGCTTGCGCCCTGCGCGCTGCCCGGCGTGCCGGGCGGCAGGCGATGCCTGCCTTGTCGTGTGTTGACGTGCGCGCTATCGGATTCCTTTCAGCAGCGGGCCGGGAAGCTATCAGCCTTCCTGCACTTCGACGAATTCGTCGTCGCCGCGGGCGGCTTCAACGACTTCCTGCACGGCGTTGGCACGGCCTTCCAGGATGGCGTCGGCCACGCCGCGCACGTACAGGGCCACGGCCTTGCTCGAGTCGTCGTTGCCCGGGATCACGTAATCGATGCCTTCCGGCGAGTGGTTGGTATCGACCACGCCGATCACGGGGATGCCCAGCTTGTTGGCTTCGGTCACGGCGATCTTGTGGTAGCCGACGTCGACCACGAAGATCGCGTCAGGCACGCCGCCCATTTCCTTGATGCCGCCGATCGACTTTTCCAGCTTGATCATCTCGCGCTCGAACATCAGCGCTTCCTTCTTGCTCATGGTTTCCAGCGCGCCGGCTTCCTTGGCGGCTTCCATGTCCTTCAGGCGCTTGATCGAGGTCTTGACCGTCTTGAAGTTGGTCAGCATGCCGCCGAGCCAGCGGGCGTCGACGTAGGGCATGCCGGCGCGGCCAGCTTCTTCAGCCAGGATTTCGCGCGACTGGCGCTTGGTGCCCACGAAAAGGATGGTGCCGCGATTGGCCGCCAGCTGACGCACGTACTTCATGGCGTCCTGGAACATCGGCAGCGTCTTTTCGAGGTTGATGATGTGGATCTTGTTGCGATGACCGAAGATGAAGGGGGCCATCTTCGGGTTCCAGAAGCGGGTCTGGTGGCCGAAGTGGCAACCGGCTTCCAGCATTTCGCGCATGGTCACGGACATGTAAATCTCCAAAGGGTTAGGTCTGAAGCCCGCCCCGACATTCCTGAAAAGGAACACCCCGGATAGGCGGGCCAGCGATTTCCAGCGGCAGGAAAGGACCCTGCCAAGTTAACCGACCTGGCCGGCGCAATTGCTGCGACGCAACCAGATCAGCCCGCTATTCTAGCAACAAAAGTACCGCCCGCTCAAGCCGCCGCGCTCTGTTCCGCCTCTGGCGGCCGATTCCGGGCGGCCCGGAACAGGCTGCGATCCGGCCTCGATGGTGCGATAATCCCACTTTGACCCATCGATTCCGGCGTGGCCAGTGGCCCCGCCATCACTTTTTCTGGCGACGCAGCATGAGCATTTACCTGAACACCGCCGAAGACATCGCCCACATGCGCGTGGCTTGCCGCCTTGCCTCCGAAGTCCTCGACTACATCACGCCCTTCGTGCAGCCCGGCGTCACCACCGGCGAACTGGACCGCCTGTGCCACGCCTACATGCGCGACGTGCAGGGCACGGTGCCGGCGCCGCTGAATTATGCGCCCCCGGGCTACCCGCCCTTCCCCGGCGCGATCTGCACCTCGGTCAACGACGTGATCTGCCACGGCATTCCCGGCGAGCGCGTGCTCAAGAGCGGCGACGCCGTCAACCTCGACATCACCGTCATCACCAAGGACGGTTACTACGGCGACACCAGCCGCATGTTCATCGTCGGCGAGGGCTCGATCCTGGCCAAGCGCCTGGCGCAAGTGACCTACGAGTGCATGTGGAAAGGCATCGCGCAAGTGCGCCATGGCGCGCGCCTGGGCGATATCGGCCACGCCATCCAGGTGCATGCCGAAGCCGCCGGCTACAGCGTGGTGCGCGAGTACTGCGGCCACGGCATCGGCAAGAACTTCCACGAAGACCCGCAGATCCTGCACTACGGCCGCCCCGGCACCGGCGCCGAGATCAAGGCCGGCATGATCTTCACGGTGGAGCCGATGATCAACGCCGGCAAGCGCGATATCCGCACCATGCCCGACCAGTGGACCGTGAAGACCCGCGACCGCAGCCTGTCGGCGCAGTGGGAGCACACGGTGCTGGTCACCGAGACCGGCTACGAGGTGCTGACGGTGTCCGCCGGCACCCCGGCGCCGCCGGCCTTCATCACCGATTCCGTGGCGGCCTGACGCCGCGCAGAAGCCAGGGCGCCTGACCGGGCGCCCTTCTTTTTCCAGCCGTGCCGACGAACCCTTCCGCCCTCTCCATGGACACCACGCCGGAACTGCTGCTGGCCGCGCGCGTGCGCGACCAGCTCAAAATCGACAAGCAGGCGCTGTTTGCGGACTTCAACGCCAGCGCCAATGCCGGCACGCTGACCACGCGGCTGCGCCGCGCCGTCGATGCCGCGCTGGGCGAGGCCTGGCGCGGGCTGGCGATGCCGGCGGACGCGGCGCTGGTGGCGGTGGGCGGCTACGGTCGCGGCGAACTGTTCCCGTACTCGGACGTCGACGTGCTGTTGTTGCTGCCCGCCGAGCCCGACCGGGAGACTGCCGGCAAGCTGGAACGCTTTATCGGCCTGTGCTGGGACCTGGGGCTCGAGATCGGCTCGGCCGTGCGCACCGTCGATGACTGCATCCGCGAGTCGCGCCAGGACGTCACCATCCAGACCTCGCTGCTCGAGGCGCGCCTGCTGACCGGCAACCGCAAGCTGTTCGAGGCGCTGCGCAGCCGCTACCAGGCCGACCTGGACCCGGCCGCGTTCTTCCAGGCCAAGCTGCTGGAAATGCGCCAGCGCCACGCCAAGTACCAGGACACGCCCTACGCGCTCGAGCCCAACTGCAAGGAAAGCCCGGGCGGCCTGCGCGACCTGCAGGTGATCCTGTGGATGACCAAGGCCGCGGGCCTGGGCGACAGCTGGAAGGAGTTGTTCGAGAAGGGCCTGCTGACGCAACGCGAAGCCCAGGAACTGGCCCGCAACGAGCGCCTGCTGAAGACCATCCGCGCGCGCCTGCACCTGGTGGCCGGGCGCCGCCAGGACGTGCTGGTGTTCGACCTGCAGACGGCGCTGGCCGAGGCCTTCGGCTACCGCCAGAATGCCCACAAACGTGCCAGCGAGCAGCTGATGCGCCGCTACTACTGGGCCGCCAAGGCGGTGACCCAGCTCAACAGCGTGCTGCTGCTCAATATCGAGGCGATGCTGTTCCCGAGCGAATCGCAGGTGACGCGCGTGCTCAACGAGCGCTTCGTCGAGCGCCAGGGCATGCTGGAAATCACCAGCGACGACGTCTACGAGCGCGACCCCCACGCCATCCTGGAAACCTTCCTGCTGTACGAGCGCACGCCTGGCGTGAAGGGGCTGGCGCCGCGCACGCTGCGCGGCTTGTACAACGCGCGCACGGTGATGGACGCGCGCTGGCGCAACGATCCAGAGAACCGCCGGCTGTTCCTGGCCATCGTGCAGGAGCCGCAGGGCATCACCCATGCGCTGCGGCTGATGAACCAGACCAGCGTGCTGGGCCGCTACCTGATCAACTTCCGGCGCATCGTCGGGCAGATGCAGCACGACCTGTTCCACGTCTACACCGTGGACCAGCACATCCTGATGGTGGTGCGCAACATGCGCCGCTTCGCCATCGTCGAGCACACCCACGAGTTCCCGTTCTGCAGCCAGCTGATGGCCAGCTTCGACAAGCCCTGGGTGCTGTGGGTGGCGGCGCTGTTCCACGATATCGCCAAGGGTCGCGGCGGCGACCATTCGCGGCTCGGCACCGTCGATGCGCGCCGCTTCTGCCGGCAGCACGGCATTGCGCGCGAAGACGCCGACCTGATCTGCTGGCTGGTCGAGCACCACCTCACCATGAGCCACGTCGCGCAGAAGCAGGACCTGACCGATCCCGACGTGGTCCATGCCTTCGCCGAAGTGGTCGGCAGCGAACGCTACCTGACCGCGCTCTACCTGCTGACCGTGGCCGATATCCGCGGCACCAGCCCCAAGGTGTGGAATGCGTGGAAGGGCAAGCTGCTGGAAGACCTGTACCACATCACGCTGCGCGTGCTGGGCGGCGCGCGGGTCGACTCGCATTCGCTGTGGTCGCAGCGCAAGCAAGACACCATCTCGGAGCTGCGCCTGAAGGCCTTCGACCCGGCGCTGGGCAAGTCGCTGTGGGCGCAGCTGGACGTGGCCTTCTTCCTGCGCCACGATTCGCACGATATCGCCTGGCTGACGCGCCACCTGTACAACAAGGTCGACAGCCCGGTGCCGGTGGTCAAGGCGCGCGTGTCGCCGGCCGGCGAAGGCCTGCAGGTGGCGGTCTACATCAAGGACCAGCCTGACCTGTTCGCGCGCATCTGCGGCTATTTCGAGCGCAAGGCGTTCTCGATCCAGGACGCCAAGATCCACACCACGCGCCACGGCTACGCGCTCGATACGTTCCAGGTCACCGACCCCGGCATGGCCGGCGATGGCGGCAATTACCGCGACATCATCGCGCTGGTCGAGCACGAGCTGTGCGAGCGGCTGCGCCTGCAGGGCGCGCTGCCCGAGCCCACGCAGGGGCGGCTGTCGCGCCAGTCGCGCAGCTTCCCGATCAAGCCGCGCGTCGACCTGCGCCCGGACGAGCGCGGCCAGTATTACCTGCTGTCGCTGTCCGCCAACGACCGCACCGGCCTGCTGTACGCCATCGCCCGCGTACTGGCACGGCATCGCGTGTCCGTGCACACGGCACGCATCAACACTTTGGGCGAACGCGTCGAAGACGTGTTCCTGGTAGACGGCAGCCGCCTGGCCGCCGACAACCGATTGCAGATTCAGCTTGAACAGGACTTGCTCGCCGCCCTCGCCATCTGAGGCGGGCGGGCATCATCAACCTATGACCGACAGCAATTCGCCGAAGCGCAAGACGCTAGGCATCAAGGCCGCCAGCGATACCGGCACGGCCGCGCGCAAGGGCGGCACCCGCCCCGTGCGCGTGTCCGACCTCAACCGCAAGCGCGTGCAGGCCGTCTCCGAGGGCATCAAGCGCGCCCAGCAGCGTGCCGGCAAGACCGGTGCCAGCGGGGCCCAGGGCGAAGCGCCGGCGCAGCCGCGCCAGCCGCGCGCGCCCCGCCCTGCCGACGCCGAACGCCAGGCGCGTCCGCGCCGCTTCGAAGGCGGCGAGTCGCGCCCGCCGCGACGCTTTGGCGACGACGACAACCGTCCGCGCCGCACCGGCGACGAGCGCGGCGAAGCGCGCCCGCGCCGCTTCGAAAGCAACGAGTCGCGTCCGCCGCGACGCTTCGGCGATGACGACAAACGTCCGCGCCGTTTCGAAGGCAGCGAATCGCGCCCGCCGCGCCGCTTCAGCGATGACGACAAACGTCCGCGCCGTTTCGAGGGCAGCGAAGCGCGCCCGCCGCGCCGCTTCGGCGACGACGACAACCGCCCACGCCGCACCGGCGGCGACCGCGGCGAAGCGCGCCCGCGCGGCTTCGCCAGCAACGAGTCGCGTCAGCCGCGACGCTTTGGCGACGACGACAACCGTCCGCGCCGCACCGGCGGCGAGCGCGGCGAAGCGCGCCCGCGCCGCTTCGAAAGCAACGAGTCGCGTCCGCCGCGCCGCTTCGGCGACGACGACAATCGTCCGCGCCGCTTCGAAGGCGCCGACTCGCGCCCGCGCCGCCCTGGCGACGACGAACGGCGCCCGCGGCCCGCGCCGTCGGGCGAGCGCCGCCGCGAAGGCACGGCGCCGGCACGCCGCTTCAGCGACGCGGCCGACCGCATCCGCACCGCCGGCCCCGCACGCTCGGAACGCCCGGAACGCGCACCAGCGCCGGCTTCGCGCCGCGAAGCGCCCGCGGCGCCGCGCGACGAATCCAGCCACGACGACGGCCTGGTACGCCTGTCCAAGCGCATGTCCGAACTCGGCCTGTGCTCGCGCCGCGAGGCCGACGAATGGATCCCGCGCGGCTGGGTGCTGGTCGACGGCAAGCCCGTGACCGAACTCGGCAGCCGCATCCGCCCCGACGCCGAGATCGAGATCCTGCAGGAAGCGCGCTCCGAGCAAGGCGAGCGCGTCACCGTGCTGCTGAACAAGCCGGTCGGCTTCGTTTCGGGCCAGGCCGAGGACGGCTACGAGCCCGCCGCGGCGCTGTTTGCCCCCGAGAACCAGTGGGAAGGCGATCCCACGCGCAAGCGCTTTGCGCCGTGGCAGCGCAAGAACCTGGCCCCGGCCGGCCGCCTCGATATCGACTCCACCGGCCTGCTGGTGCTGACGCAGGACGGCCGCGTCGCGCGCGCGCTGATCGGCGAGGATTCGACCGTCGAGAAGGAATACCTGGTGCGCGTGGTCTGGCACTCGCCGCACGGGCCGGTCGAGCGCAACATCAGCGCGGAATTCCCGGCCGATGACCTGGAGCTGCTGCGCCACGGCCTGTCGCTGGACGGCGTGCCGCTCAAGCCGGCCAAGGTCAGCTGGCAGAACGAAGAGCAGTTGCGCTTCGTGTTGCGCGAGGGCCGCAAGCGCCAGATCCGCCGCATGTGCGAACAGGTGGGGCTGCAGGTGGTGGGCCTCAAGCGCGTGCGCATGGGGCGCGTGGTGCTGGGGGATCTGCCGCCGGGCAAGTGGCGCTTCCTGGGACAGTTCGAGAAGTTCTGATAAAAAAAAGCGGCCTTGATGGCCGCTCTTGTTTTGAGGGGTCTTGGCAAATCGCCACCACCTCATCCCTGTACCGATTGGGTACTCCCTCTCCCGCTTGCGGGAGAGGGGAGCAAACCAGCAGCGTGCCGATTGGCATCGCCCTTCAATCGTCGCTGTTCGCCGGCAAATCCGGAAACAGAACCTCGGTAAACCCGAAGTTCGAAAAATCCCTGATCCGCATCGGATAAAGAATCCCCTGCAGGTGGTCGCACTCATGCTGCACCACGCGCGCATGGAAGCCCTCGGCCACGCGTTCGATGCGGTTGCCCATCAGGTCGTAGCCGCTGTACTTCAGGCGCAGGTGGCGCGGCACCACACCGCGCAGGCCCGGCACCGACAGGCAGCCTTCCCAGCCGTCCTCCATCTCGTCGGACTGCATTTCCAGCACCGGGTTGATCAGCACCGTCTTGGGCACGGTGGGCGCGTCCGGGTAGCGCGGATTGCGGTCGAAGCCGAAGATCACCACCTGCAGGTCCACGCCGATCTGCGGCGCGGCCAGCCCCGCGCCGTTGGCGTGGTCCATGGTGTCGAACATGTCTTCGATCAGCGTGCGCAGCTCCGGCGTGTTGAAGCGCTCCACCGGCCGCGCCACCTGCAGCAGGCGCGGATCGCCCATCTTTAGAATCTCGCGGATCATGGTTCCGTTCCCCGGTTATTCCTCGGCCGGCGCGGCGCCGGCTTGCGCCAGCAGGGCCAGCATGCCGGCCTCGTCCAGCACCGGCACGCCCAGCGCCTCGGCCTTGTCCAGCTTGCTGCCGGCCTCGGCGCCGGCGACCACGTAGTCGGTCTTCTTCGACACCGACCCCGCCACCTTGGCGCCGGCGGCTTCCAGCAGTTCCTTGGCGTCTTCGCGCGACAGCGTCGGCAGCGTGCCGGTCAGCACAAAGGTCTTGCCTGACAGCGGCGCCGGCGCCTTTGCCACCGGCTCGCTTTCCGGCCAGTGTACGCCGGCGGCGCGCAGTTGCTCGATGACCTCGACGTTGTGCGGCTCGGCGAGGAAGTTGGCGATCGACTGCGCCACCACCGGGCCGACATCGTTGACCTCGAGCAGCGCCGCTTCGTCGGCCGCCAACAGTGCATCCAGCTTGCCGAAGTGCCGGGCCAGGTCCTTGGCAGTGGCTTCGCCGACGTGGCGGATGCCAAGCGCGAAGATAAAGCGGTTCATGGTGGTCGCGCGCGACTTGTCGATCGCCGTCACCAGGTTGGCGGCCGACTTGTCGGCCATGCGCTCCAGCGCAGCCAGCTTGGCAATGCCGAGCTTGTACAGGTCGGCCGGCGTGCGCACGATGCCCTGGTCGACCAGTTGCTCGACCAGCTTGTCGCCCAGGCCTTCGATATCCATGGCGCGCCGCTGCGCGAAATGCAGCAGCGACTGCTTGCGCTGCGCCGCGCAGATCAGGCCGCCGGTGCAGCGGGCGATGGCCTCGTCCTCGAGCTTCTCGATATGCGAGCCGCACACCGGGCAGGCGGTCGGCATCACGAACGCGCGGGCGTCGGCCGGGCGCCGCTCGGCCACCACGGCGACGACTTCCGGGATCACGTCGCCGGCGCGGCGCACGATCACGGTGTCGCCGACATGCACGTCCTTGCGGCGGATCTCGTCCTCGTTGTGCAGCGTGGCATTGGTCACGGTCACGCCGCCGACGAACACCGGCCTGAGCCGCGCCACCGGCGTGATCGCGCCGGTGCGGCCGACCTGCACCTCGATGTCCTCGACGATGGTGGTCATTTCCTGCGCCGGGAACTTGTGCGCCAGCGCAAAGCGCGGCGCGCGCGAGACAAAGCCCAGGCGCTCCTGCTCGGCCAGCGCGTTGACCTTGTAGACCACGCCGTCGATGTCGTAGGGCAGTTCGTCACGGCGCTTGCCGATGTCGCGATAGAAATCGAGCAGCCCCTGCGCGCCCTTCACCACCGCACGGTCCTTGCACACCGGCAAACCCAGCGCGGCAAAGCCGTCGAGCATGGCGCTGTGGGTCGGCGGCCGCTCCACGCCCTGCAGTTCGCCCAGCCCGTAGGCGAAGAACGACAGCGGGCGCCGCGCCGTGATGCGCGGATCGAGCTGGCGCAGGCTGCCGGCGGCAGCGTTGCGCGGATTGACGAAGGTCTTCTCGCCGGCCTCGGCCTGGCGCGCGTTGAGCTTGTCGAAGTCGCGGCGGAACATGAAGACCTCGCCGCGCACCTCCAGCACCGCGGGCGCCTGGCCCCGCAGCTTGAGCGGAATTGCCTTGATGGTGCGCACGTTGACGGTGACATCCTCGCCGGTCTCGCCATCGCCCCGGGTCGCGGCCTGCACCAGGCGGCCGTCTTCATAGCGCAGCGACATGGCCAGGCCGTCGAACTTCAGCTCGCACGCGTACTCGACCGCGTCGGCGGCGCTGAACAGGTCGGCCTCGCCCGCCGCGGGCGCGCTGCGGCCCAGCCCCTGCGCGCAGCGGCGGTCGAAGTTCAACACATCGTCGTCGGCGAAGGCGTTGTTGAGCGACAGCATCGGCACCCGGTGCCGCACCGAGTCGAACGCCGCCAGCGGCTCGCCGCCCACGCGCTGCGTGGGCGAGTCCGGCGTCTGCAGCTCGGGATGCTCGAGCTCCAGCGCCATCAGCTCGCTGAACAGCGCATCGTATTCCGCATCGGGAACGGTGGGCGCGTCCAGCACGTAATACTGGTAGTTGTGGCGGTCCAGCTCTTCGCGCAGCCAGGCCACGCGGCTGGCGGCGGCGTCGGCCGGCAAGGCGCCGGCGGGCGCGGAGGCATCTGCCTGCGCGCCGCGGTGTGTTGCGGTCATGGCAGGCTCCGGCTAGTTGCTGAACAGGCGCAGCGCCACCGGCGAACCGGCCGGCATGCCGCGCGCTTCCAGCTTCTGGTACAGCGCCTCGAGCTGGTTGAAGATGGCGACGAACGAGGCTTCGGTCAGCGGCCGCATATTGTCGTCGACCAGTTGCGCGCCCATGCGCTGGGCCAGCGTATGGCCGTACTCGCACACGGTCTTGAACGGCCTGGCGGCCTGGTCGGCCACCGGCACGTCGAGCAGCAGCGTGATCTGGCGGCCGGACTTGACGGTGAGGTCGTCGCGCAGGAAGTTGGTGTCGCCGAACTGCAGCGTGAACAGCGGGCGCTGCACGCCCTCGGCATTGGCCTGGTAGCGGATAAAGCGGGTGCCGTCGCGCGACAGCACCAATCCGTCCTGCGTCGCCACGTTCTGCACGTAGGCGGCCGACCATGGCGCGCCGTCGGAGATCACGTTGACGCCCAGCTGCACGTCGCAGGCGGCGGCAAAGGCGTCGAGCTCGCGCGCGTTGGCGACGGTCTCGCCCATGTCCGGCAGGTCGGCCGAGGCGTCGAGCGACTCGGCCAGCGACTCGACCGCGGTGACGAATTCGGAGAACTCCAACGCATTGAGCGGGCCGCCGCGGTTGGCCAGCTGCACGCCGACCTGCAGGTCTTCGTACTGATGGCCGGCGGTGACGGGCTCCCACGCGTTGGCTTCGGCACGCAGGCCTTCGATATGGACCGGCTTGGTGCCGGCGCGGCGCAGCCGGCCGGTCAGCGGCAGGATACGGTCGCCGGACGCCTTGCGTTCCAGGTGCAGCGGCACGATGCAGTCGATCAGCGGATCGACAATGGCTGGCGCGGGCTGGCCGTCCGGTACCGCAGCGACCGGAGCCGGTGCAGGCGCCGGCTCCGGCGCAGGCGCAGGCGTGGGAGCGGGAGCTGGCGCCGGGGCCACGGCGATAGCGGCATCCGCCTCGTCCTCCGATGCGCGCGACGCCGCGGCCCCGACCGCGACTTCCTCGGCGACGGCTTCGTCGGCATCGGCGCTGCTGGCCGCCGCGGCCGCGGCCGCGGCGACGTGGTTGTTGCCGGCCCCGGCGGCGCCGGTGCCGGCCGGTGCCTGCGCCAGCGTGGGCTCGCGCCGCGGCGGCTGCTCGGCGGCGGCTTCCTGCAGGCGCGCGGCGGTTTCCGGCGCGGTGCTCTGGCCGACCACCGGCTCGCGCATCGGCGGCAGGTCGTCTTCGGGCCGCAGCTCGCGCGGGCGGCGCGCCTTGCGGATCTGCCACTGGTTGTAGCCGAACACCAGCACCACGAAAACCAGGCCCGCGACGATCAGCGCGGTCTGCAGGTCCATATTGAGCTTCATGCTGCCTCCGCCATCGACACGGCTGCATCCATATCCACGGCCACGATCCGTGAAACGCCCTGCTCCTGCATGGTCACGCCAATCAGTTGATGAGCCATTTCCATGGCGATCTTGTTATGTGAGATGAAAACGAATTGGGTCTTGTCCGACATGCGCGCCACCATATTGGCGTAGCGCTCGGTATTGGCGTCGTCCAGCGGCGCATCCACCTCGTCCAGCAGGCAGAACGGCGCCGGGTTCAGCTGGAACATCGCGAACACCAGCGCGATCGCGGTCAGCGCCTTCTCGCCACCCGACAGCAAGTGGATGGTCGAGTTCTTCTTGCCCGGCGGCTGCGCCATCACCTGCACGCCGGCATCGAGGATTTCCTCGCCGGTCATGATCAGGCGCGCCTGGCCGCCGCCGAACAACGACGGGAACAGCTCGCCGAAATGGTGGTTGACCTGGTCGAAGGTGCCTTGCAGCAGCGCGCGGGTTTCCTGGTCGATCTTGGCGATCGCGTCCTCGAGCGTGCCGATGGCGTCGTTCAGGTCGGCCGACTGCGCGTCGAGGAAGGTCTTGCGCTCGCGCGCCGCGGCCAGTTCGTCGAGCGCGGCCATGTTGACCGGGCCGAGCGCGTTGATGGCGTTGTTGATGCGCGTGACTTCGCCCTGCAGGTAGGACGGCTTGAGCTCGCCGGTCAGCTTTTCAGCCAGCGCGGCCTCATCCACCGCGGCGGCGCTCAGCTGCTCGCTGAACTGCTCCTGGTTCAGGCGCGCCGCCTGTTCCTTGAGCTGCAGCTCGGTGATGCGGTCGCGCAGCGGCTGCAGGCTGCGCTCGGCGGCCAGGCGCTGCTCGTCGTGCTGGCGCAGCTGCGCCGACAGCGCATCGAGCTCGGTGCGCGCGATGGTCAGCTTCTCTTCCTTCTCCGCACGGCGCTCCAGCGCTTCCTGCAGGCCGGTATGCGCGGTCTGCTCGTTGATGGTCTCGAGTTCGGCGCGGGCGTTCTCCAGCGATTCGGCGATGCGCTCGGCCTGGTCCGCCGCCACCTGGATATTGCGGCGCAGCTCGTCGATGCGGCTGGCCAGGTTGCGCTCCGCGAACAGCGCCTCCTGCGCGGCGCGCTCGAGGTCGCGCAGCTGGTGGCGCGCGCCGGAGAGCTTGCTGTCCAGCGCCTCGAAGGCCATCTGCTGGTCTTCGTGGGTGGCCTGCATCTCGGCCAGCGCGGCGTCGTGCTGCTCGAAGCTGGCTTCGGATTCTGCGCGGATCGCGCGCTGCTCTTCGATCTGCGCGTGGATCTCTTCCAGTTCCTCGCGGATCTGGCCGCTGCGGGCGGCATAGCGCTCCATCGCCTGCGACAGCTTGAGCACGTCCATCTGCAGCGTGTGCACGCGGCGGGTGGCCTGCTCGGCGCGGGCACGGGCGTCGCCCAGCGCCTGGCTGGCCTGGGTGTAGGCCGCTTCGGCGCGCACCGCTTCGGTCTTGGCTTCGTCGGACAGCAGCAATTGCGCGCGCGCCTGCTTGTGCAGGTTTTCGATTTCCTGCTCGCGCGCGAGCATGCCGGCCTGCTCGGAATCGGCGGCGTAGATCTGGATCGCGTTGCGGCCCACCAGGTGGCCTTCGGCGACCACGAACGAGGCGCCTTCGGGCAGCGTGTTGCGCGCGGCCAGCGCCTGCGCCATGTCGGTGGCGACATAGACGTCGGCCAGCCAGTCCTGCATCACCGCGCGGATCCCCGGCTCGGTGATCTGCACCAGCGCCATCAGCGGGCGCAGGCCCGCAGGCGTTTCCAGCGGACGGGCCGCGGCCGGCGGCGAGTAGAACGCCAGCTTGGCCGGCGGCGCGTCGGACAGGAAGGCCTTGACCCAGTCCAGGTTCGACACTTCCAGCGCGGCCAGCTTCTCGCGCAGCACGGATTCGAGCGCGTTCTCCCAGCCTGGCTCGATATGCACCTTCTTCCACAGCCGCGGCAGCTCGGCGAGTTCATGTTTGGCGAGCCACGGCTGCACCTTGCCGTCGGTCTGCACGTTTTCCTGCAACTGGCGCAGCGCCGACAGGCGCGCCTCGAGCGTGGCGATGGCGGCGGCTTCGCTGTGCACGCGCGCCTGCGCGGCGCGGCGCGCCTCATCCAGGCGCGGCACGTTCTCTTCGGCGTCGGCGAGCACGGCCTGGGCTTCCTCGACCAGCGCTTCCTGCTCGGCCAGTTCGGCCCGGGCCTGCTCCAGCCGGGTTTCGTCGGGGCGGTCCAGGCCCTTGTCTTCGGCCGACAGCCGTTCGCGGCGCTGTTCCAGCTGCTGCAGCATCTGGTCGGCGCTGCGCTGCTGCGCGGCTTCCAGCTTCAGCGCCTGCTCGGCCTGCATGATGCCGGCGCGCTGCTCGTTGAGCAGCTGCTGGGCGTCGCGCCATTGCGCTTCCAGCGTCGGCAGCTCGTCGTTCTGCTGCGCCACGGCCTCCTGCGCCTCGACCGTGCGGCCTTCGGCCACGGCCAGGTTTTCCTCGGCCTGCGCGAGCTCGTCGGTGGCCTGCTCGGCCTTGCCCTGCCATTGCTCGCGCTGCGCGATCAGCGCGGCGATCTGGGCCTGCACGCGGTTGCGCGACTCGACCACGTAGCGGATCTCGGCCTCGAGCTTGCTGACCTCGGCATTGGCTTCGTACAGGGCGCCCTGGGCCGCGTGCATGCCATCCGAGGCGGCATAGTGCGCGGCGCGCATGGTTTCCAGCTCGGCCTCGACATGGCGCAACTGCGCGGTCTGCGCTTCCAGGTCGATCTGGGCCTGCTCGATGGCGCGCTGGTGGCGCTCCTGCTCCTGCTGCGCCTCGCGCTTGCGCAGCAGCCACAGCAGGTGCTGCTTTTCTTCGCCGTCGGCCTGCAGCGTCTTGAAGCGCTGCGCCACTTCGGCCTGGCCTTCGAGTTTTTCGAGATTGCTGCCGAGCTCGCGCAGGATGTCTTCGACCCGGGTCAGGTTTTCGCGGGTGTCGGACAGACGGTTCTCGGTCTCGCGGCGGCGCTCCTTGTACTTGGACACGCCCGCCGCCTCTTCCAGGAAGATGCGCATGTCATCGGGCTTGGCCTCGATGATGCGCGAGATCATGCCCTGGCCGATGATGGCGTAGGCGCGCGGGCCCAGGCCCGTGCCCAGGAAGATGTCCTGGATGTCGCGCCGGCGCACCGGCTGGTTGTTGATGTAGTAGGACGAGGTGCCGTCGCGGGTCAGCACGCGCTTGACCGCGACTTCGGCGTACTGGCTCCACTGGCCCGCGGCGCGGCCTTCGGCGTTGTCGAACACCAGCTCGACGCTGGCGCGGCCGGCCTGCTTGCGCGCGGTCGAGCCGTTGAAGATGACGTCCTGCATGGACTCGCCACGCAGCTCGGACGCGCGTGACTCGCCCAGCACCCAGCGCACCGCATCGATGATGTTGGATTTGCCGCAGCCGTTGGGACCGACGATGCCGACCAGTTGGCCCGGCACCTGGAAATTGGTGGGATCGACGAATGACTTGAAGCCCGCCAGTTTGATCGAGGATAGTCGCACGGTTTCTCGTGTGGTATCGGCCACTCCGGCGGTAAAGCGGGGGCGGCCTGGTATCGGGTTTCGGGGCTATTGCACGGTTCGGAAAAGCCGGGCTGCGCGGGGACCGGGGCGGCGTGACGCCAGCACCTCAAAACACCCCTCCAGCCCGAGAATTGGGGCTAATCATACCATCGCAGATGCCTTCGCCGGCCCGTTTGGGGTCGTCCCCGGGTGGTCGCCGGGCAGTGGAATTCCCTTGCCTTTCCGACCCTTACAAGCGGTTTCGCAAGCACTTTGGCAGACCACGCGTGGGCAGCCCGCCACGCTTGCCCTGGCCCTCGCCCTGAAACTAATTAGGGTAAATGCTAGTCTCTGCTCTGTCGGCGTGATGCCGGATGCGCTCCGGTCCCACGCGCCATGAACGCCCCTTGCAGCCTTTGGCCAACCAGGAGGACAGAGCATGAGTGAACCGTCAGCGGCCGACCGGCCGTGGTCTGTCGACGACATCCGATACGAGGCGATCGACGTCGCGCGCGTGCGCGGCGATCGGGACCTGTTCTACCTGCTGGTGTCGGCCTCGTTTATCGAGAGCGGCTCCGACACCTATGCCGGCAACCTGGCCACGTATTACGCCCGCGTGCCCGAAGCCGCCGGCTGGCTGTCCGAGCACTGGGAAGCCGAGGAGCTGCAGCATGGCCTGGCGCTGCGGCGCTATGTCGAGCATGTCTGGCCGGAATTCGACTGGGAGCGAGGCTATGCGCGCTTCTTCGCCGAATACAGCCAGACCTGCTCGATCGACCAGTTCGAGCCCACCGAGGCGCTGGAAATGGCGGCCCGCTGCGTGGTGGAAACCGGCACGGCCGCCTACTACCGGGCGCTGGAGCGGGCCAGCGACGAACCGGTGCTGCGCGACCTGACGCGGCGCATCTCAAACGACGAGGTGCGGCACTACAAGCACTTCCTCCACTTCTTCAACCGCTTCGCCGAGGCCGAGCGCCTGGGCCGGCTGCGCGTGCTGGGTGCGGTGGCGCGCCGGCTGCTGGAGATCAAGAACGAGGACGCGGCGATCGCGCTGCGCAACGTGCTGCGCATGGAACGCGGGGTCGAGTCGGTGCCGGAAGCGGAAGTGCGGGCGCTCAATACGCGCGTGTCAGGCGTGATCCGCCGCAACATCCCGATCGATATGACGGTCAAGATGCTGCTGCGGCCGCTGCAGCTGCACCGCGGCGTGGAGCGCGCGGTGCGCGCGCCGCTGGTGGCGATGGTGTCGCGGGTGATCCTGCACTGAGTTGCGCCGGAGCTAGTGGCAGGCCGCGGCCTCGGCGCCCGCGGCCGGCGCGGGCGCGGCGCGGCTGCGGTGCACCAGCCCGGACAAGGCGCCGGCGGCGATGATGCACAGGCCGCCCGCGGCCTCCTTCCAGCTCAGCACCTCGGTTGCCAGCCACCATGACGACACCGCGGCGATAACGATCTCGAACAGCATCAGCAGCGACACGCGGTTGGCCGGCAACCGCTGCAGCCCGTACTGCACCACCGAGTTGCTGACCACCAGCACCGCCGCCAGCCCCAGCACCAGCATCGCCGCGCTGACCTGCGCGCCCGGCACCACCGCCACCGCCGGACCGTCGAGCAGCAGCGCGGCCGGCACACCGACCACGGTGCAGCCGAGGTAGACCACCACCGTGCGTACGCGGGCGTCGGTGTCCGGAAAGCGCTGCCCGGCGCGGCGCGACAGCACATTGTTGACGGCAAAGCCCATGCCGCCGACCAGCCCCGACCATTCCGCGGCCGAGCCGGGCAGCGGCAAGCCGACCTCCGGCGTCCACAGCATCAGCCCGGCGCCGAACAGCGCCAGCCCCACCAGCGCCAGCCCGGCCGCCGACAGCCGCTCGCCCAGGAACAGCCGTGCGAACAGCGCGGTCCAGACCGGCGTCAGGTAGAACAGCAGCAGCACGCGCATCACATGCCCGTTGACGCTGCCCCAGACGAAGCCGGCGTTGGTCACGCCCGCCGCCAGGCCGATCGCCAGGAACAGCCAGTGCGGCCGCAGCCCGCCCAGGTGGCGGCGGAACGCCAGCAGCGACAGCACCGCCGCGACCGCGCTGACCAGCGCCGCGGCGTGCATGCCGCCCAGGCCCCAGCCGGCCAGCACGCGGTACGGGAACCAGGCGATGCCCCACACCGAGGCGCCGATCAGGATGGAAAGCGATGCCTTGACCGCATGGCGGTCGGCCGGCGCCAGCGGCGCCGCAACTGAATTTGTGCTCATAAAGGGAATCGGTGCGAGGCGAGCCGGCCCGCCCGCCATGCGCGGCAGGCAGCGTCCGGACGGCGCCGGCGGCATCACCGTGGCGTGATGCCCGCCATCCGTGGCGGCCCAACCCTCGCCAAAGACCGCCTGGCGGGCCGGGCCGGCGCACGGAAACCCGCGCCGTTCCTCTATAATGCGTCGTTTTAACCGGCCCCGACTGACACCGTGAATCCGCGCCTCGACCTGCTCCAGCCCTACCCGTTCGAGAAACTGCGGGTACTCTTTGCGCAAGTAAAGGCTGCCGACAAGCCGGCCATCAGCTTCGGCATCGGTGAACCCAAGCATCCGACGCCTGCGTTCATCAAGCAAGCGCTGGCAGAGTCGCTTGCGGGGCTGGCGAATTATCCCACAACGGCGGGTTCCGATGCACTACGGCAGTGCATCGCGGGCTGGCTGGAGCGCCGCTACGGGCTGCCCAAGGTCAATGCCGCCACCGAAGTGCTGCCCGTGACCGGCTCGCGCGAGGCGCTGTTCGCCTTCGCCCAGACCGTGGTCGACGGCACCCGGCCGGGCGCGCTGGTGCTGTGCCCGAACCCGTTCTACCAGATCTATGAAGGTGCGGCACTGCTGGCCGGCGCCACCCCGGTATTCGCCAACAGCGACCCGGCGCGCAACTTCGCCCCGGCCTTCGACCGCATTGCCGACGACGTCTGGCAGAAGGTGCAGCTGCTCTTTGTCTGCACCCCCGGCAACCCGACCGGCGCGGTGCTGTCGCTGGAAGACTGGCGGCAGCTGTTCGCGCTGTCCGACCGCTACGGCTTCGTGATCGCCTCCGACGAGTGCTATTCCGAGATCTATTTCGACGAGGGCCGCGCGCCGCTGGGCGCGCTCGAGGCCGCGCACAAGCTCGGCCGTGCGACCGGGGCCAACCCCTTCGAGCGCCTGGTGGTGTTCTCGAGCTTGTCCAAGCGCTCCAACGTGCCGGGCCTGCGCTCGGGCTTCGTCGCCGGCGACGCCGCGCTGCTGAAGCAGTTCCTGCTCTACCGCACCTACCACGGCGGCGCCATGAACCCGGCGGTGCAGAGCGCCAGCATCGCCGCGTGGAACGATGAAGCGCATGTGCGCGAGAACCGCGCCGCCTACGTGCGCAAGTTCAGCGAAGTCACGCCGATGCTGGCGCAAGTCCTCGACGTGGCGCTGCCCGATGCCGGCTTCTACCTGTGGGCCGACGTCTCGCGCACCGGCCTGTCCGATACGGAGTTCGCCGCGCGCCTGCTGACCGAGCAGAACGTGACCGTGCTGCCGGGCAGTTACCTGGCGCGCGAAGCCGACGGCATCAACCCCGGCGCCAACCGCGTGCGCATGGCGTTGGTGGCGACGCCGGAGGAATGCGTGGAGGGGGCGCGGCGGATCGTGGAATTCTGCAAAGGGCTCGGCTGAGGCCTGATTGTCCAATTGTGTTCTCCCTCTCCCCTCAAGGGGAGAGGGTCGGGGTGAGGGGTGGTTTAGCAAGGCACCACGCCCGTAGAACCGCCCACCCTCACCCCCTGCCCCTCTCCCGCAAGCGGGAGAGGGGAGCAAACAAGAGGTCGAGGCTGAGACTCGACGACCGAACATCAACATCAACCCTGAGAATCCAACCATGACGCAAGCTCTGCAAGCCCTGATCGACCAGGCCTGGGAAGACCGCACCAGCCTGTCGCCGAAGTCCGCCCCCAATGACATCCGCGAGGCCGTCGCCAACGTCATCGGCCAGCTCGATGCCGGCACGCTGCGCGTGGCCGAGAAGCAAGGCAAGGACTGGATCGTCAACCAGTGGGTCAAGAAGGCCGTGCTGCTGTCGTTCCGCCTGGAAGACAACGCGCCGATGAGCGCCGGCGGCTTCGCCCAGTTCTACGACAAGGTGCCGACCAAGTTTGCCAACTGGAGCGGCGACGACTTCGCCAAGGCGGGCTTCCGCGTGGTGCCGCCCGCGGTGGCGCGCCGCGGTTCGTTCATTGCAAAGAACGCGGTGCTGATGCCGTCGTACGTCAACATCGGCGCCTATGTCGATGAAGGCACCATGGTCGACACCTGGGCCACGGTCGGGTCGTGCGCGCAGATCGGCAAGAACGTGCACCTGTCAGGCGGCGTGGGCATCGGCGGCGTGCTGGAGCCGCTGCAGGCCAACCCCGTGATCATCGAAGACAACTGCTTTATCGGCGCGCGCTCGGAAGTGGTCGAAGGCGTGATCGTCGAGGAAAACTCGGTGATCTCGATGGGCGTGTACCTGGGCCAGTCGACCAAGATCTACGACCGCGAAACCGGCGAGATCCATTATGGCCGCGTGCCGGCCGGCTCGGTGGTGGTGGCGGGCAACCTGCCGTCCAAGGACGGCAAGTACAGCCTGTACTGCGCCGTGATCGTCAAGAAGGTCGACGCGCAGACCCGCGCCAAGACCAGCCTGAACGACCTGCTGCGCGGCGACTGAGCGCCGCTCGCGGCCCGCATGGGCCGCGACGCCCCGGGGCCTGGCTCCGGGGCTGATTTACCGTCGTCACCCGCCTGGCCAGGCTGAACATGCCCTCCCTCCGCAAGCGACTCATGGCCCTGGATCCCACCACCGTCAGCACCGTGCTTTCCCTGCTGCCCACCATTCTCGAGCAGGCCAACAAGACCCTCGAGAAACTGAAGAAGAACAAGCGCAAGGACGGCACGCCCGAAGGCGCGGTGGCCGACGCGCGCGATCCGGCGGCCCGCATCGCCGAACTGGAAGCCGCGCTGGTGCAGCAGGCCGAGGCCGTCAAGCTGCTGGCCGAGCAACATGCCATCACCATCGACGCGCTGCGCAAGGAAGCTGCCCGGCTGGACCGGCGCCTGCGCCTGATGACGGCGGTGGCGATGGGCGGCGTGGCGCTGGGCCTGGGCGGCCTGGTGATCGCGCTGAACCTGCTGTTGCGCTGAAGCCGCGGGCTTCCCCATCGAACTCCATCAAGACTTGCCATGACCGTCCTGCTCTACGGCATTCCCAACTGCGATACCGTCAAGAAGGCCCGCACCTGGCTGGATGCCAACGGCGTGGCCTACACCTTCCACGACTTCAAGAAGCAGGGCGTGGACGCGGCCATGCTGCGTGGCTGGCTGCGGCACGTGCCGCTGGCCACGCTGCTCAACCGCAAGGGCACCACCTGGCGCGCGCTGTCCGACGCCGACAAGGCTCGCGCCGACGAAGAAGCCGGCGCGATCGCGCTGATGCAGCAAAGCCCGTCGCTGATCAAGCGCCCGGTGCTGGCCCACGATGGCAAGGTGATGGTGGGCTTCTCCGCCGACCAGTACGCCAGCCAGTTCTGATTTTTTATTCCGCCGCCCGATGAACCCCACCCTCGCCCTTACCGAAGACCTGATTAGCCGCCGCTCCGTCACGCCCGCCGACGAAGGCTGCCAGGCCATCCTGGAAACCCGCCTCAAGGCGCTTGGCTTCGATTGCGAAGCGCTGGTCAGCGGGCCCGACGATTTCCGCGTGACCAACCTGTGGGCGGTCAGGCGCGGCACCCAGGGCAAGGACGGCAAGCTGCTGGTGTTCGCCGGCCATACCGACGTGGTGCCGACCGGCCCGCTGGAGCAATGGCATTCCGACCCGTTCGCGCCGACCCACCGCGACGGCAAGCTGTACGGCCGCGGCGCCGCCGACATGAAGACCTCGATCGCCGGCTTCGTGGTGGCGGTGGAAGAGTTCGTCAAGGCCCATCCCGCGCATGCCGGTTCGATCGGCTTCCTGATCACCAGCGACGAGGAAGGCCCCGCGCACGACGGCACCGTCAAGGTGGTCGAGGCGCTGTCCGCGCGCGGCGAACGCCTGGACTACTGCGTGATCGGCGAGCCGACCTCGGTCAACGCGCTCGGCGACATGGTCAAGAACGGCCGCCGCGGATCGCTGTCGGGCAAGCTCACGGTGAAGGGCATCCAGTGCCATATCGCCTACCCGCACCTGGGCCGCAACCCGATCCATGACGCCGCCCCGGCGCTGGCCGAACTGGCCGCCGAAGCATGGGATGCGGGCAACGAGTACTTCCCGCCCACCAGCTGGCAGATGTCGAACATCCACGGCGGCACCGGCGCCACCAACGTGATCCCGGGCCACGTCACCATCGACTTCAATTTCCGCTTCTCGACGGCGAGCACGCCCGACGGCCTGAAGGCGCGCGTGCACGCCATCCTGGACCGCCACAGCCTCGACTACACGCTCGACTGGACCCTGGGCGGCGAGCCTTTCCTGACCCCGCGCGGCGAGCTGTCCGAGGCGCTGTCGTCGGCGATCAAGGCCGAGACCGGCTTCGACACCGAGCTGTCGACCACCGGCGGCACCTCGGACGGACGCTTTATCGCCAAGATCTGCCCGCAGGTGATCGAGTTCGGCCCGCCCAACGCCAGCATCCACAAGATCGACGAGCACGTCGAAGTGCGCTTCATCGAGCCGCTGAAGAACGTGTACCGTGGCGTGCTGGAACGCCTGATCGCCTGATTTTTTTCGCAAAGACAACCATTCCATGGCAACGCCCTCTCCCCTGCGCACCGTGCGCGACCTGCTGCGCCTGGCCGTGTCGCGCTTTACCGCCGCGCGCCTGTCCTTTGGCCACGGCAGCGCCAACGCCTATGACGAGGCCGCCTACCTGGTGCTGCATACGCTCAACCTTCCGCTCGATACGCTCGACCCGTTCCTCGATGCGCGGCTGCTGCCCGAGGAAGTCGAGGCCGTGCTGAAGGTGATCGACCGCCGCGTCAACGAGCGCGTGCCGGCCGCCTACATCACCCACGAGGCCTATATGCACGGCCTGCGTTTCTACGTCGATTCGCGCGTGATCGTGCCGCGCAGCTTTATCGGCGAACTGCTGCAGGAAGGGCTGGAGCCCTGGGTCGGCGAAAGCAGCAGCATCGGCCCGGTGCTGGAGCTGTGCACCGGCTCTGGCTGCCTGCCGATCGTGGCCGCGCATGTGTGGCCGAACGCGAAGATCGACGCGGTCGACATCTCGCCCGACGCGCTTGCCGTGGCGCGCCGCAACGTCGCCGACTACAAGATGGACGACCGCATCCGTCTCTACCAGGGCGACCTGTATGCGCCGCTGCCGCATGGCGCGACCTACGATGTGATCCTGACCAACCCGCCGTACGTCAATGAGGCGTCGATGCAGGCGCTGCCGGCGGAATACCAGGCCGAGCCGCGCATCGCGCTGGCCGGCGGCGACGACGGCATGGACGTGGTGCGGCGGATCATCGCCGGCGCCAGGGCGCGCCTGAATCCGGGCGGCGTGCTGGTGGTGGAGATCGGCAACGAGCATGCCAATGTGGAGGCCGCCTTCCCGGAGCTGGAGATCGTCTGGTTGCCGGTCAGCGCGGGGGATGAGCAGGTGTTCCTGCTGACGTACGACGCCCTGCCGGGCTGATGCGGTAAATCCCGCGCCGGTTTGCTCCCCTCGCCCGCTTGCGGGAGAGGGAGCACCCAATCGGTATCGCAGCGCGTCGCCCGCGCAATCTGGGCGAACACCGGCCAACCGTTGATCCGGCAACGCGCGCAGGCCCTACACTCGCTGCAGAGACAGCGCCACTGACGCCGTGACCCCCAGCAATATCCCCCCTTCCGGAGCGCCTCCAGGCGCCGCCGCCCTGCCCGCGCGCAGCCCGGCCGCGTATGCCGTGCGCGGCATCGCCATCCTGACCTTTGCGTTCGCGCTCAGCCAGTTCTTCCGCTCGTGCCTGGCGGTGATGGCGCCGGAGCTGCAGCACGATTTCGGCTTGTCGCCGGCAGGCTTCGGCGCGCTGTCGTCGTCGTTCTTCCTGGCCTTCGCCGTGGCGCAGATTCCGGTCGGCATCGCCTTCGACCGCTATGGCGTGGGCCGTCCGACCGCACTGCTGCTGGCGGTGGGCGCGCTGTCGTCGATCCTGTTCGTGCTGGCGCCCAACGGCGGCGCGGCCACGCTGGCGCAGATGGGCCTGGGGCTGGCGTGCGCGCCGGTGTTCATGGGGCTGCTGCATTTCGCCTCGGAGCAGTTGTCCGAGCGCGACTACACCCGCGTGGTCAGCCGCTCCAACGCCACCGGCATGATCGGCTCGCTGTGCGCGACCGCGCCGCTGGGCTGGGCCATCTCGGTGGCGGGCTGGCGGCCGTCGATGGCGGTCTCGGCGCTGGGCATGGTGGCGGCCTGCTATGGCGTGTGGCGCTGCGTGCGCGACCAGGGCCATGCCGAGGCCCGCAGCGCGTCGTGGCCGGCGATGCTGTCGGAAAGCCTGCAGCTGCTGAAGCTGGCGCCGTTGTGGACGCTGATTCCGCTGTGCGTGGCGATGGCCGCCGGCACCGCCTTCCGCAACGCCTGGAGCGGGCCCTACCTGGCCGACGTGTTCAGCCTGGGCTCGGCGCCGCGCGGCGTGGCGCTGACGCTGCTGAGCCTGGCCGGCTTCCTGACCGCCTTCGTGCTGCCGGTGCTGGTGCGGCGCAGCACGCTCAAGGCGACCATCGCCGGCTGGTCGTGCCTTGCCATGGCCGGGGGCGTGGTGCTGTCGCTGTGGCCGGATCGCGGCGTCGGCCATGGCGTGGCGATGATGGCGCTGCTGTCGACCATCGGCATGCTGCATCCGCTGGTGATGGCGCAGGGCCGCGGGCTGATCCCGCCTTCGCAGCGCGGGCGCGGGCTGGGGCTGCTCAATACCTTCGTGTTCCTGGGCTCGGCACTGACCTCATGGGCCTTCGGTCTGATTGCCAATGCCGGCCATGTGCGCGGCTGGCCGCTGCCGTCCACCTATGCGGCCATCTTCCTGTCGGCGGCGGTGCTGATCGCCGCCGCGCTGGTGCCCTACTGGTTCAGCCCGCCGCATCCGACCAGCCATTAGTCGAAACCGGTTGCCGGCCCGCGGATTCCCGGTACCGCTTCGCCCGCAAAAAGCCAGACTTATCGATTTAAGAATTCCGCTGGCAGCCTGACGCCATTACCGTTGGTGACATCCACTTCCCCGCCGGCTCCGGCGCAGGGATCCCGGCTGCGTGCGCGGCCGGCACAACGAGGAGACAACCGATGGCATCCACTCCGCGCCCCGCCCTGGGCCGCCGCGCATGGCTGGCCGCCATGCTGGCCACCGCAGCCGCAGCCGCCCTGCCCGCCAGCGCAGCCGCCGAGACCTGGCCGGCACGTCCGATCCAGCTGCTGATCCCCTACCCGCCCGGCGGCAGCGCCGACCTGCTGGCGCGCCCCGTCGCCGCGAAGCTGCAGGAGCGCCTGGGCCAGCCGGTGGTGCTGGAGTACCGGCCGGGCGCCGGCGGCACCATCGCCAGCCAGGCGCTGGCGCGCGCCAAACCCGACGGCTACACGCTGATCATGGTGCTGGCCGCGCATGCCATCAATGCCAGCCTGTATCCCAAGCTGCCGTACGACACCCGCAAGGATTTCGCGCCGGTGTCGCTGGTGGCCAACCTGCCGATGATCCTGGCCGGCAGCCCGTCGCTGCAGGCCACCAATGTGAAGGAGCTGATCGCCGAGGCCAAGGCCGCGCCCGGCAGGCTGACCTTTGCCTCGGCGGGCAACGGCAATACCGGCCACCTGGCCGGCGAGTTGTTCGATTCGGTGGCGGGCATCAAGATGACTCACGTGCCGTACAAGGGCAGCGCGCAGGTGGTCACGGCGATGCTGTCGGGTGAAGTCCAGCTCACCTTCGACAGTATCTCGACCACGCTGCCGCACGTGAAGAGCGGCAAGCTGCGCGCGCTCGCCGTCACCGGCAGCCAGCGCGCCGCGGTCGCGCCCGAGGTGCCGACGCTGGCCGAGGCCGGCGTGCCCGGCATCAGCATCACCGGCTGGTACGCGATGCTGGCACCGGCCGGCACGCCGCAGCCCGTGATCGACCGGCTCAGCACCGAGATTGCCACCGTGCTGCGCCAGCCGGAGCTCAAGGCCACGCTGGCAGCCAACGGCTATGAACCGGTGGGCTCGACACCCGCCGCGCTGCGCACCCATATCGACGCCGAGATCAACCGCTGGAGCAAGGTGGTGAAGGACTCCGGCGCGCAGATCCAGTAAGGCTTGCCGCATCCACCCACACTGCCCCACATGACCCAACCGACTCCGCTCCAACGTCCTTTCACCACCATGTCCGTGCTCGTGCGCGAGCATGCCGCGCAGCGCCCGGCCCAACCCGCGCTGATGCATGGCGAACGCGTGCTCGACTACGCCGGGCTCGACGCGGCCATGGACCGCATTGCCGCGGCGCTGGCGCGCGATGGCGTGCGGCCCGGCGAAGCCATCGCCATCTGCGCCGCGTCGTCGATCGAATACGCCGCGGTATACCTGGGCGCGGTGCGCGCCGGCGTGGTGGTCGCGCCGCTGGCGCCGTCGTCCACGCCCGACAGCCTGGCGGGCATGATTGCCGACGCTGGCGCGCGCATTGTGTTCACCGACGCCAGCGTCACCGACGTGCTGGCGCCGGTGCGCGCCAGTCTGGCCGGCACGCCGGTGGTCGCGCTCGACGGCAGCGACGCGGGCGTGCCGTACGCGGACTGGCTGGCGCCCGCCGGCACGCCCGTGGCGGAACCCGAGATCCGCCCGGAGCTGCCGCTCAACATCATCTATTCATCCGGCACCACCGGCGCGCCCAAGGGCATCGTGCAGTCGCACGGCATGCGCTGGGCCCACGTGTCGCGCGGCGCCGCCACCGGCTATGGCACGCACGCGATCACGCTGCTGTCGACGCCGCTGTATTCCAACACCACGCTGGCCAGCTTCTTCCCCACCATCGGCCTGGGCGGCACGGCCATCCTGATGGCCAAGTTCGATGCGGGCCAGTACCTGGCGCTGGCGCAGCGGCATCGCGTCACCCACACCATGCTGGTGCCGGTGCAGTACCAGCGCCTGCTGGCGCATCCGGCGTTCGACCAGCACGATCTGTCCGCCTTCCAGCACAAGTTCTGCACCAGCGCGCCGTGCAGCCCGGCGCTGAAGGCCGAGATCCTGCGGCGCTGGCCCGGCGCGCTGACCGAGCTCTACGGCATGACCGAAGGCGGCGGCGGCTGCCTGCTGTTCGCCGACCAGTTCCCGCACAAGCTGCACACCGTCGGCCGCCCCGCCACCGGCGCCGACGTGCGCATCATCGACGAGGACGGCCGCGAGCTGCCGCCCGGCAGCACCGGCGAAGTGGTGGGCCGCTCGGCGGCGATGATGAACGGCTACCACAACCAGCCCGAAAAGACCGCCGAGACCGAATGGCATGATGCGCAGGGCCAGCGCTTTATCCGCACCGGCGATATCGGCCGCTTCGACGAAGACGGCTTCCTGGTGCTGCTGGACCGCAAGAAGGACATGATCATCTCGGGCGGCTTCAACATCTACCCGAGCGATCTGGAGGCGGTGGTGCGCGAGCACCCGGCGGTGTCCGACGTGTCGGTGGTCGGCGTGCCGTCGGAGCGCTGGGGCGAGACCCCGGTGGCCTTTGTCGCGCTGCGCGCCGGCGGCGGCGCCAGCGCGCAGGAGGTGCTGGCGTGGGCCAATGAACGCCTTGGCAAGACCCAGCGGCTGGCGGCGATCCACGAGGTGGAGAGTCTGCCGCGCAGCGCCATCGGCAAGGTGCTCAAGCGCGAACTGCGCGACCGCGTCGCCGCGACCTGACGCGCCGCGCCAGGCACCCACGCAAAAAGTCGCGCGGGGTGCTTGCGCAATCGTAAAGGGCTCTCTATAATTCGCGCCTTCGCTAGGCTCGTAGCTCAGCTGGTTAGAGCACCACCTTGACATGGTGGGGGTCGTTGGTTCGAGTCCAATCGAGCCTACCAACGCACAAGGGAACACGGACGGTACGCATCGCGCACCGTCCGTTTTTCTTTTGCGGATCCGCTTCAGGCGCCGATGCCGAACTCGGCCAGCACCGCCCCGGTATGCTGGCCAAGCACCGGCGCATTCCCTGCCGGCCCCTCTCGTCCAGCCATGCCCGGCAGGTTGGCCCACGGCACCTCGCCTATCCCTGCCAGCGGCAGCCGGCCGAACACGCCCGCCTGCGCGCACTGCGCGCTCTGCAGCAGGTCGCGCGCATGGCCGACGCGCGCGAACAGCACATCGTGCTCGGTCAGCAGCGCCTCCCAGTGCGCCAGCGGCTGCGCGGCCAGCGCCTGCGCCACGCGCCGGCCGAGCTCCGCCGCCCGCGGCAGCCGGCCCGCGCTGCTGTGCAGCGTGGTATCGGCAAGCCAGTCATCGCATCCGAGCAGCGCGGCCAGCCGCAGGAACATCGCGTCGTTGAGCATGCTCAGGTACAGCGCGCCATCGGCCGCCTCGAACAGCCCGGTGGGCGCGTTGGCCGCCGCCAGCTCGGCGTCGGGAAACATGGCGTCGTCCACCATCAGGTAGGACTGCAGCGCGGCGCTGGTCTCCAGCAGCGACAGCCGCACATGCCGGCCGTGGCCACTGCGCGCGGCCTTGTACAACGCCGCCGACGCCTGCTGCGATGCGTACAGCCCGGTGGCCAGGTCGACCATGAAGAAGGCGATGCGGCGCGGCTGGCCGGCGCCATCGCGGTTCAGGTGCATCAGGCCGCTGTAGGCCTGCATGGTGGTATCCACCGCGGGCCGGTTTGCCAGCGGCCCGGCATGGCCGTAGCCCGAGATCGAGACATAGACCAGCGCCGGATTGTGCGCGGCCAGCGCCTCGTAGCCGACGCCCATGCGCTCGGCCACACCCGGGCGGAAGTTCTGGATCACCACGTCGGCGCGCTGCGCCAGCCGGCCGATGGCGGCGCGGCCGTCGGCGCTGCGCGCGTCCAGCACCACGCTTTCCTTGCCCGCGTTGCAGGCGACCGCGATCGCGGTCTGGCCGGCGCGGATGCGCCCCATCTGCCGCGACCAGTCGCCGCCCGGCGGCTCGACCTTGATCACGCGCGCGCCCTGCTGGCGCAGGATCAGCCCGCAGTACGGGCCGGCAATGCCCTGGCTCAGGTCGAGCACGGTCAGGCCGTCGAACATGGCGTGGTCCTCGCTCGCCACGGTTGCATCGTGCATAAGTTGGCTCCGTTCAGATATCCAGCATGACCTTGCCGATGGCACGGCGCGACATGACGGTGTCGACCGCGTCGAGCCAGTCGCCCAGCGCAAAGTGCTGCAGTACCGGCGGCGCCAGCCGGCCGCTGGCGGCCGCCTGCATGATCTCGCCGACCATGGCCTGCACCCGCGGCGCAAAGCGCCGGCGCTCGTCGGTCAGGCCCCAGCCGATGTAGTAGCCGTAGTTGAAGCCGACCAGCGTCAGGTTCTTCACCAGCAGCAGGTTGGCTGGCACCGAGGGGATACGGCCGCTGGCATAGCCGATCGACAGCAGCCGCGCGCCCGGTGCCGCGCAGCGCAGCGAGGCATCGAACAGGTCGCCGCCGACCGGGTCGAACACCACGTCGGCGCCGCCAGCCGGGCACAGCGCCTTGACCGATGCCGCCAGCGTCTCGGCATCGGCAGGCAGTGCATGCGCAGCGCCGTTGGCGAGTGCGGCTTCGCGCTTGGCCGCGGTGCTGGCGGTGGCGATCACGCGCGCGCCCATCAGCTTGCCCACCTGCACCGCCGCCGTGCCCAGCGCGCCGCTGGCGCCGTGGACCAGCATGGTGTCGCCCGGCTGCAGCGCCGCGCGCCAGGCCAGCGCGGCCCACACCGTGCCGTAGGTGATCGGCAGCGCGGCGGCGTGCGCGAGGGCGAGCCCATCCGGCACCGGATAAACCGTGTCCGCGGTCGTCACGACTTCTTCGGCAAGGCCGCCCCAGTCCATCGCCGCCGCCACGCGCTGCCCCACGTGCAGCCGCGTCACGTCCGGCGCGACCTCCAGGATCTCGCCAGCCGCTTCGGTGCCGGGCGTGAACGGCAACGGCGGCTTGCGCTGGTACTTGCCCGACACGAACAGGCTGAGCGCAAAGCCGACGCCCGCATGCCGCACGCGGATGCGCACCTGCCCCGGCCCGAGCGGCTGGCGCGGCAGGCGCTGCAGTTCCAGTTCGCTCCAGTGGCACCAGCGCGAGCAGACCAGTCCCAGGTAGTCGTTGCCTTGCATGGTCAATCCCTTACTCCAGCGTGATGCCGACATCGCGGATGATGCGGCTCCATTTGTCGCGGTCGTTCTTCAGCACCGTGGCGAAGGCCTCCGGCGTGCCGCCCACCGGCACCAGGTTCAGGTCCTGCATCTTCCTGGCGACCTCCGGCAGGCGCACGATGCGCGCGACCTCGCGCGACAGCGCGTCGACCCTCGCCCTGGGCACGCCGGCCGGGAACAGCAGGCCCATCCACGCATCCGGCTCGAAGCCCTGGTAGCCGGCCTCGCGGAAGGTCGGCACCCTGGGCAGCAAGGCCGAGCGCTCGGCACCGGCAAGCGCCACCGGCACCAGCTTGCCGCCCTGCAGCAGCGGCATCGCCGTGCCCACGGCAATAAAGCCGAGCTTCACATGCCCCGCGGCCAGGTCGGTGGCAAGCGGCGCGCCGCCCTTGTAGGCCACGTGCTCCATCTGCAGGCCGGCCTCGCGCTTGAACAGCTCGCCCAGGATATGCCCGGTGGTGCCGGCGCCGTAGGAACCATACGGGTACTTGCCGGGATTGGCCTTGAGCAGCGCCACCACCTCCGGCAGCGTGCGCGCAGGAAAGTCCGGCGACACCGCCAGCATGGTGGACGAGATCGCCACCTCGCTGACCGGCGTGAAATCCGCGATCGGGTCATAGCCGATGCCGCGGTACAGCGACGGGTTCTGCACGTGCGCGGTGAAAGTCAGCAGCGCGGTGTAGCCGTCCCTGGGCGCCCTGGCGACATACTTGGTGCCGGTGGTGGTGCCCGCGCCAGGCTTGTTGTCGACGATCACGGGCTGCCCCCAGCTTTTGGTCAGTTCCTGGCCGATCAGCCGCGCCACGGCATCGTTGACGTTGCCCGCCACCGACGGCACCACGATGGTCAGCGGCCGCGACGGATACGGTTCGGCAGGGGCGGGATCGGCGGCCGCGGCTGCGGCCGGCATCAAGGTGGGAACGGTGGCCAGCAATATGGCGGCCATGGCTGCGCGCAGCCATGCGAAACGGTATGGCATCGATGGGTCTCCTGTCTGGCTCCCTTCTGTAGTGCCCGCCGCAGTGTCCACTGCAGTGCGGTGCGCGAGGGATGCCACGCAGTCTAGGCCAGCGTCCGGGCCGGCGCGATTCCCGGGCGGCGCGAGCCAAGTCCTGGCAGGCATGGCGCTACAATGGCCCGCACCCCCAGCGCCATTCCGCCCATGCGATTCGAGGATCTAGAAGCCTTCCTGGTGGTGATCGACCAGGGTAACCTGCACCGCGCCGCCGACACCCTGGGCATGACCCAGTCCGGCCTGTCCAAGACCCTGGCGCGGCTGGAAGGCGAAGCCGGCATGCCCCTGTTCGAGCGCACCCCGCGCGGGCTGGTGCCGACCGGCGCGGGCCGCACCCTGGCCGCGCATGCGCGCCGGATCTCGCTGGCCGCCGGCGACATGCGCAGCGAACTGGCCGAGCAGCGCGCCGCGCGCGCGGGCACGGTGCGCCTGGGCGCCATCCCCTACCTGCTGCCGTCGCTGCTGTCGCCGCTGCTGGCGCAGTTCTTCCTGAGCCGGCCGCTGGCCACGTTCTCGATCGAGACCCACCTGAGCGCGCGCCTGCTGGCGATGCTGCAGAACGGCGAAGCCGACCTGATCCTGGCGGCGCGCCCCGCCAGCGTGCCGGCAGACGTGGCCTGGCTGCCGCTCGGGCCGCTCAGCATGCAGATCGTGTGCCGCAGCGCCCACCCGCGCCGCGACGGCTTCCGCACGCTGGCCGACCTCGCCGGCGAACGCTGGGTGGTGCCGGCCAGCTCGCTGTACCTGCGCCAGTGGCTGGAACAACGGTTTACCGCGGTCGGGCTGCCGCCGCCGCGCGTGGCGGTGGAAAGCACGGCGTCGCCGGTCGCCTTCGGCGAACTGCTGCGGCACTCCGACCTGCTCGGCATCATGCCGCCGCGCATGCTGCGCCAGGCCGAGGGCCAGGGACTGGCCGCGATCGACGCTCCGGGCACGTCCTGGCAGCACGAGCTGGCCGTGCTGTGGCGCGCGGACGGCTACCTGTCGCCGATCTGCCAGGACTTCCGCGATGCCGTGGTGGCGTGGTGCGCGGAAACCGCGCTGTGACGTCGCCGCGGCGCAGCGCTTGCGCTCAGGGCACCCACCAATAGCGCGTGATGTGGAAGAACACCGGCGCGGCGAACACCACCGAGTCGAGCCGGTCGAGCATGCCGCCGTGGCCCTGGATCATGTGGCCCCAGTCCTTGATGCCGCGATCGCGCTTGATCGCCGACATCACCAGGCCGCCGAGGAAGCCCATCAGCGCGATCACCAGCGCAATCGCGCCGGCCTGCCACGGCGAGAACGGCGTGATCCACCACAGCGCGGCGCCCAGCGCGGTGGCGCTGGCAACCCCGCCGACAAAGCCCTCGACGGTCTTGGACGGCGACAGCAGCGGCGCGATCTTGCGCTTGCCGCACAGCTTGCCCCACACGTACTGCAGCACGTCGCTGCCTTGCACCACGATCACCAGGAAGGCGATCAGCAGCAGGTTGCGGCCATCGAAGCCCGGGATCGGCAGCGTCAGCAGCGCCGGCACGTGCGAAATGCAGAACACGCACACCATCACTGCCCACTGCACCCCCGCGCAGCGCTCCAGGAAGCGCGTGGTCTCGGACGACAGCGCGGCCAGGATCGGCAGCACCAGGAAGGCATAGACCGGGATCAGGATCGAGAACATGCCGTACCAGCCGATATAGACCAGCACGTACTGCAGCGGCAGGAACACGAAGAACGCGGCGACGATGGCGCGATGGTCGCCGCGCCGCGTGGTGATGATGGTGACGAACTCGCGCAACGCAAAGAACGACAGCAGGTAGAACAGCACGATCACCGCGGTGCGCCCCAGCGCAAAGGCAACGCCCATGATGCCGATCATCCACCACCAGGCCGACACGCGCTGTCCCAGGTTGTCGATCACCGCGTGCTGGCCGCCGCCCGCCACGCGCCAGCGCAGCAGCGCGGTCACGGTGGAAGCCAGCAGCAGCACACCGAACAGGCCGCCGAACAGCAGCCAGGTTTCGCGGCTCCAGTGCAGGGTGGGCATGGCATTCATTCCAGTTCGGGGGCCAGCGCGAGCAGGCCGTCGCGGCAGCGCGCAAGGAACGCTTCCTTGCTGTCGTCGGCGGCCAGCCGCAGCGGCTGGCCGAAAGTCACGGTGCACAGCAGCGGCACCGGCACCACTTCGCCCTTGGGCATCACGCGGTTCAGGTTGTCGATCCACACCGGCACGAACTCGACCTCCGGGCAGGCCCGCGCCAGGTGGTAGATGCCGCTCTTGAACGGCAGCAGGCGCGCGTCGGTGGTGTTGCGCGTGCCTTCGGGAAACAGGATCAGCGAATCGCCCGCCGCCAGGCCCGCCTGCATCAGTGCCACCGGGTCGCTGCCAGGATCGCTGCGGGTGCGGTCGATCAGCAGCGCGCGGAACACGTCCCGGCCGATAAAGCGGCGCAGTGGCGATGTCTGCCAGTAATCCGCGCCCGCCACCGGCCGCGTGGCCGTGCGCAGGTCGGGCGGCAGGCAGCCCCAGATCAGCACGAAATCGCCGTGGCTGCTGTGATTGGCAAAGTAGACGCGCTGCACCGCGGCCGGGATGCAGCCCTGCCAGTTGGCGCGCATGCCCGTCAGCAGCCGGGCGAAGACGATGATGGCGCGCGCGGTCGCGCGGGCAAGCCACATGGTTGGTTACCTCAGGATCAGCGATAGCAAGGCCAGCAGCAGCTGGCACACGGTCAGCGCGGCGCTGGCGCGCACCAGGCGCAGTGCGCCGCGGGCGCGCTCGGGCAACGGGCGTGCGGCGCGCGCGGCGGGCATCCAGCCCAGTTCGAGCAGCGCGGCATCGAGCCGGGTCAGCTCGGGCTGGTCCGGGGCGCCGGCCGCGAGCGCGCCGAACAGGCGATGGTCGATGGCAACGCGCAGCAGCAGCCACAGCTGCGGCAGCGCCAGCAGCAGCGCCAGCGCCGCCGGCCAGCGCGCGCTTGCGGCGCCCGCACCCAGCACGGCCGCCAGCATGGCCAATGCCAGTCCGGCCGCGCCGAGCCACGCGGCCCCCGCCAGCGCGCCCGTCACGGCGTGCGCAATCCAGGCATCGGTGCGGCGCGCCAGGTCAGCGTCCCGGTCAGCCGCCATCGGCAGGCTCCTGCGTGTCAGCACGGTCGAGGCAATGCTGCAGCGCCGCCGCATGTTCCGGACCGAGCACCACGGCGGGCCGATGCTGGCGCAGCGATGCCAGCGCGGCGCCGGCGTCGCGCTGCCCCTGCCGCCGCGCCAGCCAGGCTGCCGCGACCAGCGCGCTGCGCGAATAGCCCAGCGCGCAGCTCACCAGCACGCGGCGTCCCTGCCGCTGCCAGGCATCGAGCTGCGCCACCGCCTGCGCGAGCTGCTGCGGCGTGGGCACGGTCAGGTCCAGCACCGGTACGCAGCGATACGCCAGGCCGGGCAAAGTGGCCGCGCGCGGCAGCTCGGCGCTGAGGTCGAGCACCGCATCCGCGCCGAGCGCGCGCAGCTCGGACGGCGTCGGGTAGCGTCCCACCCAGACCCCCGGCGCGATCGCGCTGGCCTGCGGCGCGCGCCGCGTCCACCAGCGGGAATTGAGAAAGGCGCCCAGCAGGTAAGGCGCCAGCACCCAGCGCGCGCCCGGCGCCATGATGCCGTCGCCGTCCTTCTGGAACCACGCCGGCGCCGCCAGCGCGTAGATGCGCGCCACGCACGCCAGCGCCAGCGCGGCCCACAGCAGCAGGAACGCCAGCGTCACCGATGCCCCCACCGCGAGCACCGCGCACAACAGGGCCACCAGCGCCCCCACGCCGTAGCGGCGCGACAGCTGCCGCGTGCGTGCATCGGGCGCGCCGGCCGCGGCTGCGGGCAGCCGCATCGGCAACAGGTAGACGCACAGCCAGCCCACCAGCGCGCCGGTGGGCACGTCGATCAGGTGATGCTGCCAGGTGGTCAGCACCGACACCCCGATCAGCGCAAACCAGCCATGCAGCAGCCAGCGCCAGCCGCCGCGCAGATGCGCCGCGAAGGCGACCCACAGGATCACCAGCAGGCTGATATGCAGCGACGGCGCCTGGTTGAACGGCAGGTCGAAGCCGCCCAGCAGCGTGAACAGCTGGCCCGGCAGGCCGTCGGCAGCGGGCCGGGCAAAGCTGAAGCGCAGCGGGAAGGCGATAAAGCACGCCACCGACACCAGCTGCGCCAGCACCAGCCGCTTCACGTGCGTCAGCAGCGCCGCGCGGCTGCGCCACAGGAAGAACGAGATGCCGTACAGCAGGTCGATCGACCAGTACGGCACGATGGTCCAGGGCAGGAATGGAATGCCGCGCTCCCATTCGTAGTAGAACGACGGCACGTCGGCGCGCTGGCTCGCCAGCCAGTTGGCGAAACCATAGCTGGAGAAGAAGAACGCGCCGGCCAGCGCGAGCAGCAGGCAGGCCAGGCCCCACGGCCACCGGGGGTGCGCGGCGGCGCCGGCAGGCACCGTGCTCATGCGCCGCGCCTGCGCGCCAGGCTGACGGTGAAGATGCCCCACGGGTCGATGCGCTGCGTGACCTTGTCGAAGCCCGCGGTCCGCACCAGTTCATCCATCTCGGCCTGCGAGCGGCGCCGCATCACCCAGGCGGCGCCGGCGCGATGGCTGGTCAGCGCGCGCGCGATGAACTCCAGCTGCGGATGCCAGGGCTGGCCGGTATAGACCAGGTAGCCTCCCGGCGGCACCGCGCGCGCCAGGCCATCGAGCGAGCGCCGCACCATGGCGTTGTCGGGAAACAGCTCGTACAGGCCGGACACCACCGCCAGGGTCGGTGGCGGCGCCAGCGCGGCCAGGCTGTCGCCGTCAAAGGCATCACCCTGCTCGAAGCGGGCCACGTGCTGCAGGCCCTTGGCAGCGATCAGCGCACGGCCCTGCTCCACGTTCAGCGCGCTGTAGTCGCGCAGCACGATCGACTCGACCGCGGTCGCGCCGCCCTCCAGCGCGCCCAGTGCTTCGAGCACGTAGCGCCCGTGCCCGGCGGCGATATCGAGCATGCGCACCGGCATGCCGGCCGCGCGCAGGCGCCGCACGGCCTCGGCGATCAGCGCCTCGGCGTGGACCTTGCGCTGGCGGATGCCGCGCCAGCCGATCGCGTCGAGGTATTGCCGGTCGGCCAGCCGGCCCAGCGCGCCGCGGCCGGACGGCGTGTTGCGGTAAACGTAGTCGAGCGTGGAGCCCGAGTCGAAGCCGGTCTCATGGCCCAGCCGCACCCCGTCCGACAGCATCCCGCCCAGCTTCAGGTTGGCCCGCGCCGCGCGCCAGTACCATGCGGCCAGTGCGCCCGGCGCCGACGCGAGCCGGTCCGCCTCCTCGCGGAACGGGCCGATCTGGTCGGCATCCAGCAGCGAGCGCGGCACCGACGGCGTGTCGAATTCGCGCAGGATAAAGCCGCGCGCGGCATCGACTGCCCGCTTGCGGTCGCGCTCGCCCAAGGTGTCGTGGTAGAAACCGTCCAGCACGATGCGTTCCTTGGTGCGCGAACCCAGGCGCTCGAAGAAGCGGTCCTGCGGCCCGCGGTGCACGACCCAGTCGGCGCCGGAGATCAGCAGCTGCGTCGGCACCGTGATGGCGGCCGCATCGGCGACGATGCGCTCGGCGGTTTGGTACAGGTCCAGCAGGATATTGACCGCGATCGGGCGCGTGATCAGCGGATCGCTGTCATAGCTGGCAATGCGCCCGGGATCGTGCGTCAGGAATTTTGCCTTGACGTAGCTGTTGACGAAGAACTTTCCGCGCAGGCGCTGCATCAGCTTCAGCCCCGGCCGCGCGAACGGCACGTAGAGCTTGACCTTGAACGCCGGCGACGCCAGCACCAGCGCGCGGATCGGCGGCGCGTAGTCGTGCACCCAGGTCGCGGCCAGCACCGCGCCGACGCTCTGCGCGATCACCGCGGTGCGTTCCAGCGGGATGCCGTGGACTTCGGCGATATGCGCGGTGAAGGTCTGGATGTCGCGCACCGAATCCGCCAGGCTGGGGCTGTAGCCGCGCTCGCCGGGCGATTGGCCATGGCCGCGCGCGTCCCAGGCGAAGATGTCGTAGCCGGGCAGGTTGAGCTCGTCGGCGAGGTGGGCGACCCGGCCGGAATGCTCGTGGCCGCGGTGGAACAGCACCACGGCGCCGCGCGCGGGGCCCTCCACCGCCGGCCAGTGGCGATAGAACAGCGCCTGGCCGTCATGGGTCTCGAATTGCCGCTGCAGCGGCTGGCGGGTCGACAGTCGGTCCATCTCTCGCTACTCCGCAAGGCGGGACTGCGCCTCGGCAATGCCGCGGCGCACCCGGTTGGCCATGGTCAGCAGCGACAGCAGCGACAGCAGCAGCCACAGCCAGCTGGCGGCCGCGCCGAAGCCCAGCCCCAGGCCGGCCCACAGCGCGATCGCGCCCACCGCGAAGGCGCGGTCACTCTTGCCCAGCGGGCCGTCGTAGCGCCGGCTGGCGCCGGCCAGCGGGCCGATCAGTCCGGCCGCTTCGACCATCAGCGCCAGCAGCGCGAAGGTGCCCACCTGCCCGAGGCTGAAACCGGGCAGCGCGGCCAGCGGCAGGATCAGCGCCAGGTCCGAGACCATGTCGCCAAGCTCGTTCAGGTAGGCGCCCAGCACGCTTTGCTGGCCATGCTCGCGCGCCAGCATGCCGTCGATGGCATTGAGCGCCATGCGCGCGAACAACCACAGGGGAAACAGCAGGAACAGCGCCGGCGTTTCGGCCACCAGCATGGCCAACGCGGCCAGCACGCCGACCGCGAGCGAGCCCGCGGCGGCGGCCAGCGTGACCTGGTTGGCGGTCACGCCGCGCTGGGCCAGGTCTTGCACCATGGGACGCAGCCAGGCCTGGAACCTGGGCTTCAGTTCGTAGAGCGTCATCGCACCGGCCTCCCTGCCGAGCTGATGCCGGAAGCGCTCCGCGCGGCGGTCGCGTCCGTCTTGTTCTTGGTGTTGGTATGGCTCCTGGCCCGGCCGCGGCACGCCCCGGCCAGGGCATGGCGGCAGTGCCTGGCTCGGCACTCTATCGCCAAGCCCGGACAATACCAGATGACGCCTGCTGCCTGAACCCCACTCGCTAGGCCGACGCGATCGTGTTGCGCACGGCGTCGGTCACCTGCGCCACCACGCCGTCGCGCCAGTCGTCGGCATCGCCATAGAAGGCGCGCCACATCGCCTGGCGCACCAGCGCGCGCTGGTTCTCGTCGGCCTCGGGGTGCCGGTGCAGCCAGTGGTCGCCGCGCAGGGCATCCAGCACCTCGCCCACCGGCAGCGTGCCGAACTCCAGCGCGATGCCGGCATAGTCCACCGCCGGCAGGGTCTGCGGCACGGCGTGCCAGGCCAGGCCGGTCAGGTTGGCCGAGGTGGACGAGCCATCGTAGATCGAGGTCACGCGCTCGCCCCAGATGGCGCGCGTGCGCGTGATCGATTCGGGCGTGTCCGGGCCCATGTGGATGGGCTCGCCGTAGCCCCACGGGCCCAGGCCGGTATGGACGTCGATCCAGCGCAGTGCCGCGCGGCCGGCGCCGAAGCGCGCCAGGATGCGGCACAGCGTGTAGTTGCTCCAGGTGGCCTTGTCGCCGCCGTAGAACATGCCGCCCGGATCCTGGTACTGGCCGCTGCTGACCGCGGCCTGGTACCACGCCATGCCGCGCTCGGCCACCGCCTTCATCAGCCGTGCCTGGTCGGCCTCGGACGGCGGCCATTGCGCCGGCAGCAGCAGCGGCGCGATCTCGGCATAGGCGGCGTTATGCGGCAGCGGCTGCGTGAAATCCATGAAATTGCGGTTCAGGTCGACGTTGTCCTCGTTGACCCGGCGCAGATGGGAGAAGCCATAGGGATTGACCGCATGCACCAGCAGCAGGCAGGCATCGGCGGCGGCGCAATCGGCAAGCAGCGCCGCGTCGTGCATCAGCGCCGCCTGCGCCCCGGAGCCGGCAAAGCCCTCGGCACCGTGCGTGCCCGAGGTCACCATGATGCAGCGCCCGGCCTCGGGCGCGCCGGCCAGCGCGACGTCGATCGCCAGGTCTTCGCCGGCACTGCCGCGCCGGGTGGGATGCGGAAATTGCGCCAGCGCGGCGCCGGCGCCGCGGGCGGCGTCCAGGAAGGTCTTGCGCGCTTCGGCGTAGCTGCGAGAAAAATGGCTCATGGCGTCACCCGCGGATGCGATGCAGGCATTAGACGCCAATTCGGCGGGTCTCGCCAGTCGCGGCTAGAACAGCGTCCCGGACTGGAATCTGCCCGCCGCGGCCGGCGGTTCGGCTTCCGGCCCCCAGATGCCGGCCGACGTAAACGCCTGCGGATGCATCGCGATCCCGGCCGCGGCCAGTTGCCCCGCGGTCAGCACCAGGTGCCGCGCCAGCCAGTCATGCAGGCTGCGCAGGAAGCGGATGTTGTCGACGCTGGTGGATGCCGCGATCAGCCGTTCCAGCTTCACATGCGCGGTATAGACGTCGAGCAGGTTGATCGCGCGCAGGCGCGGCGGCGTCGACGGGCTGCGCTCGATCGCCAGGATGCGGCGCACCTGCGCCGGCGCGATGTCACCGCTGCGCTGGTATTGCGCGTAGACGTCCTCGAGCGCCGGGAAGCGCACGGTGGGCTGCACGCGCGGCACCGCGGCCACCTTCTCCATGCGCAGCACCAGGTAGCGGATCGCCGCGGCGTGCTCGGCCGCCCGGGCCTGCGCGGGGTCGCGCCGGCGCGGGCCCGGCGCCGGCTCCGGCCAGGCCGTGCGCGGCACCATGTCGCGTTCGGTATAGTCCGGCACCAGCCCCAGCAAGCCCGGCTGCGCCAGCGCGGCGCGCGCGCAGTCCTCGCCGAACGGGTATTCGTGCCCGGCGGCGTCGCGCAGGATGTAGGCGCGGCCATCCGGAAAGCCGTGATGGCGGCGGCTGGCGCCGCGCGCGTGGCAGCGCGTGGCGGGATCGACGAAGTCCTTGCGTACGGGGATCCAGCCCCCGCCGTGTGCCTGGGTCATGCGTTGCGTATTGCCTGCCTGTTGCTCGACCCGCCATTGTCGCCGATCCGCGCGGCGCGCCCCAGGCGGGGCCGGCCTACTTCAGCATGAACGACATCGCCGACAGGCAGTTCAGCATGCGCACCGCGGCCTGCACCGAATCGGCCTGGAACGACAGCGTCACGCCGTCGCGCCGCTCCAGCGTCGGCCACTGGCAGAACAGGTCGGCGTGCGCCGGCGTCTGCGTCTGCAGCGTGCAGGACACCGGCGCGGCGATGCGCAGGCATTGCGCCTGCGCGCGCCCGCGCACCGCGCTCGCTGCCGCCGCGGCAATGGCTTCGCGCGCGGCCGCCGGCGACAGCGAGGCGCCACTGCCGAAGCCGCCCGCGGTCTTGGTCTCGACATAGCGCACCCACGGCATCAGCGCATGGGTTTCCTGGACGAACACGTCGTCGCCGCTGGCCATCAGCACCGGCACGCCGAACTCGCCGGCCAGCGCCGCGTACAGCCCGGCCTCGCCGAGCTCCTTGCCGTTGAGCCAGACCCGCGCAAAGGCGCTGCTGTTGATGGTGTGCGCCAGCACGCCGCGGCTCTGCGCGCGGCCGTGGTAGCCGATCATCAGCACGCCGTCGACGCCGGCCTCGACCCCCGCCATCATGCCCAGGTAGCGCGGCTTGCCCAGCACCACGCGCGCGCGCGGGTCGAGCTGGTCCGGCAGCAGGTTGCGGAAGCCGCCGTGCGAATCGTTGACCAGCACTTCGGCCGCGCCGCCGGCAAAGGCGCCGTCGATGGCCGCGTTGGCCTCGCCGGTCATCCAGGCGCGGGCGCGTTCGTATTCGCCGTTGCCGGCGCGGGTCTGCTCGGCGTGGAACACGCCGGCGACGCCTTCGATATCGGTGGAAACAAGGATCTTCATCTCAGCTCTGGCGCAGTTCAGGCATCAGGTCGAGCAGCGCGGCGCGGTCGTGGCCGTCGCGGCCCTGCACCGGCGCGGCATGCCACAGGGCATGCAGGATGGCTTGCTCGACGCTGTCCGCGGCGGCACGGAACAGCGGGTCGAGCAGGGTTTCATGCAGCAGCGCCAGTGCCGGCATCGGCCGCGCGGCGTCGTCGGGCACGGTGTACGCCGTCGAGAACGCCAGCGCGATATCGCCCGAGCCATGCCCGAACACCGAACCGGTGCGCGCCAGCCCCGCGCCGGCGCGCAGCGACAGCCGGCGCAGCTGGCGCGCGTCCAGCGGCGCATCGGTGGCCACGATCATGATGATCGAGCCCTTCTCCGGTTGCGCCGCGCTGCCGGGCAGCGCCAGTCGCCGCGCCAGCTCCGGGCCGACCAGCCGGCCGGCCACGGTCAGCGATTCCGGCGTGCCGAAATTGGCCAGCACCAGCGCGCCGACGCAATGGCCGCCCGCCAGGCGCGAAGCCGAGCCGATGCCGCCCTTGACGCCGAACGCCGACATGCCGCGGCCCGCGCCCACTGCACCCTGCGCGACCTCGGGTCCCGCGCCGGCGAGCGCTGCGTCGTAGTGTTGGCCGGCTACGGCCATGCGCTGGATATCGTTCAGGTAGCCGTCATTGCACTCGAACACCAGCGGATTGACCGTGGGCAGCGCACGGCCGATGTCCGGATTGGCCGCCACCGCCGCGCGGATCTGCGCCTGCGCCACCGCGCCGACCGCAAAGGTGTTGGTCAGCGCCACCGGTGTCTCCAGCACGCCCAGCTCGTCCACCTGCACCAGCCCCACGCTCTTGCCAAAGCCATTGAGCACGGTGGCCGCGGCGGGCACCTTGTCGCGGTACGGATCGCCGCCATGCGGGCGGATCACGGTCACGCCGGTCTGCACGCCGCCCGCGGCCAGCGTGCAGTGGCCGACGGTGACGCCGGCGACGTCGGCAAGGCTGTCCAGCGGCCCGGCGGGAAGGCTGCCGACGCGCGGCACGCCCAGGGTGGAAGCAGTCATCTTCAGCGGCGGTCGATCTTGGGGTCGAGCGCGTCGCGCAGGCCGTCGCCCAGCAGGTTGAAGGCCAGCACGGTCAGGAAGATCGCCAGGCTGGGGAAGATCGCCACGTGTGGCGCGGTGACCATGTCGGCGCGCGCCTCGTTGAGCATCGCGCCCCATTCCGGCGTGGGCGGCTGCGCGCCCAGGCCCAGGAACGACAGGCTGGCGGCGGTGATGATCGAGGTACCGATCCGCATCGAGAAATACACCACGATCGACGACACCGTGCCGGGCAGGATATGGCGCATCAGGATGGTCCAGTCCGAAGCGCCGATGCTGCGCGCGGCCTCGACATAGGTCAGCCGCTTGAGCATCAGGGTATTGCCGCGCACCAGCCGCGCGAACGCCGGGATGCTGAAGATGGCCACGGCGAAGATCACGTTGGTCATGCCGTTGCCGAGGATGGCGACGATGCCGATCGCCAGCAGGATGCCCGGGAAGGCGAACAGCACGTCGGAGATGCGCATCACGATGCGGTCCCACCAGCCTTCGTAGTAGCCGGCCAGCAGGCCCAGCACGGTGCCGATCACCGCGCCGATGATCACCGACAGGAAACCCGCCGCCAGCGAGATGCGGGTGCCGGCCAGGATGCGGCTGAAGATGTCGCGGCCGAGCGAATCGACGCCCATCCAGTGCGCGGCCGACGGGCCGGCGTTGAGCGCATCGTAGTCGAAGAAGTTCTCGGGGTCGTACGGCACGATGTGCGGCGCCACGATGGCGATCGCCACCAGCACCAGCACGAACGCGCCGGCGCCCAGCGCCAGGTGCTGCTTGCGGAATTTGCGCCAGAACTCGGTCCAGGGTGTGCGCACGGCTTCCGGCGCGGAGGCGGTAGCGGATGCCGCTGGCGCTGCGGCGGGCGTGGAAAGCTCAGTCATGCCGGCCTCACTTGTAGCGGATGGTGGGATTGATCACGGTGTAGAGCATGTCCACCACCAGGTTGATCAGGATGAATTCGAGCGAGAACAGCAGCACCTCGGCCTGGATCACGGGGTAGTCGCGCATCTCGACGGCATCGACCAGCAGGCGTCCCAGGCCGGGCCAGTTGAAGACTTTCTCGACCACGATCGAGCCGCCCAGCAGGAAGCCGAACTGCAGGCCCATCATGGTCACCACCGGGATCATGGCGTTGCGCAGTCCGTGCTTGGCCACCACCAGGGTCTCGCGCACGCCCTTGGCGCGGGCGGTGCGGATAAAGTCTTCCTGCAGCACCTCGACGAACGAGGCGCGGGTAAAGCGCGCCATCACCGCCGCCACCGCGGCGCCCAGCGTGACCGAGGGCAACACGTAGTGCTGCCAGCTGTCCGCGCCGATCGACGGCAGCCAGCCCAGCTGCACCGAGAACACCTCCATCAGCAGCATGCCCAGCGCGAAGGCCGGGAAGGAAATCCCGGAAACCGCCAGCGTCATGCCGAAGCGGTCCGGCCAGCGGTTGCGCCACACTGCCGAGCCGATGCCGATGGCCATGCCGAACACCACCGCCCACGCCATCGACGCCACCGTCAGCAGCAGCGTCGGCATGAAGCGGTCGCCGATCTCCTCGCTGACCGGGCGCTTGGTGCGCAGCGAATGGCCGAACTCGCCGCGCAGCGCGTTCGAGAAGAAGTTGACGAACTGCTCGTGCAGGGGCCGGTCCAGGCCCAGGTCCTTGCGCACCAGTTCGACCGTGGCCGAGTCAGCCTCCGGACCCGCCGCCAGGCGCGCCGGATCGCCCGGCAGCAGGTGGACGAACAGGAACACCAGCACGGCCACGATCAGCAGCGTGGGGATCACGCCCAGCACGCGTTTGAGGAAGTAATTCAGCATCACACACCATGAAGAAAGGCCGCGGGCCGCCCGCCTGCGAACCCCGCGTCGCGAGGCAGGCGGCCGCTCTCGGCTTACTGCTCTACTGCTCTGTTGGATGGCTGGCCGCGGCGCGCGCGAGCCTGGTGCTGCGCGCCGCCGCGCCTCTCACCCTTCACTGCTTGATATCGATCTCATCGAAATTGAACGACCCGTCCGGCATCACATAGGCGCCGCTCATGCGCTTGCTGCGTGCGAACAGCACCTTCTCGGTCACCAGGAAGGCCCACGGCGCATCCTTCCAGATGCGTTCCTGCGCGTCCTTGTACAGGCGCGCCTTCTCGCCGCGGTCGGTGGTGCGCAGTGCGCCGGCGATGTCCGCGTCGACCTGGTCGTTCTTGTAATAGGCGGTGTTCAGCAGCTTGGGCGGCATCGACTCCGAGGCCAGCAGCGGACGCAGTGCCCAGTCGGATTCACCGGTCGACGACGACCAGCCCACGTAGTAGATGCGCACGCCGGCGTCCTCTGGCTTCGGCACGCTCTCGACCTTCTCCACGCGCTGGCCGGCTTCCAGCGCCTGCACCTGCGCCTTGATGCCGACCTGCTGCAGCTGCTGCTGCACGAACTGGATCACCTTCTGCGCGGTGGTGTGGTTGTAGGCCGACCACAGCGTGGTCTCGAAGCCGTTGGGGTAGCCGGCTTCCTTCAGCAGCGCGCGCGCCTTGGCCGGGTCGTACGGCCATGGGCCCAGCTTCTCGGCATAGTCCACGCCGTGCGGCACCACGCCCTCGGCCGGCACCGCGTAGCCGGCAAAGGCGACCTTGGCCAGTGCCTCCTTGTTGATGGCGTAGTTGATGGCCTGGCGCACCTTGGGGTCGTTGAACGGCTTGACCATGGTGTTCATGGTCAGGTAGCGCTGGATGATCGATGGCGCCGCGATCAGATCCACCTTGGCGCTGCTCTTCAGCACCGCGGCCTGCTCGAACGGGATGCTGAAGGCGAAGTCGGCCTCGCCGGTCTGCATGATGGCGGCGCGCGTGTTGTTGTCGACCACCGGCTTCCAGGTGATGGTGTCGATCTTCGGGTAGCCGGTCTTCCAGTAGCCGGCAAATTTCTTGCCCTTCAGGTGGTCGGGCTGCTTCCACTCGACGAACTCGAACGGGCCGGTGCCGACCGGATGGAAGGCAATGTCCTTGCCATACTTCTGCAGCGCGGCCGGCGAGATCATCACCGCCGACGGATGCGCCAGCACGTTGATGAACGGCGAGAACGGCTCCTTCAGCGTGACCTTGACGGTGTTGGCATCGACCACGTCGGTCCTGGCCACGCGGTTGAACAGCGTGTAGCGCTTGAGCTTGTTGGCCGGGTTGGTGACGCGGTCCAGGTTGGCCTTGACGGCGGCGGCATCAAACGTAGTGCCGTCGTGGAACTTGATGCCCTTCTTCAGCTTGATGGTGTAGACCAGGCCATCCTTGCTGACGTCATGGCTGTCGGCCAGCACGTTGACCAGCTTCATGTCCTTGTCCAGCCCGAACAGGCCCTGGTAGAAGGTCTTGCCGACCGCCTGCGACAGCGTGTCGTTGGAATCGTACGGGTCCAGCGTGGTGAACGTGGAAGCGACCGCCATCACCGCGTCCTTGGCGGCAAAGGCGGACACCGGCGCCAGCGCGCCCACCGCGCCAGCCATAAGCAGCCCGGCCAGCAGCCTGGGCGAAACCATCCGTGCAGACATCTCGATTCTCCTTGGATTGACTTCCGTTTCAGTAGGCGCCGCCAACGGCGTGCCGCGCAACAAAATGGCCGAGCGCACCGCTGCCCGCGACCTGCACCAGCGGCTGCACCACCGGCTCGTCGCCGACCGCGCGGATCGGGCTGGGGATCTCGTCGTTGAGCGGCTCGCGCCGCAGGTGGCGCCGCGCCGGGTCGGCGATCGGCACCGCCGACATCAGCTTCTTCGTGTACGGATGCTGCGGGTTCTCGAAGATCGCGCGGCGCGGGCCGATTTCGACGATCTGGCCCAGGTACATCACCGCGACGCGGTGGCTGACGCGCTCCACCACCGCCATGTCGTGCGAGATAAACAGGAAGGCGATGCCGAGCTCGCGCTGCAGGTCCAGCATCAGGTTGACGATCTGCGCCTGGATCGACACGTCGAGCGCCGACACCGACTCGTCCGCCACCACCACCTTGGGGTTCAGCGCCAGCGCGCGCGCAATGCAGATGCGCTGGCGCTGGCCGCCGGAAAACTCGTGCGGATAGCGCGCCGCGTGCGACGGGTCCAGCCCCACCTTGTCGAGCAGCCACGCCACGCGCTGCTCGGCCTCCTTGCCGCTGGCGACCTTGTGCACCAGCAGCGGCTCCATGATCGAATAGCCGACCGGCACGCGCGGATCGAGCGAGGCGAACGGGTCCTGGAAGATGAACTGGATATTGCGGCGCAGGGTCTGCAGCGCCGGCCCTTCCATCTTGCTGATGTTCTGCCCGTTGAATTCGATGGTGCCGCTCTGGCTTTCCACCAGGCGCAGCAGCGAGCGGCCGGTGGTGGACTTGCCGCAACCGGATTCCCCCACCAGTGCCAGCGTCTCGCCGGGATAGAGGTCGAAGCTGACCTGCTCGACCGCATGCACGCGCCGCGTGACGCGGCCGAACAGGCCGCCGGGCACGTCGAAACGCGTGACCAGGTCCTGCACCCGCAGGATCGGCGCCACGCCGGGGGCCACCGTATCCTGCGGCGCGGCCGCCTCGGGGCTGGCGCTGTCCAGGCGCAGCAGCGGGAACTTGGCCGGCAGGTCGGTGCCGCGCATGGCGCCCAGGCGCGGCACCGCCGACAGCAGCGCGCGCGTGTACGGATGCGCCGGCGCGCGGAACACGTCGTCGGAGGTGCCCTCTTCCACCTTCTCGCCGCGGTACATCACCAGCACGCGGTCTGCCACTTCGGCGACAACGCCCATGTCGTGGGTGATGAACACCACGCCCATGTGCATCTCGGCCTGCAGGCTGCGCATCAGCTGCAGGATCTCGGCCTGGATGGTCACGTCCAGCGCCGTGGTGGGCTCGTCTGCGATCAGCAGCGCGGGCTTGCACGACAGCGCCATCGCGATCATCACGCGCTGGCGCATGCCGCCGGAAAGCTGGTGCGGATAGCGCTCGAGCACGCGGCGCGCTTCCGGGATGCGCACCAGCTCCAGCATGCGCAGCGCCTCGGCCCGTGCCGCCGCGCGGCTCTTGCCCTGGTGCAGGCGGATCGATTCCGCGATCTGCTCGCCCACCGGGAACACCGGGTTGAGCGAGGTCATCGGCTCCTGGAAGATCATCGCCACGTCGGCGCCGCGCACGCTGCGCAGGGTGGCGTTGTCGGTGCGCGCGAGGTCGATCACCTCGCCGCCGCGCCGGCGCAGCGCCATGCTGCCCGTCGCGATCTTGCCACCGCCATGCTCGACCAGCCGCATCAGCGCCAGCGAGGTCACCGACTTGCCCGAGCCCGACTCGCCCACCACCGCCAGCGTCTCGCCGCGATCGACATGGAAAGACAGGTTGCGCACGGCCTCGACAGTGCGCTCCGACGTGGCGAAGCGCACGCTGAGCCCGTCCACCTGGACGACGCGTTCGGGCGGCAGGACGATGCCGGAAGCGGGAACGCGCGCTGGCGCTGGGGTAGTGACCACGGGTACTCCTTGTATGGCGGGATGCGGGACGGCCTGGCAGGCGGCGCGTCAGCCGTAGATCGACACGTCGACGGCCTCGCCCACCCGGGCGACACCGCGGTACATGCCTTCGGTGTTGAAGGGCAGCGTGACGTTGCCGGCCCGGTCCACCGCGATCAGGCCACCGCGGCCCTGGATCGCGGGCAGCTTTTCCATCACGACGCGCCGCGCCGCCTCGTCGAGCGGCAGGCCGGCATAGCGCATCTGCGCCGCGACGTCGTGCGCGGCCACGGTGCGGATAAACATTTCGCCGGTGCCGGTGGCGGACACCGCCGCGACATCGTCGGCATAGCAGCCGGCGCCGATCAGCGGGGTATCGCCGACGCGGCCCACCTGCTTGTTGGTGACGCCGCCGGTGGACGTGGCCGCCGCGAGATTGCCACGGCTGTCGCAGGCGACCGCGCCCACGGTGCCGAACTTGCTGTCGGGATCGATCGGTTCCGTGCCGCGCGCCTGCTGCGCGGCCAGCGTCGCGGCGTCGTGGTCGAGCAGCGCCATGCCGGCGTTGCCGCGCGCACGCTGCCACTGGTCGTGGCGGGCGTGGGTGAAGTAGTACTCCGGCGCTACCAGCTCCAGCCCCTGCGCCTGCGCGAAGGCCTCGGCGCCGGCGCCGGCAAACAGCACATGCTCGCTGTGCTCCAGCACCGCGCGCGCGGCCAGCACCGGGTTGCGCAGGCGCGTGACGCAGGCCACCGCGCCGGCATTGAGGGTGGCACCATCCATTACCGCCGCATCCAGTTCATAGGTGCCGGCATGGGTCAGCACGGCGCCCTTGCCGGCGTTGAACAGCGGGCATTCTTCGAGCAGGCGCACCGCCTCGGTGACGGCGTCGAGCGCGCTGCCGCCATCGGCCAGGATGCGCTGGCCGGCTTGCAGCACGTGTTGCAGCGCTTCGATGTATTCGCGTTCGCGGGCCGCATCCATCGCCGCGCGGGTGATGGTGCCGGCGCCGCCGTGGATGGCAATGACAGCTGCTTGCATAAGGAGACTTGGACTCAGGACTTGCGGGTGTTGGACGACCGCGCGCGGCGCGCGCCGGTCTTGGCTTCGGTGGGTTGCACTGGCATCGGCGCGGACCGGCGCGCGGGCTCGGCCTCGGGCGTGCCATATAGCCACGGCAGCAGGAATTCGGTCATTTCGGCGGCGGCCTTGACCGGGCGTTCGGCCCGGTGCGCCACCGCGCCGCACAGCGCCTCGATCAGCGCCAGCACGGTGGCATCCGAGTTGGCCGAGAGCCGGTTGCCGGCCTGCGCATACAGCGCGATATCGGCCAGCGGCGCCAGCGGCGAGGTCGGGCCGTCGGTCAGCGCCAGCACCTGGCCGCCGTGCGCCTTGACGCGCTGGGCCAGTTCGATGGAATCGGTCACATAGCGCGGGAAGGCGATCACGATCAGCAGGTCGCTCGGCTGCAGCTTGAACAGCTGGCGCGCCGCGTGCGAGGCCCCGCCCGCACCGGCGACCGAGGTCACCATGCGGCAATGCATTTCCAGGCCGTGCTGCAGCAGTCCCGCCAGGAAGCCGCTGGCGCCGAAGCCCGCCACGTAGACGCGCTGCGCCCCAAGGATGGCCGAAACCGCGCGCTCGCACGCCTGCGCATCGATGCCGCGCCGCGTGGCTTCGGCATTGGCGGCCGCGTCCTCGAGCGAGGCGGCGAACACTTCAGCCACGGTGGCGGGTCGTTCCAGCTCGCTGCGCAGCCGCTCCACCGGCGCCAGCGTGGCTTCGAAACCGCGCACCAGCTCGGCCCGGAACTGCGGATAGCCATCGAAGCCGAGTGCGCGGGCAAAGCGGTTGGCCGTCGCCACCGACACCTCCACCGCCGCGGCGAATTCGTCGATGCGCATGGTCGCTGCGCGAAACAGGTTGGCCAGCACGTATTCCGCCATGCGGCGGTGCGCCGGCGTCAGCGACGGCAGGCTGCGTGCAATGCGGTCCGAGATCGAATGGCCAATGGGCATGGTGGAAGCGGTTGATCGACAGCGCATCAGGGTGCGCGTCGTTGTGAAAATGAATTTACACGCAACCGACTTCCAAGAAAATAGAGTTTTTCCAGACCAAGGGTAATCCCTAGATCCACCGTCTTTCGCGGCACTTTCACGGTGCATGTATCGACGCGCTTCGACCCGCCTTGGCGCACCCCTTGCACCGGCACGGCGTGCGCCGCACCGGAAACGCTACAATGCGGGCCAGCGCCACAGCGCCGGCCCCGGCCCGCGTTCACGGCGCTTTTTCTGTTTTTCACTCAGGCATTTCCCCTCTCGTGATCCGAATCGACCAGCTAGTCCTTCAGCGCGGCACCAAGGTGCTGTTCGACCACACCAGCGTGACGCTCAACCCGGGCGAGCGCGTGGGCCTCGTCGGCGCCAACGGCAGCGGCAAGTCGACGCTGTTCGCGCTGCTGCGCGGCGAACTGCATCCGGACGGGGGCGATGTCAGCGTGCCGGCGCAGTGGCGCGTCGCCCACGTGGCGCAGGAAACGCCGGCGGTCAGCCGCACCGCGGTGGACTACGTGATCGACGGCGACACCCGGCTGCGCGAGATCGAGGCCGCGATTGCCGCGGCCCAGGCCAGCGGCGACGGCAGCGCCGAAGGCGAAGCCCATGCCGCCTATGCCGACGCCGACGGCTATACCGCGCCGGCGCGCGCCGAGGCCCTGCTGCTGGGCCTGGGCTTCACGCTGGCGCAGGTGTCGCAGCCGGTGGCATCGTTTTCCGGCGGCTGGCGCATGCGCCTGAACCTGGCGCAGGCGCTGATGTGCCCGTCAGACCTGCTGCTGCTCGACGAACCGACCAACCACCTGGACCTGGACGCCATCGTCTGGCTGGAAGACTGGCTGGCGCGCTACCCGGGCACGCTGGTGATGATCTCGCACGACCGCGAATTCCTCGACGCGATCTGCAATGTCACGGTGCATATCGAGAACCAGCAGTTGCGCCGCTACGGCGGCAACTACACGCTGTTCGAGACCCTGCGCCTGCAGCAGATGGCGCAGCAGCAGGCCGCCTACGTGCGCCAGCAGAAGGAAATCGCGCACCTGGAATCGTTCATCACCCGCTTCAAGGCCAAGGCCACCAAGGCACGCCAGGCGCAGAGCCGGGTCAAGGCGCTGGAAAAGATGGAGCGCCTGGCGCCGGTGCACGTCGCCGCCGGCTTTGCCTTCGAGTTCCGCGAGCCCGATGCCGCGCCCAATCCGATGATGGTGCTCGACGGCGTCGATTGCGGCTACGCCGAAGCCGATCCGCCCGTCACCATCCTGCACAACCTGGCGCTGTCGATCCAGAACGGCCAGCGCATCGGCCTGCTGGGCGCGAACGGCCAGGGCAAGTCGACGCTGGTCAAGACCCTGGCCGGCACCCAGGATCCGCTCACGGGCAACCTGCGCCTGGGCAAGGGCCTGCAGATCGGCTACTTCGCCCAGCACCAGCTGGAAACGCTGCGCGACCACGACTCCGCGCTGCAGCACCTCGCGCGCCTGGCGCCCGACGTGCGCGAGCAGGAGCTGCGCGACTTCCTCGGCAGCTTCAACTTCCGCGGCGACATGGCGACCACGCCGATCGAGCCCTTTTCCGGCGGCGAAAAGGCCCGGCTGGCGCTGGCCCTGATCGTCTGGCAGAAGCCCAACCTGCTGCTGCTCGATGAACCGACCAACCACCTCGACCTCGACACGCGCGAGGCGCTGACCATGGCGCTGGCGCAGTTCGAAGGCACGCTGATCCTGGTCTCGCACGACCGGCACCTGCTGCGCGCCACCGCCGACCAGTTCATGCTGGTCGCCGACGGCACCATCCGGCCGTTCGACGGCGACCTCGACGACTACCGCGACTGGCTGCTGCAGCAGGCCGCGGCCAAGCGCAATGCCGCCACCGCCGCGCACCAGGCGGAAAACGCCGGCGAGGCCGCGGCTGCGGTCAACCGCAAGGACCAGCGCCGCGCCGAGGCCGACGAGCGCCAGCGCTTGTCGGCGCTGCGCAAGCCGCTGACCAAGGAGCTGGAAAAGGTCGAGAAGCGGATGGCGGTGCTGCAGACTGCCCGGGAGGAGATCGACCGGTTCATGGCCGACGAAGCCAGCTATGCCGAGGCCAACAAGATGAAGCTGATGGAAATGCTCAAGCGCCAGGGCGAGGTCAACGGCGAACTGGAGACGCTGGAAGAGAAGTGGCTGGAGCTGCAGGAGCAGATCGAGCAGATTGCGTGATCGGATTCGGCTTCGAGTCCCCTCCCTTGCATCACCGCAAAAGAGAAACGGCGCCGACGGCGCCGTTTCTCTTTATATCGTTCGCTTATCCCGGGCTCAGCGGAAATTCTTCTCCCTCCGGATCAGCCCCACCGCCAGCGTCAGCGTCAGCACAAACAGCCAGATCAGCGACCATGCCGGCACCGACAGCCCCAGCACCGGCGGCAGCGGCGCGGTGCACAGGCCGTCGGAGTAGAACAGCTGCGGCAGCACCTTGGCAGTGGGCAGCGCATTGACCCAGTTCTCGAGCGGATCGATGCCGCACGAGGCCTTGGGATTGAGCAGCAGCGACACGTGATAGACCGCGACCGCGATGCCGGCGATGCCGGACAGCATGCCCAGGCCCTGCCACAGCGAGCGCGTGTTCTGCGCCACCGCGGCCAGCAGCGAGAACAGGCCGATGCCGATAAAGGCGAAGCGCTGCATCACGCACAGCGGACAAGGCTGGTAGCCCTTTTCGATCTGCAGGTAGAGCGCGACGCCGACCAGGGCGAAGGAGACGATGGCAATCAACAGGAAATAGGCGCGGGAATTGGCTTGCATCATTGGAACTCAGGTGATCCGGTAAATCGTTGCCGTCAGTGCGAGGGCGCGGCTGTGCTGCGCATTATTACCGATTTTGCCGCGCCTGCCGTCGGCGCCACATCCGCCGTCACATGCGGCGCCACATGCGGCGCCGGCCTGCTGACCCGCGGCGGATCGACGCATCGGCATCACGTGCCCGCTGCCTGCCACGCCGCGCGCGGCAGGCGGTACAGGCAATGCGGCCGCAACGGGTGTGCCGGCGGCAATGCGGGATGGTCGAAGCCCTCGGCATCCTGGCGCATGCCGAGCCGTTCCATCACCGCCCGCGAGCGGGCATTGGCGAGCGTGGTGAAGGCGACGATCTCTTCCAGCGCCAGGCGGCCGAAGCCATAAGCGAGCGCGCCGCGCGCCGCCTCGGTGGCGTAGCCGTGGCCCCAGGCCGGCCGCGCCAGCCGCCAGGCGATCTCCACGCACGGCGCGAACGGCAGCGCGGCGGCCGGCTCGTGCAGTCCGACGAAGCCCAGGAAGGCATCGTCCGCGCTTCGTTCGACCACCCAGACGCCCCACCCCCTGTCCGCGATCAGGCCGCGGCAGCGCGCGGCCATCGCATCGCTTTCGGCGCGCGTCAGCGGTGCCGGGAAATAGCGCATCACCTGCGCATCGGCATTGAGCGCGGCAAACGGCGCATAGTCTTCATCGCGCCACTGGCGCAGCCGCAAGCGGCTGGTCTCGAAAGCGATGCCGGTGTCCATGGCTCAGTCCAGGTGGCGCACGCGGTCGATGGCCTGCTCGATGCGCTCCACCGCGATCACTTCGAGCCCGTCGATCTTCTGCTTGGGCGCGTTGGCCTTCGGGATCACGGCCAGCGTAAAGCCCAGCTTGGCGGCTTCCTTCAGGCGCTCCTGCCCGCGCGGGCTGGGGCGGATCTCGCCGGCCAGCCCCACTTCGCCGAACACCACCAGGCCGCGCGGCAGCGGCTTGTTGCGCATCGACGAGTGGATCGACAGCAGCACCGCCAGGTCCGCCGCGGGTTCGGTGATCTTGACCCCGCCCACCGCGTTCAGGAACACGTCCTGGTCGAAGCAGGCGATGCCCGCGTGCCGGTGCAGCACCGCCAGCAGCAGGGCCAGCCGGTTCTGCTCCAGCCCCACTGCCAGCCGGCGCGGGTTGGGCACGTGCGCGGTATCGACCAGCGCCTGGATTTCCACCAGCAGCGGCCGCGTGCCTTCCTGCGTCACCAGCACGCACGAGCCCGGCACGGTCTCTTCATGCTGCGACAGGAACAGCGCCGACGGATTGCTGATGCCGCGCAGGCCACGCTCGGTCATGGCGAACACGCCCAGCTCGTTGACCGCGCCGAAGCGGTTCTTGAAGGCGCGGATCAGCCGGTGCGAAGAATGGGTATCGCCTTCGAAATACAGCACCGTATCGACGATATGCTCGAGCACGCGCGGCCCCGCCAGGCTGCCCTCCTTGGTCACGTGACCGACCAGGATGATGGTGGTGCCGCTGCTCTTGGCGATGCGCGTGAGCTGCGCCGCGCATTCGCGCACCTGCGCCACCGACCCCGGCGCCGAGGTCAGGGCCTCGGAATACAGCGTCTGGATCGAATCGATCACCGCAACCTCGGGCTTTTCCACTTCCAGCGTGGCCTGGATCTTCTCCAGCTGGATTTCGGCGAGCAGCCCCAGCGACGGGCTTTCCACGCCCAGGCGCTGCGCCCGCAGCGCGATCTGCGCGCCGGATTCCTCGCCGCTGACGTAGAGCACGCGGCGTTGTCCGGCCAGGTTGGCCAGCGCCTGCAGCAGCAGCGTGGACTTGCCGATACCGGGATCGCCGCCGATCAGCACCACGCCGCCCGACACCAGGCCGCCGCCCAGCACCCGGTCGAACTCGTCGATGCCGCTGGAAAAGCGCGGCACGTCGGCGGCTTCGATCTCGGCCAGCTTGCGCACCGTGGCCGATGCCGCCAGCGGCTGGAAGCGCTTGTTCGCGGCGGATTCCGCCACGGTCTCCACCAGCGTGTTCCACTGCTGGCAATGCGGGCACTGGCCGGCCCAGCGCGGCGTGGTGCCGCCGCATTCGGTACAGGTATAGACAGTCTTGCTCTTGGCCAACGGAGGTCCTTGCAGAAAGAATCGGGCCGGGCCGGAAACGACCCGGCCCGCGGAGGTAGTGCAGTGGGCTTGGCGGCCTGGGGACGCGTGCAGAGCGTAACCGTGCGGCGCTGCGCCCGCACCGTGCTGCCTAGGTAAGCACGTCAGGCCACATCAGGCGATCGCAGGCGCGGCGCTGTCCGATGCGGTGATGGTCGCCACCGTGGTCGGCACGCGCGGCGCCAGCGCGCACATCAGCTCGTAGCCGACCGTGCCGCTGGCCTGCGCCACCTCGTCGATCGGCAGGCCCTGGCCCCACAGCGTGACCGGGCTGCCGACGCGCGCCTTCGGGCACGGCGTCAGGTCGACGCACAGCATGTCCATCGATACGCGCCCGACCAGTTCGGTGCGCACGCCGTCGACCAGCACCGGCGCACGCTGCTCGCCCCAGCCCGAGGCGTGGCGCGGGTAGCCGTCGGCATAGCCGCAGGCGACCACGCCGATGCGCATCGGCCGCTCCGCGGTGAAGAGCGAACCATAGCCGACGGTATCGCCCGGCTGCAGGTCCTGCACCGCGATCAGCTCGCTGTGCAGCGACATCGCCGGCTGCAACCCGGTGCCGGCGATATCGGCATCGCGGCCGGTGGGCGAGGCGCCGTACAGGATGATGCCGGGGCGCACCCAGGCGCGGTGTGCCTGCGGATGCCACAGCACCGCGGCGGAATTCGACAGGCTGGCCTCGCCCGGCAGGTTGGCGGTGGCGACGTCGAAGGCCTCGACCTGGTGGGCGATGCCGCGCGGGCCGTCGGCATCGGAGAAATGCGTCATATGGACGATGCTGCCCACGCACGGCATGGCGCGCGCGCGCTCCCAGGCGGCGCGGTATTCCGCCGGATGGAAGCCGAGCCGGTTCATGCCGGTGTTGAGCTTGAGCTGGATCGCCAGCGGGCCCTTGGGGCGCGCGCTTTCCAGCATGCGCAGCTGCTCGTCGCAGTGGATCGCGGTAGTCAGCCGGTATTGCTCGATCAGGGCGATGTCCTGCGGCTGGAAGAAGCCCTCCAGCAGCAGGATCGGGCCCTGCCAGCCGAGATCGCGCAGCAGCACGGCCTCATTCAGGTCCAGCAGCCCGAAGCCATCGGCACCACGCAGTGCAGCAAAGACGCGGCGGATGCCGTGGCCGTAGGCGTTGGCCTTGACCACCGCCCAGACGCGCGAGTCAGGCGCCTTGCGGCGGATCGCGTCGAGATTGTTGGCCAGGGCGGGTTGGTGGATGACGGCTTGGATCGGTCTTGGCATTGGAAGTCACATCAGGGTAGCGGACAAAGCCGGCAGCAGCGCGGGCGGCTTATGCGCTCGGCGGGCTGGAGGGACGGCTCTGTCTCAGTATCGATGGCGCAAACGTCACCTGTCGGTGTGCCGCAGCACGGACCGGCGACCCATGCGGGCGACGGCTGCGCGACGGTTGTGGTGACGGATATGCGGGATGCCCTCAATTGGCACGCCCAGGTATCCCAGTCACCATATCTCGCCGGGCGCACACCAGATCAGGGAAAGACCGGTCCGGCGGGCCGCGGTGGCAGCCGTTATTTGAACACATTCGGATGCTGTTGCCGGGGGTCATCGGGGAATCGGCAAGGCAATTTGCGGTCAAAAAGAGCCGTTGCCGGGGTTCGGGAATGTCATGTTTTCGTGATATAAAGCCGGACGCTCCGGCCATGTTCTAAAAGCGAAGCATTATGTCAATGACTGTCAGGCAGGCCTCACGGCGCCGCAGCGCAGCACCTACGACACAATTCGACACGGCCGCGGCACAAGGTTCCCTGCAAACCATGGCCTCTGCGGCCGGCACCAGCCTGCCTACCCTGAATGGAGCGCGCGATGGAGAGAAAGTCGACAGCATGAAGAAGGGTTTTTACACCATCATGGCCGCGCAGTTTTTTTCCTCGCTGGCCGACAATGCCTTACTGATCGCCGCCATCGCCCTTCTCACCGAATTGCATTCCCCGCAGTGGATGACCCCGCTGCTCAAGCTGTTCTTCGTTCTCTCCTACGTCATTCTTGCCGCCTTCGTCGGCGCCTTCGCCGACTCGATGCCCAAGGGTCGGGTGATGCTCATCACCAACGCCATCAAGGTGGTCGGCTGCGCCATCATGATGTTCGGGCTGCATCCGCTGCTGGCCTACGGCGTGGTCGGCTTCGGCGCCGCGGCGTATTCGCCCGCCAAGTACGGCATCCTGACCGAGCTGCTGCCGCCCGAAAAGCTGGTGATGGCCAATGGCTGGATCGAGGGCCTGACGGTCGGTTCGATCATCCTGGGCACGGTGGTGGGTGGCGCGCTGATCTCGGTGCATGTGTCCGGGCTGCTGCTGCGCCTGGACGTGCCTTTCATCAATACCGGCATCGACACGCCGGCCGAGGCCGCGATGGTGGTGATCATGCTGTTCTATGTGATCGCTTCGCTGTTCAACCTGTTTATCCCCGACACCGGCGCGCGCTATCCGGCGCAGGAAAAGAACCCGATCAAGCTGATCGCCGAGTTCGGCGACTGCTTCCTGGCGCTGTGGCGCGACAAGCTGGGCCAGATCTCGCTGGCGGTGACCACGCTGTTCTGGGGCGTGGGCGCGACGCTGCAGTTCATCGTGCTGAAATGGGCCGAGAAATCGCTGGGCCTGAACCTGTCCCAGGGCGCGCTGCTGCAGGCTGTGGTGGCGGTGGGCGTGGCCGTGGGCGCAATCCTGGCGGCGGCGCGCATCCCGCTGCGCAAATCGCTGTCGGTGCTGCCGTTCGGCGTGGCGATGGGCGCCACGGTGATGCTGATGGCGTTCTACACCAAGGACGCGATGCCGCAGGTCACGCTCGACGTGCTCGGCCTGCACATGCCGCTGTACATGGCCATCGCCTACGTTTTCCTGATGCTGGTGGGCGCGATGTCGGGATATTTCGTGGTGCCGATGAACGCGCTGCTGCAGCACCGCGGCCATGTGCTGCTGTCGGCCGGGCACTCGATCGCGGTGCAGAACTTCAATGAAAACGTCTCGGTGCTGCTGATGCTGTGCCTGTACGCGCTGCTGATCAAGCTCAACGTGCCGATCGGCGTGGTCATCATCGCGCTGGGGCTGTTTATCTGCGTGACCATGGCGCTGGTGCTCAAGCTGCACAAGTACAACGTGCGCACCTTCAACTCGCTGGCGATGATCGGCGAGGACAAGCACCATTAGCACCCTCACGGCGCGGCCGCGGCGGCGGCCGGCCAGCCTGCGTCAGGCGGCGACCTGACCGGCTTGCGGGCCCGCCCGCGGCGGCTCTTCAGTGCGCGCCAGCGCCCGCTCCTGCCATCCCGGCGGCACCACGAACCCGCGCGAGCATTCGCGCCACCAGCCCGGCGCCTGCGGCCCGGCCGGCTCCAGCTCGCATAGCATCACCGGCGACTCGCGGCGCCAGCCGTGATCATGGCGCGGATCGGCAAAGCGCTGCGCCAGGAGCGCGTGCAGCGTGCCGGCGTCAGCCGTGCCGGCTTCCGGCACCAGCGCGCCCGACAGCCACCCCGTACGTGGCAGGCGGCACCAGCGCAAGCCCGGGCGCGCAGCCGCGCGCCCGGCCCAGGCATCGAGCGTGGACCACCAGCCGTGCAAGTGGTCCGGCGCGATCCCCAGCGTTTCCAGTCCGGCCGGCACCTGGCCGTCGCGATAGAACAGCCAGCCCAGCAGGTAGACCTCGCTGCGGTCGACGGTATGGCCCAGCGCGGCGCGCGCTTCGGCGGTATGCCCGAGCGGCAGCTGGCGGTGCACGATATGGCCGAGCTTGTCGCCGAGGCGGTCGACCAGGTTCGGGCCGACGAAATCCTGCGCCCGCGGCGGCTGGCCGCCGGCGGCCGCCATCAGGTAGAACTTGGCCGCCATCTCCCAGTGCACCACCGCGCCCGAGTCCAGCTCGCGCCAGACGAAATCCAGCTCGCCCAGCGTGCGCACCCCGTGGCGGCCGGCGCGCCGCACCGGCACGTTGGCGGCCAGCAGCGACAGCCCCTGCATATGGCGCAAGGCGAAATGCAGCAGCCGTTCGGCATGCCGCCCCAGGCGCAGGCTGCGGTTGGCAGGGTCGTGGTCGGCATCGGCAGCAAGCGCGGCGTGGCCGTCGGCCAGTTCGTCGATGGTGGCGGGCAGCGCGGCGGGATCGGCGCCTTCGAGCCAGCGCTGCCAGGCCTCGAGGGTGCCGGCCGGCCAGCGCGCCAGCGCGGCCCCCGGCACGGCATCCAGCAGCGGCGGCGACAGCGTGGTCCAGGCCAGGTCGCGCGCGCGTGCCGACGCGGCACGGCGCCACAGCGGCGCGTGCGACGGCCCGGGGCCGTCGCCGCCGCGGGTCAGGGAAAGGTCAGGCCCCAGCTCCCGCACGGTCGTGGACCTCACGGGCCAGGCACAGGTCTTCCCAGGCGCGCGCCTTGTCGGTCAGCGTGCGCAGCAGGTAGGCCGGATGGTAGGTCACCACCACGGGGATGCCTTCGTACGCATGCACGGTGCCGCGCAGCTTGCCGATCGGCGTGGTGGTGCGCAGCAGCGATTGCGCGGCGAAGCGGCCCAGCACCACGATCACGCGGGGCCTGACCAGCGCGATCTGCCGGCGCAGGAAGGGCTCGCACTGCGCCACCTCTTCCGCTTCGGGATTGCGGTTGCCGGGCGGGCGGCACTTGAGCACGTTGGCGATGAACACGTTGCGCCCGCGCGCCAGCCCGAGCGCGCCGAGCATATTGTCGAGCAGCTTGCCGGCCTGGCCGACGAAGGGCTCGCCTTGCAGGTCTTCGTTCTCGCCGGGGGCCTCGCCCACCAGCATCCATTCGGCCTGGCGCGCGCCCACGCCGAACACGGTGTTGGTACGGGTCTGGCACAGGCCGCAGGCCGTGCAGCCCGCTACCGCGGCCTCAAGCGCCGGCCAGTCCATCGCGGCGATGGCCGCTTCACGCTCCGCTTGCGCAGCGTCGGGCGCCAGCCCGGCGGGAACCAGCGCCGGCGCGGCTCGATCCGGGGCTGGCGGTGCCAACGGGACAGCCGGCGGCGCCTCGGGATGCGTAACCGCAGCAGCCACCGGAGCAGCCGTCATTGCCGCGGGCGGCTCGGCTGCCGGCATCGCGGCCGGCTGCGCCGCCAGGTCGGGCTGCGCCTCTGCCTGCGCCGCCCGGGACGCGCGCGGCAGCCATTCGGTCGGAATGCCCAGCACCTCGAGGAACTGCGCACGGCGGCTCATGCCCGTCCCTCCGTGCCGTCGTTGGCGGCGGCCTGCGCCGGCCAGGCGCGGCGCAGCACCAGCGCGTCTTCGCGCTTGCCGCCGGGCGCCGGGTAATAGCCCTTGCGGCGTCCGATCTCGGCAAACCCCGCCGCCTGGTACAGCGCGATCGCGCCGGTATTGGAGGGCCGCACCTCCAGCAGCATGGTGTGGATGCGGTGCGCGTGCGAGGTCGCCAGCACCACCGCGAGCATCAGGCGCCCGAGCCCCTGGCGCTGGCGCTGCGGCTCGACCGTGATGTTGAGCAGGTGCATTTCATCGACCACCGGCATCAGCACGGCGTAGGCCACCAGCGTGCCCGCCGGGTCGCGCAGCGTCAGCCCGAGATGCCCGGACTTGACCGAGTTCTCGAAATTGCCGCGCGTCCACGGATGGCTGTAGGCGCGCGCCTCGATGCCCGCCACCGCCTGCAGGTCCAGCGCGCTCATGCGGCCCAGCGACCAGCCCTCGGGCAGCGCCGGCATGGCCGGCACCTCGGGCCAGTCGTGGCGGTCTGCGAGGGGATACGCGGCGCTCACGATGCGCTCCCCGGCCGGGCCGCCGCGCGCGCCGCCGCAACGGCCTCGCGCTCGGCGATGGTCTGGGCGACCTTGTCGCGCAGGTAGACCGGCATGGCCTGGTCGGCGTCGATGGTCTCGCCGCGCGCCAGCGCGCGCAGCGCCAGGGCAACCATCGGCTGCGCATGCGGCATCGCCTCGGACAGCACGCGCGCGGCGCGGCCGAGGCCCGCCAGGCGTTCGCCAAACACCGTGGACGCGTTGCCGGCCAGCCAGAATTCGCCGTCGGGCAAGGCCACGGTTTCGGGCGCGCCGACCTGCATCGGCGTGAGTTCCTCCCACTCCCGCGCGCCCGCGTTCCAGCCGAAGGCCGCCGCATAGGCCTCGTCCATGCGCGCATCCAGCGCCACCAGCACCGCGGTGCCCTCCGGCAGCGCCGGCGTGGCGGCGCGGGCGCGCTCGGCGCAGGCCATCAGGGTGTTGACCGGCACCACCGGCAGGCCGGCGCCGAACGCCAGCCCCTGTGCCACGCCGCAGGCGGTGCGCAGGCCGGTGAACGAGCCCGGGCCGGCGCCAAAGGCGATGGCCGCGCAATCGGCCAGCGCAATGCCGGCTTCGGCGAGCAATTCGCCGGCGGCCGGCAGCACGCGCGCCGACGAGCGTGCGCCGGTGTGCTCATGACGCACCAGGCACTCGAGGCCGGCGTCTGCCGCGCGTCCGAGCGCGACCGAGCACCACTCCGTAGAGGTTTCAACAGCAAGAATCCAGGACATGGCGCGATTGTAGCCGTTGGGCCCGGAATCGAGGGCTTCTTCGGTTTTATACGGACGGCGCGCCCGCGCGGGGCGGCTATCATCGGACTGCATTTTCGCAATCCAAGACAGTCCACACGGAGGAACCCCCAATGAGCGACCTGCAGGCACGCTTCGAACAGGCCCAGATCGACGTCAAGCAACTGAGCGAGCGCCCCAGCAATATGTCCCTGCTGCGCCTGTACGCGCTGTTCAAGCAAGGCAGCGAGGGCGATGCGCACGGCGACAAGCCCGGCATGACCGATTTCGTCGGCCGCTACAAGTTCGAGGCGTGGGAAGCGCTGCGCGGCACCGCGCGCGAACAGGCGATGGAGCAGTACATCGCGCTGGTGGAAGAACTGCGCAGCGGCGCCGCCAGCTGAACCATTCCGGCGCGGCCGGCTTCAGGCCGCCGGCGCCGGACGCGGCCGGATGCGCCAGGCCGCCAGGATCGCGCTGGCGATCACCACGCCCACCGCGAGGAAGGTCTCGTCGAAGGCGCGGATGCGCGCCGCCTGGAGCGCGCTGTCGCCGAGCTGGCCCAGCAGTGCGCCATGCTCGGCCAGGCGCCACTGCAGCCCCACCCCCGCCAGGCTCACGCCGATGGCGCCGCCCAGTTGCCGCAGGAAGTTGATGCAGCTGGAACCCTGCGCGATCAGCGTGAAGTCCACGCCGCGCATCGCGCCCAGCGTCAGCGATGGCAGGATGCAGCCCAGGCCGATCCGCCCCAGCACCGCCAGCGCCACCAGCACCAGGTAGGGCGTCGCGCGCGAGCCCAGCGCCATCAGCAGGAACGACAACGACAGCAGCGCCAGCCCGAACGACACCTGCACATGCGGCGGGATCCGGTGCGTGAAGCGCCCCGCCGCCGCAATCGTCAGCGCCAGCATCACGCCCGCCGGGAACAGCACCAGGCCGGCGCGCGACGGGGTGTATTCCAGCGCCATCTGCATATAGACCGGCAACAGGTAGGTCGAGCCGAACAGGCCCGCGCCATAGATGAAGGCCACCACCGCCCCGGCCGCGAACTGCCGGTAGCTGTACAGCCGCATATTCATCAGCGGGTACGCCGCGCGCAGCTGCCACATCACGAAGGCCGCCAGCATCAGCACGCCGAAGCCCGTCAGCGCCAGGCCCGCGGCGACGCTCTCGCGCATCTCGACCACGCCGTTGAGCAGGCTGACAGTGGCGATGCCGGCCAGGCCCAGCCCGCGCCAGTCCAGCGGCTGGCGCTCGCCCATCATGATCGAGTCCACCGCCATGAAGCGGCGCGCCATCAGCACGGCCAGCAGCGTCAGCGGCACCACCACGAAGAAGATCGAGCGCCAGCCGAAGGCCTCGACCAGGAAGCCGCCCAGGCTGGGCCCCAGCGCCGGCGCCAGCACCACGCCGAAGCCGAACAGGCTGATCGCCTTGCCCTGCTCGCGCTCTTCAAACACGCGCAGGATCAGGATATTGGGCAGCGGCTGCATGATGCCCGCGGCGATGCCCTCGGCCACGCGCATGGCGATCATCACGCCGTAGGTGGGCGAGAAACCGCCCACCAGCCCGCCCGCGCCCAGCAGCAGCGACGCGCCCAGGAAGGTGCGCCGCAGCCCGTAGCGATTCAGCAGCCAGGGGGTCAGCAGCATCGACATGGTCATCGCGATCATGAAGCTGGCCGCGACCCATTGCGCGCGCTCCTGCCCCAGCACGAAATGCCGGCTCAGGTCGGGAATCGCCACATTGACGATGGTGGACGAGACGATCGACGAGATCGTGCCCAGCATCAGCGTCGCCAGCACCAGCCAGCGCAGCCGTTCGCCATAGCGCTCGCGCAGCGACTGCCGGGTCGGCAGATCCGACCGCTGGCCGGAACCTTCCGGCGTGGCGGGGCCCTCGCTCACCCCAGCCGCCCGGTGTCGGCGATCTCGCGGATCTTGCGGACGGTGTCGATGTCGGCCGCGTGGTACGCGGACTTGACGATTTCGGCGTAGCGGTCGTCGCCGCTGGCGTCGACGGCCGGCATGGTGGTGTCGTAAATAAAGCGCAGCAGCAGCGCGCCCGGACCCGGGGTCTCGATCGCCATGGTCAGCGTGCCGCCGGCATGCTCGGCGGTGGCCGCGGTCTCATAGCGCACCAGACGGCGCGGCTCGTAGACCACGTGATCCTCGATCGAAGCCTCGCCGAAATGCAGCACCCGGTCGATCCAGTTGTCGCCACGGCCCACCACTTCGGCGCGGTCCAGGCCCAGCACGAAAAGCTCGGGAGATTCGGCGCGCAGCACCAGGCCCTGCCACACCTGCTCGGCCGTCAGCGGTTCCAGCTGCGGGTTGCCCGGATCATTGATCTCCACCAAGTGCTCAAAACGCAACTTCACTCTCCCATTTGCGATAAGTCGATATTATGAAGTCTCCGCGTATTCGCGAGACCTTTTTGTCTGCGCACTGCAACATTGTGCCGACCCTGGGCCTCTCGGATATCGGCCAGACTCGCGTCGGCTGGAGCCCCCGCGTGAACGCCGCGCCCGGCTGAAACATCACTCCTGACAGCAGCTGTCAGGAGACCCGGCGCACAATGCGGCCGCTTTCACACGGAACGCTGCAGGAGGCTGTGATGGAGTTGCTGATCAATATCGATGTCGACGACCTGGCGCGTGGCATCGACTTCTACGCGCAAGGGCTGGGATTGCGCCTGAACCGCAAGCTGTTCGACGGTTCCGTCGCCGAAATGCTGGGCGGCAATGCCCCGATCTACCTGCTCGCCAAGCCCGCGGGCACGCGCCCGACCACGCGCGCCGCGACCCGGCGCGACTATCGCCGCCACTGGACCCCGGTTCACCTCGATTTCGTCGTCGCCGACCTCGAGCAGGCCATCGAACGCGCGCTCGAGGCCGGCGCCGAGATCGAGGACTGGCCCCAGGAATTCGCCTGGGGCCGGCAGGCCACGCTGTCGGACCCGTTCGGGCACGGGCTGTGTTTTATCGAATGGAAGGGCCAGGGCTACGGAGCGGTCGCCAACTGATTCGGGCGTACCGCGTGGCGCGGGCGTTTTCGGACCATTCGCCTGTTGCCGGCTGCGCCGGGATGTCACATTTCCATGCAGCGTCGTGCCTGCCTGTTTCCTTGATGCCCGCGGTGTAATAACATTGTGCTGACGCCGGTAACTGGCTACACCATGAGCAACAAGACATGAAGGCAACGATCCGCAAGATGGGCAACTCGCAAGGAGTCCTGATTCCCAAGGCAATCCTGGCACAGCTGGGTCTGGAGAATGAAGTGGAAATGGAAATCGTGAATGACACGCTGGTGCTGCGCCGGCCGCGGCAGGCACCGCGGCAAGGCTGGGCCGAAGCCAGCCGGCAGATCGCCGCGGACGGCGACGACACCCTGGTGCTGGGCGAGCTGCCCAACGCCGACGACGCGGAGCTGAAATGGTAGCGCGTGGCGATGTCTGGCTGGTCGCGCTCGATCCCACCGTCGGCAGCGAGATCGAGAAGACACGCCCCTGCGTCATCCTGTCGCCGCCCGAGATGCACGACTACCTGCGCACGGTGACGGTCGCGCCGATGACCACCGGCAGCCGGCCGGCACCGTTTCGCATACCGGTGACGTTCCAGCGCAAGACCGGCCTGATCCTGCTGGACCAGCTGCGCACCGTCGACAAGTCGCGGCTGGTGAAGCGCGCGGGCGGCCTGAGCGACCGGACCGTGGCAGACACCTTGCGTACCTTGCGCGAATTGTTTGCGGACTGAGCCGCGGCGCCGGGGCATTAAATGCCGGCCCGCGGCCGCTGGCTGGCTTCATAAGCTTATGAAAAAGAAATAGACGCCAGAATCGTCCGCGCCGCGCCATCCGGACGCAATTGCGTTAATCTGTGCCCTCGCTCCGGACAGGCGATCCCTGCCCCTGCGATTGCCTCTCACTCGCCACATCACAACAAGATCTTCACCATTCCTATGCGCACGTCTTTCATCAAGCGTCTGGCGGCAGCTGTGTCCGCCGTGGGTTTTATCGCCGCCGGCAGTGCCGGGGCCCAGGAACAGACCATCCGTGTCGGCACGGTCAGCGGGCCGGACGCCGAAGTCTGGCAAGTGGTCCAGAAGGTGGCCAAGCGCAATGGCCTGAACGTGAAGGTGGTCGAGTTCAACGACTACGTGCAGCCCAACGCCGCGCTCGACGCCGGCGACCTGGACGCCAACAGCTTCCAGCACCAGCCGTACCTGGACAGCCAGGTGAAGCAGCGCGGCTACAAGATGCAGAGCGTGGGCTACACCTATATCTCGCCGCTGGGCATCTACTCGAAGAACCTGAAGTCACCCAAGGACCTGCCGCAGGGCGCCAAGGTGGCGGTGCCCAACGACCCCTCCAACGAAAACCGCGCGCTGCTGCTGCTGCAGGCGCAAGGCGTGATCAAGCTGAAGGCCGGCGCCGGCACCAACGGTTCCAATGCCACGCCGCTGGACGTGGCCGAGAACCCCAAGAAGCTGAAGCTCGTCGAACTGGACGCGGCCCAGCTGGCGCGCGCGCTGCCCGATGTCGGCGCCGCCGTGATCAACACCAACTACGCGCTTGCCGCCGGCCTGCAGCCGACCAGGGATGCGATCGCGCTGGAAGACATCCACAGCCCGTACGCCAACATCATCGTGGTGCGCACCCAGGACAAGGACAAGCCGTGGGTCAAGAAGCTGGTGGCCGCGTACCAGTCGGAAGACGTGCGCCAGTTCATGAAGGCGCAGTACAAGGGCGCGATGGTGCCGTCGTTCTGATTGCCGACGCGCGCCGCGATCGCTGCTGAGCACGGTCGTTAAAGTTTTTTTACACGGCGCCCGCGCAAGGGCTTGCAAATTCCGCCGCCTTCGGTAGAATTCGCGGCTCACCACCTGCCCAGGTGGCGGAATTGGTAGACGCACTAGGTTCAGGTCCTAGCGGTGGCAACACTGTGGAGGTTCGAGTCCTCTCCTGGGCACCACAATTTAAAAAAGGTCTGCGCATGCAGACCTTTTTTCTTTTCCGCCCAGAAGAAAAGCGCTTGAGCGCTTTTCGCGAGGACGCGAAGGGCTGCGCTTGCAAGCGCAGCCGGGGTCGCGCATGCGTGACCGAGTCCTCTCCTGGGCACCAGAGTTTCAGGCAAAGGCCCGCACGACAGTGCGGGCCTTTTGCTTTTGCAGCGTCGAAACCTCTCTCTCCTTCGCCTCCGGGCTACCGATCGCATACAGTAGTTCCATCCACAGGCCACGGCCCGGCCACGCCTGTTCCGCGTCATAACGGAGAACTACCGTGGGCAAACTGCAAGAGCGTCGCCGTTTCCTGGGAGCCGCGCTGGGCGGCCTGCTGGTCCCCGCGCTGCCGGCGTGCGGCGGCGACGACGACGAACCGCCCAAGCCCACGCCACCCGAGCCGGTTCCTCCGGCGCAGATCACCCAGGCCATCGCGCAACTGGACCAGCTGGTTGCGGACCTGATGGCGAGTTCACGCGTACCCGGCATGGCCGTCGCGGTGGTGCGCGGCAACCAGACTGTTTACGCCAAGGGCTTTGGGCGCCGGCTGGTGACCGATCCCGCGCCGGTCGATGCCGACACCGTGTTCCAGCTGGCCTCGGTGTCGAAATCCATCGGCGCCACGGTAGTCGCGCGCCAGGTCGGGCGCGGCGGCATCAGCTGGGATACGCCGGTGCGCACGCACCTGCCCTGGTTCACGCTGGCCGATGCCGAGGTGTCGGCGGCCGTCACCATCGGCGATCTCTACGCCCACCGCTCCGGCCTGCCGGACCACGCCGGCGACCGTCTCGAGGACATGGGCTACGACCGCCAGCAAGTGCTGACGCGCCTGCGCTTCATGCCGCTGCATCCGTTCCGCGCGGTCTACGCGTACACCAACTTCGGCATGACCGCCGCCGCCGAAGCGGTTGCCGTCGCCGCGGGCACCGACTGGGCCACGCTGTCGGAACAGGCGCTGTACCAGCCGCTGGGCATGACGCGCACCAGTTCGCGCTTTGCCGACTATGCCGCGCGCGACAACCGCGCGCTCGGTCACGTGCGGGTCAACGGCAACTGGGTGCAGGGATCGACGCGGATGCCCGATGCGCAATCGGCGGCGGGCGGCGTCAGTGCGTCGGTCAACGACATGGCGAAATGGCTGACGATGCTGCTCGCCAAGGGCGAGTTCGGCGGGCAGCGGGTGGTCGATGCCGCCGCGCTGGCGCCCGCGATAAGTCCGCAAATGCAGAGCAACCCGCCCGCAGGCGAGCGCCCTGCCGGCTACTATGGCTATGGCTTCAATGTCGGCACCACCGAACTGGGCCTGACCTCGCTCAACCACTCCGGCGCCTTCGCCCTTGGCGTCGCCACCAGCTTCATGGCGGTACCGGAACTCAACCTGGCCATCGTGACGCTGACCAACGCGCAGCCCATCGGCGTGCCGGAAACCCTGAGCGCCCAGTTCTTCGACCTGGCGCAATTCGGCGCCATCCGCCGCGACTGGGGCAAGCTCTACGGCGATGCGCTGGCACCGCTGCTGGAGCCGGAAGGCCGGCTGGTGGGACAGCCGCGCCCGGCCAATCCGCTGCCGGCGCGCGCGCTGTCGGCCTACACCGGCACCTACCGCAATGACTACTATGGTCCGCTGCAGGTCGCCGACCAGGGCGGCACGCTGGTGATGACGCTGGGCGCGACGCCGCTGGTGCTGCCGCTGAGCCACTGGGACGGCGATATCTTCACCTTCACGCTCGCCAATGAAAACGCCATGCCGGGCACGATCTCGCAGGCCGCGTTTTCCAGCGACCGCGTCTGGCTGGAGTTCTACGACCATGAGGGCCTCGGCATGTTTGTGCGCTAGCCCGCTGCGTTGCATATGGATCCGGCATCGATCCGGCATCGATCCACTCACGGAGGAAGGACATGCTCAGACACCTTGCGAGGATGCTCGCCGCCGTCATCACGCTCACCGCCCTGCTCGGCGCCTGTGCCGCGCCCACGCCGCCGGCGGACGCCCCGCGCCCGGTAGCGCCCGGCCAGCCCACCGCGGGCAAGGCCGAAGTACTGTGGCTGGGCCAGGCCGCCACGCGCATCACCACGCCGGGCGGCAAGGTCATCGTGATCGACCCGTGGCTGACCAACAATCCGAAGACCCCGCCCGGCTTCAAACAGCTGCCCGCGCTCGGCAAGGTCGACCTGATCCTGGTCACGCATGCCCACAACGACCACCTCGGCGACACCCCCGCGCTGGCCCGGCTGACCAACGCGCCGGTGTACAACGGCGGCGGCCTGGGCCGGGCGCTGGTCAGTCTCGGCCTGGTCCCGGAGGCGCAGGTGCAGCGCTTCGGCAAGAGCGGCACGGTGATGCCGTTTGGCCCGGCGGGCCCGAAGATCACGGCGGTGCATGCGGAACACTCGTCGGAACTGGCGCTGAAGAACCCGGCCACCGGCAAGGACGAGACCCACTACGGCGGCGAGCCGGTGGGCTACATCATCGAACTGGAGAACGGCTTCCGCATCTGGCACATGGGCGATACCGGGCTGTTCGGCGACATGCGCCTGATCGGCGAGATCTACAAGCCGGATCTGGTGCTGATCCCGATCGGCGGGCATTCCACCATGGGACCGCAGGATGCCGCGATCGCCGTGCGCGACCTGATCCGGCCGCGCTTCGCCATCCCGATCCACTACCAGACCTCGCCGCAAGCGAGCGGCACGCCAGAGCAATTCAAGGCGGCGCTCGGTACTGGTGCCGCGGCAAGCGTGATCGTGCCGCAGCCTGGAGAGAAGGTCGACTTCTGAGCGCCGGCGTCAGCCGACGCGGTAGCGCCGGATCACTTCCGGATCCGGGTCGAGGCCCAGGCCCGGGCCGGCGGGCAGCGCGATCATGCCGTCGCGCGGCACCACGGCATCGCCCAGCACTTGCGCGGCCATGTCGAAGTAGCGCCATTCGATCATGGCGTCGGCATCGCCCAGCGCCGCGGTGGCATGCATGGCCGCCAGCAGTCCGGGGCCGTCGTAGAAGGTATGGACCATCACCTGCGCGTTGTGCGCCCTGGCCAGGGCAAAGACATCGCGCAGGGCGCTGATGCCGCCCATCTTGGCCGGGCTCGGCTGCACCACATCGACGGCACCGATGCCAAGCAGGTGCTCGAATTCCATCAGCGTGGTCGCATTCTCGCCGGCGGCGAGCGGAATCGCGCATTGCCGGCGCAGCGCCGCGAGTCCGGCGTAGTTCTCGGGCGGCCACAGCGGCTCTTCCAGCCACCTTAGCGACAAGGGCTGCAGGGCGCGGGCCATATCGATGGCCTCGTGCAGCGTCCACGGGCAATTCGTATCGAGCGTGATCTCGATATCCGGGCCCGCGGCCGCGCGCGCAGCGCGGATCACGGCCAGGTCGACTTCATGCAGCTTCAGGCTGCGGTAGCCATCGGCGATGGCGCGCCTGACGTTGACCGCGATCGCTTCGGCATCGGCATAGCGGATCAGGCTGGCGTAGGCCGGCAGCTGCTCGCGCCGCGCCCCGCCCAGCAGCCGGCAGACGGGTAGTCCCGCCGCCTTGCCGCACAGGTCCCACAGCGCGATATCGAGCGCCGACAGCCCGTAGAACAAGGGCCCGCTGCGCCCGAACACATGGAAGCTGCGCTGCAGGTCGAGGCCGATCGCATCGATCTGGCTCGCGTCACGGCCGATGCAGGCCGGCGCCAGCATCTGCTCGATCGCCGCCCGGGCCGCGGGAACGCCGACAAAGCCGAAAGTTTCGCCCCAGCCGACCAGGCCGTCATCGGTGCTCACCTTGAGCAGCAGCGAATCGGCGGCCTGCATGCCGGCCCCGCCCCAGACGCCCGCGGCCGACACGCCGCCGACCGTGAACGGAATGCGCAGGGCGATGGCTTCGATGCCGGCGATCTTCATGGCGCGCTCCTTGGTCCCGCGGTCGCTCGGGCTACGACAGGCAATGCCGATGCCCATGCCGCGCAGGACTTCAATATAGGCCACAAGGCGGCCCCGCATGACCGTGGACCACCGGCGCGTATTGCAGCCACCCTGTGGAATCCCACAGGGTCGGCGCGCCACCCTGCCCGCCTTTCCCTATTCTCGCCCGTGGCAATTCGCGCCAGCCCCAGGCGTCGCGCCCGCTGCGGCCTCCACAGCGCCGCCATGCCGGCGCCGGCCGCGAATTGATCGTTGAAGAACAAGATCCGAAAGGGAAGACTCAATGCGTAAGACGATTTTGCTGATGGCGATTTGCGCGGCGCTGTCCGCGTGCGGCGGGGACGATAACAGCACGACACCGCAACCCAACCCCGGCAACCCAGGCACCCCGGGTACCCCCGGAACGCCGGGCAACCCCGGCAACCCTGGTCCGGGCAACCCCGGCACGCCCACGCCGGCGGGCTGGACCGATCCGGCGCCCTTTACCGAGGCCGGCGCGGGCACTGTCAACGTCGCCATCGATGCCGCGGGCAATGCCGTCGCGGTCTGGATGCAGCTCGATGCGGGTACCGCCAACGAAAGCGTGCTGGCGAGCCGCTATGTGCCGGGTTCCGGCTGGAGCGCGCCGGTGGCGCTGGAAAACGACGCCGCGGGAGCCACCGACGGCCCGCAGATCGCGATGGACCGCGCCAGCGGCCGCGCCATGGTGGTGTGGGCGCAGCTGACCACCACGGGCGCCTACGACATCTGGGCCAGGCCCTTCGATCCGGCCGCCGGCTGGGGCACGCTGGCGCGCATCGAGACCGGCGCCGGGCTGGCCGGGCAGCCGCAGGTCGGCATGGACACCAGCGGCAACGCGGTCGCGGTGTGGAGCCAGCGCGACGGCCAGTTCGGCCCGTTCAAGATCGTCGCGAACCGCTACATCCCCGCCAGCGGCTGGGGCACGGAATCGATGTTCGCGACACCCAATGACGCCGGCATCCAGAACCTGCGCCCGCAGGTTGCCGTGGCCCCTTCGGGCGAGGCGATTGCCGTGTGGGAACTGACCGACCTGGCCAGCAACGGCATCTGGACCAGCCGCTTCAGCGGCGGCAGCTGGGACGCGCCCAGCGAGCTGGTGCGCGACGACAGCATCGACCGCTCGCTCGGCTATCCCGCCATCGCCATGGACGGCAGCGGCAATGCCACGCTGGTATGGGGACAATCCGATGTCGCCAACGGCACCGTGGCAAGCACGCTGTACGCGCGGCGGTTTACCTCGGCCTGGCAGAACCCCGTCGCGGTGGCGCCGCCGGTGGCCGAAGCCTTCATCAGCAAGGCGCGGCTGTCGGTCAATGCGCGCGGCGACGCCATGGTGGCCTGGGGCCGCAACGACAACACGCTGGTGGCCAGCGTGGCCCCGGCCAACGGCGCCTGGGGCAGCGAGACCGTGCTGCTGAGTGCCAGCACGCGCACGCCGAGCCTGCCGACGGTTGGCCTGGACGGCGCCGGCAATGGCTTTGTCGCCTGGACCCAGGCGCCCGACGGCAGCAGCGTGGCCGACCTGTGGACCAACCGCTATGTCGCCGGCACCGGCTGGGGCACCGCCGCGCTGGGCGAGAGCTACGGCGACACCGCCGCGATTCCCGCGCTGGCGGTGAACGAGAAAGGCAATGCGGCGCTGGTCTGGAACCAGTGGAGCGATGCCGGCACCCGTATCGCCGGCCGCTATTACACGCCGGCCAACTGACGCGCGGTCGTCGCGCCGACTGCAAGCCCCGGGGGAAGGTGTTGCCCCGGGGCTGCTCCGCGTTAACCGCCGGCCGCCCGGTCAACGCCGCATTGGTGTCAGATCGACAGCAGCCCCAGCGCCACCGCGCGCGCGCAGGTGGCCTGGCGCCCGCGCGTATTGAGCTTGCCGGCGGCAACGTTGAGGTGGAAGTAGACGGTGCTCTCGCTGATGCCGAGGATGCTGGAGATCTCCCATGTGGTCTTGCCGATCGCCGCCCAGTGCAGGATCTCGCGCTGGCGCCGGCTCAGCGCCGGGCGCGCGGCCTCGCCTTGCAGCCGCCGCAGCGCCGAATGCAGGCAGTGCGCAAAGTAGCTCATCGGTGCCAGCGTGGTGCGCAGCGCGCGCAGGTCGGAGGTGGCATCGGTGGTCAGCGTCATGAAGGCCCAGTCGATGCCGGGCGTCCATAGCGGAATGGTCAGGCCGGCGTTGAGCCCGTGCTCGCCCGCGCTGCGCAGCAGCTTGCGCGCGCTCTGTCCGATATCGCGACGCGTGTGGTCGACCTCGCCCAGCGCATTCCACGACGTCGCCGGCATGCCCGCGCGCACGTGCGCCACGCGGGCGTCGCCATCCTCGTGCCGCTTCGCGCGCAGCGGCTCGTAGCGCGCCCGCGCCCAGTCCGCCGAAAAATCGTGGAAGCAGACGAAGTCGTTGTCGTCGTGCGGGCCGAGCGCGGGCTGCTTCATGACGTAGGCATGGTGGTTGAAGCCCATGGCCCGGGCCGCGCGCAGCGCCACCTGTGCCACTTCCTGCGGCGTGCGCGCGTTCAGCACGGTCTCGGCATATTGCCAGTCACGAAGCGGATCTACCTTCATGCAATCTCCGGCAGGATGCGCGCCCGTCGCGGGTGCGATCGTGAAGACGCGGCCGTGCGGCAACTGGCCGCCGGCCAATGAAGCTTGCGAGGGTATGCGAATTCCGCTGCCATGGAACGCCCCGTTCGGGGGAAGCGCTTCGGCATGCGCGGGGCGCGCGGCACCTGGCTAAGGCTTCCACCCCGGCAGCGCCGCGGCCTGCCGGATCCAGTGCGCCAGCAGCGCCTCGTCGAAGGCCTCGCCTTCGTGGATATGGAAATAGCGCGTGTCCTTGTCCCGGGATTCGACCGGCGGCACCGGATCCAGCGACATGCCGCGGAAAAACGCCACCTTGATGTAGCGGGTCATGCAATGGAAGCTGAGAAACCAGCCCTGCCCCTGCCTGCCATAGAACGGCGAATTCCAGCGCACCGCCTTGTTCACATCGGGCACGCTGCGCTCGACCAGAGCGTCCAGGCGCCGGCCCGCGTCCTGCTTCCAGCCCGGCATCGCCGCCAGATAGGCTTGCACCGGCGCATCGCCGTCGCCTTTCGGAATCTGCGGATTGCCGCCTGCCAGCAGCACCGGCTTGCCAGTGGCGGGCCCGGCGACGGCTTTCTGCGCGGGCTTGCGCGCGCTCCTTGCAGGGATCCGGGACGTGCTGTTGGCCATGGCTGAACTCCCCTGGTTGACGCTGGTCGGCGAGACCGCACTGAGCGGCTATGATAAGCCGGTCAGCCAGAACCTTGAGGAACGAGCATCGATGCAGCCATCTGAACAGATCGACCAGTTGATCGCGGGCCTGGCCGACTGGCGCGGCCAGACCCTGGCCAGCCTGCGCAAGGCCATCCTCGCCGCCGACAGCGGCATCGTCGAGGAATGGAAATGGATGGGCAGCCCGGTATGGTCGCGCGACGGCATGATCGCCGTCGCCAACGCCCACAAGGCCAAGGTAAAGGTTACCTTTACCAACGGCGCCAGCCTGCCCGACCCGGACCACCTTTTCAACGCCGGCCTGGGCGGCAGCAAATGGCGCGCGATCGACCTCGCCGAGGGCGACAAGATCGATGCGCGCGCGCTCAAGGCCCTGGTCCGCGCCGCGATCGCATTCAACCAGGGCAAGGCGAAGAAAAAAGCGCCGGCGCGCACCCGGGCACAGGCCAGCCAGCAAGACGACGCTTGAAGCGCAGGGAGTTCAGCTTCCCTCGATCTTGAAGCCGATGTCCTTGATGAACTGCCCCCAGCGCGCGTGGTCGGCGCGGATCTGCGCGGCAAACGCATCGGGCGTGACCGCCTGCGGCGGCAGCACGCCCACGCCCGCCAGCCGCTTCTGGTAGGCGGGATCGGCCAGCACCTTGCGCACCGCGGCGGAGACCGCCTCCACCGTCTCGCGGGGCATGGCCTTGGGGCCAAACAGCGCGAAATAGCCGCTGAGCTGCTCCATCTCGGGGTAGCCCAGTTCGCGGAACGTGGGCGCGCCGGGCGCGAGCTCGGAGCGTTCCGGGATGGTGGTGGCCAGCACCTTGGTCTTGCCGGCCTGGTACAGCGGCACGCCGGTGGTCAGGCCGTCGATCATCAGCGGCACCACGCCGCCCACCAGATCCTGCGTGGCGGGCGCGGAACCCTTGTACAGCACCGGTTCGAGATTGGTGCCGGCGAGCCGGTTGAACAGCAGCGGGCCGAAGTGCGACGACGTGCCCGGACCGTACGAGGCCGAGTGGATCGGCTTGCCCGGATTCGCCTTGGCGTAGGCGACCAGTTCCTTCAGCGTGTTGTACGGCGCGTCCTTGTTGGCGGCCAGCAGCACCGGCGCGCGGCCGAGTTCGGCGAGCGCGGTCAGGTCGGTCAAGGGATCGTAGGGAACGCGGTTGATATGCGCGCCCGAGGTGGCCGAAGAGCCCAGCGTCACCAGCAGGGTCTGGCCGTCGTTCTTCGCGCGGATCACGTCCTGCGTGGCGGGAATGGTGGCACCGCCGGGCTTGTTCTCCACCACTACCGACTGTCCGACCACGCGCGCGAGGTAGTCGGCGAACAGTCGCGCCACCACGTCGGTGCCGCCGCCCGGCGGATAGGCCACCACCAGCCGGATGGCGCGCGCGGGCCACTGCTGGGCCAGCGCGTGCGGCGCCACGCCGGCGGCCACCGCAAGTGCGGCGGCGCCCAGGAACTGTCGACGATCCATAGATGAAGTCTCCGCGTTATCGTTGTGCGCCGCACCGGCGGCGGGTCTTTCATCTTAGTGAGTGTTCAGGCCGGGGACACGCCCGGGTTTCCACCATGCGCGGCCGCGGCAGCCGGCGGCGGGCCGAACCCTTGCGCATAGGCTCGCCGTGCCCGGAGGCGCGCAAAAGCGCCGGGCATCGATTTTGCTGGCCTATATTTCAATAGTCATTTTCCGCCGCGCCGCGGTCCACGCCCGAAGCCGTGCCGCGATGTGACGATAATGAAATCCGCTCACCCCGGAGGTGGATTATGAGCGCCGTGCCCGAGCCTCAGGTGGCCGACAGCACTACGCCCCCCGGCAAACGCCCCGCCACGTCGACGCGGCACGTCTGGACCCGCTATTGGGTGATTGCCAAACCCTACTGGGTCTCGCAGGAGCGATGGAAGGCCGGCGGCCTGCTGCTGGTGCTGATCCTGCTGCTGCTGGGCCAGACCCAGGCCGAGGTGCTGATCAACGAGCAGACCGGCGAATTCACCTCGGCGCTGGCGGCGCGCGACGCCGAGCGCTTCTGGGCCTCGATCCGCACCTGCCTGTACATCCTGATCGTCGCCATTCCCGTCTACGCGGTCTATTACTACATTCGCAACACGCTGGGCCTGCACTGGCGGCGCTGGATGACCCACCATTACCTGGACGGATATTTCAAGAACCGCATTTTCTACAAGCTCAATGCGGATGCCGGCATCGACAATCCCGACCAGCGCATTTCCGAGGACATCAACACCTTTACGCGGCAGTCGCTGTTCTTCCTGTCGATCGGCATCGGCGCGCTGCTGCAGCTGATTGCGTTCAGCGCGGTGCTGTGGATGATCTCCAGGGAGCTGGTCTATTTCCTGGTGGTGTACGCGGTTGCCGGCACCTTTGTCTCGATCGCCTGTTTCGGGCGGGTGCTGATCGGCCTGAATTTTTACCAGCTCAAGCGCGAGGCCGACTTCCGCTTCAGCCTGATCCGCGTGCGCGAGAACGCCGAATCGATTGCCTTCTATCGCGGCGAGCCGCAGGAGTCATCCCATGTGCGCGGGCGCTTCGGCAAGGCGTTCCAGAATTTCGAGCGGCTGATCCGGTGGCAGCTGGGGCTGAACATGTTCCAGTATGGCTATGGCTTCCTGACCATCCTGCTGCCCAGCGCGATCGTGGCCTCGCGCGTGCTGGACGGCGAGCTCGAGGTCGGCAGCGCGATCCGCGCCGCGGGCGCCTTCGCCGCCGTGCTGAACGCGCTGACGGTGATCGTCGACAACTTTGAAGACCTGAGCCGGTTCGTGGCCGGGCTCGACCGCCTGGACACGTTCTCCAGCACCCTGACCGGGAAAAAGACTACCGCGCCGCGGGCTGCCTCCACCATCGAGTCCCGCCAGGACTCGCGGCTCGCGCTGGAACATGTCACGCTGCAGACGCCCAACCAGGAGCGCACACTGGTCACCGACCTGAGCGTGTCGATCAATCCCGGCGAGGGACTGCTGATCGTCGGCGCCAGCGGCGGCGGCAAGAGTTCGCTGATGCGCGCGATCGCGGGGCTGTGGAACAGCGGCACCGGCCGCATCGTGCGGCCAGCGCCGCAGGACATGCTGTTCCTGCCACAGCATCCGTACATGGTGGTCGGCAGCCTGCGCAGCCAGCTGCTCTATCCCAACCATGTCGGCCGGCAGGTCGCAGACGACGAGCTGCTGCAATTGCTGGATACCGTCAACCTGCGCGACATTGCCGGCCGCTTCGGCGGGCTCGACACGGAAGTGGACTGGAGCAAGGTGCTGTCGCTGGGCGAGCAGCAGCGCCTGACCATCGCGCGCGTGCTGCTGGCGAGGCCGCGCTATGTGATGCTGGACGAGGCCACCAGCGCCCTCGACATCAGCAACGAAGAGGCCTTGTACCAGTTGCTGGGCGGCTTGCAGGCGACGCTGGTCAGCGTCAGCCACCGGCCCACGCTGCTGAAGTACCACCACCAGGTGCTGGAGCTGCCGGGCGACGGCAGCTGGCGCCTGCATCCGGCAAAGGAGTACCGATTCGGCTGGTAACGGACACCGCGGCGGCAGCGGCTGCACGCGCCCGGATGCGTTGCGCTATGCTGAACAGGTCCCCATCCGCAGTGCTTACCGGAGACCCACCATGCGCCATCGCCTGTCCGTCTGGCTGGCCGCCACCGCGGCGACCCTGCTGTGTGCCTGCGCAACGCTGCAGCCCGTGCAGACCGCGCAGAAAATGATCGGCAGCCCGCAGAGCGCCGTGCGCGATACCTTCGGCGCGCCTTCCGAAACCTACCCGCTCGCCAACGGCACCAGCCGCTGGATCTATTCCAAGCAGCCGCTGGGCTTCGAAGTGTATGCCGCCGACTTCGACGCCGGCGGCAAGCTGACCAGCTTCCGCCAGATGCTGACCGAGAAGGAAATCTACGCCGCCCGCCCGGGCGTGTGGACCAAGCAGGACGTGGCCGAGCACTTCGGCCTGCCGCGCGAGCCGGTCGAGTACTACCCGATGATGAAACGCGAGGCGTGGTCGTACCGGCTCTACGCCGGCGCGTTCCAGCCGGCGCACTTCAGCGCGTACTTCGACGAGCGCGGGGTGCTGGACCGCACCATGATCATCGTCGATGCGATCGGCGGGGATGCGCGCGATGGCAGCAAGTGAGCGGGCCGGCAACAGGCCGCCATGCCATGCCGGCCCTATCCCGGGTCGGCGCGCCTGGCCGGATCCGGCATCATTGGCGCGCCCGGCTTGCGCAGCATCTTCTCGACCTCGCCTGCATGCAGCTCCTCGAGCTGGATCAACTGCCGCGCATACTCCTCCAGCGCAACGGAGCGGCCCTCGACCAGGCCGAGCAGTTCTCGGTACAACGCCAGCGCCTCCTGCTCCGTGGCGAGCGACTCGCGCAGGATCGCGCCGATATCCTGGGTGTGGGCGTCCAGCAGCTCGCCGATGCCGAGCGAGGGATAAGCGCCAAGAGTGGTGATCCATTCGCCGGCCTGCTGCGCATGCAGCAGCGACTCGTTGGCCTGCTCGCGCAGCCACGACACGATCGGGATGCGCCCGAAGCCGAAGATCAGGAACGAATAGTGCGTGTAGCGCACCACACCGGCGAGCTCGGCCTCGAGGATCCGGTTGAGGACGCCGACAACCTTGTCCTGTTCGATGTCCGCCATGGCAGCACCTCCCTGTGGGTGAAGTCCAGCCGCAGGCCCGCAGCGCGCGCCTGCGCCCTGCTCCCGCGCCTTCAGCGGTAGACCAGCACGGGGACCCGGCAGTGGGTCAGCACCTTCTGCGTTTCACTGCCGACCAGCAAGGCATCCAGGCCTCTGCGGCCGTGCGACGCCATGAAGATCACATCACACTCGTGCCTTGCCGCGGCGTCGATGATGCCCTTGTAGGGAACGGTTGCCGTCATGTCGGTGGCGCAGGGTACGCCCGCCGCCCTGGCGGCGGCAACCACCTCTTCCAGCCGCGCCCTGGCCCGTTCGGCTTCCTGCTCTTCGAAGGCCTTGCGCCTGGGATGGCCGGCGTCGCCCGATGCCAGGTAGGGATACTCCTCCATGCAGGTATAGGCAGTCAGCCTGGCGCCATCGGCCTTGACAAAGCCGATCGCCGCTTCCATCGCCATCCTTGAAAGTTCCGAGCCATCGGTGGCCAGCAAGATGTGCTTGAACACGATTCCCTCCCAATGCGTTGGTTCGCGGCGGAGGTGAGGCGCTCCGCCGGCCAAGCTTCAGTATGGACAAGAATCCGGCCTGCGGCGGAACGCAGCGATAGCCGGCGGCCGACGCCGGGCCGGCGCGCTTGCGACATGGGAAGCATGGACGGAAGCGGGCCAGGACCCTTGCCGGGATCCTGGCACCGTCTTCCTTACTGCATGTGCTGCCCGCCGTTGATGGCGATATTGGAGCCGGTCACATAGGCCGCGTCCTCGGAGCACAGGTAGGCGATCAGTGCGGCCACTTCCTCCGGCTTGCCGACGCGGCCCACCGGGATCTGCGGCAGGATCTTGGTCTCCATGATCTCCCTGGGCACGGCGTTGACCATCCTGGTGGCCAGGTAGCCCGGCGAGACCGTGTTGACGGTCACGCCCTTGCGCGCCACTTCCAGCGCCAGCGACTTGGTGAAGCCGTGCATGCCGGCCTTGGCCGCGGCATAGTTGGTCTGGCCGAACGCGCCCTTGGAGCCGTTCACCGACGAGATATTGATGATGCGGCCCCAGCCGCGCTCGACCATGCCCTCGCACAGCGGCTTGGTGAGATTGAACACCGAATCGAGATTGGTCCGCATCACCGCATCCCAGTTCGGCTTGTCCATCTTCTTGAACGCCATGTCGCGCGTAATGCCGGCATTGTTCACCAGGATGTCGACCTGGCCGACGTCGGCCAGGATGCGCGCGGCGCAGGCCTGGCAGGCGTCATAGTCGGATACGTCGACCTCATAGGCGCGCATCTCGCGGCCGCTGGCCGCCATCGAGGCCAGCCACTCCCCGGCGTTGGCATTGCCGGGCGAGTGCGTCACCACCACGGCATGGCCGGCGTCGTGCAGCCGGATGCTGATGGCTTCGCCGAGTCCACCCATGCCACCTGTTACCAATGCGATTCTCTTCGTCATGCTGATTGCGTCGTTCGTGAGTTGAAAGACCCCTGCCTTGCAGGAGGGGACATTCCCCCGGTAGTCCCCGAGCAAGTTCCCGCTACCGTCGCGCAGGCAAAGCGCGGCCATGCCGGGCCGGACCGTGCCGGTCCCGGTGCGCATGGATGAGGCGGGAAGATATGGTGTCGCAGTGCCACGGGCCCGGGAACGCGGGGTTCCCGGGCCTGCATGCCTGCGATCTGTGTGCAGCGCGCGCTCCGGCCTGGCCGTGCCAGCGCTGTGTTCGCGGTGCTGTTACGCCTTGGCGGCGCGCGGCGTAGCGTTCGCGGCCGTGGCCGACGCGGCCGCGGCGGTCTTGGCAAAGTTGGCCTTGGCGACTTCGGCGGTCTGCTTGGCGGCGTCCTGGAACGACTGGTAGGTATTGCTGGCCGCGGCGACGCCCGACTGCAGCAGCGCGGTCAGCGCCTCCGAACCGGCCGGCGCATTCTTGACGAAGGTGTCGACGAAAGCCTGGACGTTGCGGTTGTGCTGTTCGTACTGGGCTTCGACCGCCTTGCTCAGCTGCGCCTGGGTATTCGAGGCGATTTCATACACGTGGCGCGCATACGCCACCGCCTTCTCGGCAGCCGGCTGGGCCTGGTTGCCCTGGGCCGCGAACACTTCGCGCAAGTCCTTGCCGGCCAGCACCGCTTCGACGTTTTCCTGGCCTTCGGCGAGCGTGGTCCTGAGGGTCTGCAGGTTCAGCTCGGTCAGCTTCTGGAAACCTTCAAATGCCGTGTTCGTCAGCGCGAACAAATGGCTCACGTTGGACTTCTGCGCCGCAGCAAATTGTTCGGGCGTAAAAGGTGACATGCAGATCTCCTGTGGGTGGATCGGGACGGAATGGCGCGCCGGCGCTGGCACTTGGTCGTCGACAAGTCGTCCCGACCGTGCCGCGCCACCAATCTTGCAGCGCACCATGAAACCCGCATCCTAGAGTGTTTACTTCAATTCAGGCCCTAGGGATAAACCCAAAAAGTATTGAAGTCAGGACAAGAAAGGTGCAGCCTCCGGCGCTTAAGTTACAAGTACTTACGCTGTATTGCTGCACTGCATGACAGATGTAAGGCGGGCTTAATGCGACGGCCGAGCGCGGCGAAGCAAAAAAAAACCGCAGCCTGAAGCTGCGGTTTTCCTGACTGCAAGTGCCGGCTTGCTCAGACTTCTTCGTACAGCGGCAGCGTCAGGAACTCGGCAAAGTCCTCCGACGTCGACATCTGCTCGAAAATCTCGGCGGCGCGGTCATAGGTGCTGGTGTCGCCACCAACCAGTTCCTTGACCTTGGCCAGCTCTTCCGGGATCAGCTTGCGCACCAACTCGGCCGTGACCTTGGTGCCGTCTTCCAGCTTGCCCTTGGGCGAGCGGATCCACTGCCACACCTGCGAGCGCGAGATCTCGGCGGTGGCGGCGTCTTCCATCAGGTTGTGGATCGGCACGCAGCCGTTGCCGGCCAGCCAGGCGCCCAGGTAGTGGATGCCGACGTTGATGTTCATGCGCAGGCCGTGCTCGGTGATCGGCGTTTCCGGCTGGAAGTTCAGCAGGTCGGCACCCTTCACCTGCACGTCCGGACGCTGCTTCTCGAACTGGTTCGGCTTGTCGCCCAGCACCGCCACGAATTCCTTCATGGCCGGCTCGACCAGGCCCGGGTGCGCCACCCAGCCGCCGTCGTAGCCGTCGGTGGCATCGCGGCGCTTGTCGCTGATGATGCCTTCCATGGCGATGGCGTTCTTCTCCGGATCGTTCTTGATCGGGATCAGCGCGCTCATGCCGCCGATGGCGGGGGCGCCGCGCGAGTGGCAGGTCTTGAGCAGCAGCAGCGCATACGAGCGCATGAACGGCGCGGTCATGGTGACCTTGGCGCGGTCGGCCAGGCAGAAGTCCTTGTCGTTCTTGAACTTCTTGATGCACGAGAAGATGTAGTCCCAGCGGCCGGCGTTCAGGCCCGCGCTGTGCTCGCGCAGCTCATACAGGATCTCTTCCATCTCGAACGCGGCGAGGATGGTCTCGATCAGCACGGTGGCCTTGATGGTGCCCTGCGGCAGGCCGATTTCGTTCTGCGCCATCACGAAGATGTCGTTCCACAGGCGCGCTTCCAGATGGCTTTCCATCTTCGGCAGGTAGAAGAACGGGCCGGCGCCGCGGGCGATCTGTTCCTTGGCGTTGTGGAACAGGAACAGCGCGAAGTCGAAGATGCCGCCCGAGACGCGCTTGCCGTCGATGGTGACGTGCTTCTCGTCCAGGTGCCAGCCGCGCGGACGTACCTGCAGCGTGGCGATCTTGTCGTTCAGCTTGTACTGCTTGCCCTTGGATTCCAGGGTCAGCGTGCGGCGCACGGCGGCCTTCAGGTTGACCTGGCCCTGCAGCTGGTTGTGCCAGTTCGGGGTGTTGGAATCCTCGAAGTCGGTCATGTAGCTGTCAGCGCCCGAGTTGAAGGCGTTGATCACCATCTTGGCTTCGACCGGGCCGGTGATTTCCACGCGGCGGCATTCCAGCGCCTGGGGCACCGGGGCAACCTTCCAGTCGCCTTCGCGGATGCTCTTGGTTTCCGGCAGGAAGTCGGGCACCTCGCCGGCGTCCAGGCGCTTGGCGCGCGCGACGCGCGCGGCCAGCAGTTCCTGACGGCGCGGCTCGAAGGCGCGGTGCAGCTTGTCTACCAGGGCCAGGGCTTCCGGCGTGAGGATATCTTCGTAGGCCGGCAGGATTTCGCCGGTAATCTTCATGCCCGCGGGCAGCGTGATAGCCATCTGTGTTCTCCTGTTAAACGATAGCGATAGCTTTGGTTGTTGGGCGCCCTGCTATGCCGCCACGCCACGGGCGCGGACGAATTCGAGCAGGTCGTTCATGTCGTGCCCGGTGCCGGCGGGGGCGACATCGAGCCGCTCCGCCGGATGGCCGGCACGGTTGATCCAGAAAGTGGTGTAGCCGTACCAGGTGGCGCCGCAGGCGTCCCAGCCGTTGGAAGAGACGAACAGCATCTCCTGCGCCTCCAGGCCGAAGGCCAGCGGCCCCAGCGCATAGGCGGCCGGCGCGGTCTTGTACTGGCGCACCGCATCGACCGACAGCACGTGGTCGAACAGTCCGTGCATGCCGGCGCTCTTGACCGAGATGTCGAGCATCTCCGCGTTGCCGTTGGACAGGATGCCCAGCGGCAGCCCCGCCTTGCGCAGGCGCTTCAGTGCACCCAGGTTTTCCGGGAACGCCGACAGGCACGCGTATTCCTTCAGCAGTTGCGCCTCGGCGGCTTCGTCCAGCGGCAGACCCAGGCGCTCGGCGGCGTAGCGCAGCGCGTCCACGGTGATGGCCCAGAACGGCTTGTAGTGCGCGCCGTCGGCAGCGGCCATGGTGCGGATGCGGGTGTAGTCGATCTGGCGGTCGCGCCACAGCAGCGCCAGCGCTTCGCCGCGGCCCGGGAACAGCTGCTCCGCGCGCGCGGTGACGGAATACACGTCGAACAGCGTGCCATAAGCATCGAAGACGACGGCGCGGATCTTGTTCATGGGAGCCTGGACAACTGCAACGGTACGGGGCAACTGCGTAGAGCGGCGGCCAGACCACAGCTGCGTGGCTCTGTACACCATTGAATGCATCGAATTGTAGGGAGACGCTGCAGTGCGGCAAAGTGGCCGCCGGTCACTTGATCTTTTACTTTTACACAACTAATCTTGGCTGACTAAAACAAAACTCCGCACCAAATCCTCTTCACTGGTGACCAAAGGCCCGCCTTGGCACCCTATGCGTGGCCAGCGCGGCACCCCGCGGGACCTTCCGTGCAACTCAGGCGAAACATTCGTGGACCATTTCAAACAACTGGAGACCTTTGTATCCGTCGCCTCGCGCGGCAGCCTGTCCGCCGCCGCCGCGGCCGAGGGCGTGGCGCCCGCGATCATCGGCCGGCGCATCGATGCCCTGGAAGAGCGGCTGGGCGTCAAGCTGCTGGTGCGGACCACGCGCAAGATCAGCCTGACCTTCGAGGGCTCGGCCTTCCTGGAGGATTGCCAGCGCATCCTGAACGACCTGCACAACGCCGAAGCCAGCGTCTCGGCCGGCGGCGTCAAGGCCAGCGGCCACCTGCGCGTGACCGCACCTGCAGGTTATGGGCGCAAGCACGTGGCGCCGCTGGTGCCGCTGTTTATCGAGTCGCACCCGGACGTGTCGATCACGCTGGACCTGTCCGACCGCGTGGTCGACCTGGTCAACGAAGGCTTCGACTGCGCCATCCGCCTGGGCGACCTGCCCGATTCCAGCCTGGTGTCGATCCGGCTGGCCGAAACCCGCCGCGTGGTGGTGGCCGCGCCGGAATACCTGGCGCGCGCCGGGCGCCCGAACGCGCCGGAGGACCTGCAGCGCCATAACTGCCTGGCCTTCGGCACCAGCGCCAACATGCAGCGCGGCTGGGTGTTCCAGGAAGAAGGCCGCGCCGTGACCGTGAAGGTGGGCGGCACCATGGAATGCAGCGATGGCGCGGTGCTGCACGAGTGGTGCCTGCAAGGCAACGGGCTGGCCTGGCGCTCGTGGTGGGAAGTCGGCAGCGAGATTGCCAGCGGACGGCTGGTGACGGTGCTGGACGAGTTCCAGGCGCCGCCGATCGGCATCCATGCGGTGTTTCCGCAGCGCAAGCACCTGCCGCTGCGGGTGCGGCTGTTTATCGACCACCTTAAGAACACCTACGGCAATCCGTCCTACTGGCGGCGGGCCGAGCAGGCCGCGGCGCTCCCCGTGGCGGAAGTGCTGGCGGACTGACCCCGCGGCAGGCCGCGGGCGTGCCGAGGATCCATCCGGACGCCATTGACATTACGCAATGACCTTCTCGGCACACTGACTACAATGGATTCAAGACGGGCGTTGCCCGGCGCCGCGGCCCTGCCGCGAACCGGCGGGCCGCCGCCCTGCCCCGACCCTAGTCAGCAAAGGAGCCCCGCATGTTCCAACATATCCTGCTTCCCACCGACGGCTCGGAACTCTCCAAGAAAGCCATCAACGGCGGACTGGAGCTCGCCAAGGCCATCGGCGCGCGCGTCACGGCCTATGTCTGCCTGGAGGAATACCCGTACACGCCGTTCAGCGAAATCGTGGTCGAGGCCCCGCAGGCGTTCAAGGACCGCATCGAGAACCAGGCCAAGCTGTATCTGAAAGAGGTCGAGAACCTGGCCACTGCGGCCGGCGTGACCTTCGACGCGGACATGTCGACCTTTGCCGTGCCCTACCTCGGCATCATCGACGCTGCGGAGCGCCACGGCTGCGACGTCATCTTCATGGCCTCGCATGGCCGGCGCGGGCTGTCGGGCCTGCTGCTCGGCAGCGAGACGCAGAAGGTCCTGACGCATACCGACATTCCGGTGATCGTCTACCGCTGAACCAAGGCGCAGCGCGCCAAAGCAAAACCGCCCGCACCGGCATGACCGGTGCGGGCGGTTTTTTGCTTGCGCGGGCGACTTACGAAGCCTTGCTGATGCGCTGCTCGATATGCTTGGCGCGGTCTTCCGAGCCCGGGTGCGACGAGAACATGCTGGACTTGCCGCCGTCGAGCTTGGCCAGTTTCTGGAACGCCGTGACCAGGCCCTTGGTGCTGGCCTTGTTCTTGGTCAGCAGGTCGAAGGAATAGTCGTCGGCCGCGGTTTCCTGCGACTGCGAGAACTGTGCGTTGATCAGCTTCTCGCCCAGTTCGCCCAGCTGCGATTGCGACAGCGCCGCCACCGCGCCATTGCCGGCCGACGCCGCCGCGCCGCGCGCCGCGGTGGCGGTATAGGCCACCTGCATGGCCTTCTTGGTGTGGCCCAGCGCCACGTGGCCCAGTTCGTGGCCCAGCACGCCGCGCACCTCGTCGTCGGTCATCATGTCCATCAGGCCGCTGTAGACGCGCACGCAGCCATTGGCCATGGCCCAGGCGTTGACGTCCTTGGTCAGGTAGACCTTGGCATTGACGTTGGGCACGTCGCTGTTCTTCAGCCCGCTCATGATCTTGACCAGGCGCTTGTTGTAGGTGCTGTTGGCAGCGGCGATCTTGTTGGTCTTGTCCGATTCGGCGCAGGCCTGGTCCGACAGGCTCTTGACGTCGGCGTCCGACAGCGTGGCCGCCTTGGCCAGCGAGGTGCCGGCGCTCAGCATGCCGTCGACATTGGTGGGCATGCCACCGGAACAGCCGGCCAGCAGTGCCGCCGCGACGGCGCAGGCAGCGAGCGAGAGAGTTGCTTTCATGATGTTGTTCTGGGTGAAGTGGCTCGGAGAGTGCCGATAAAGGCTCCGGCACTTTAAGCCATCTGTCCGCGCCAGGGAATCACCCAAATGCTGCAAGCCGCCAGAAATGACAATTTGTTGCATTTGGACAATCTCTCAGATCGAAGTCCGTAAACAATGCGACGGCCCAGGCGCGTTTTGGGGCAGCCGGTCGCTCAATGCTGAGTGGCGCAATCGCACCGCAACAAACCTTTACAAATCCGTCCGTGAAATCCCGGACCGGTGCCCTAGCCTGTTCCCATGCTTTCGAGGGAGATGGCCATGCCTTCGTCAAGAGACACATTCAAATTGCGTCGACCTGGGCGTCGCACGATGAACTGGCACGACGTCGCCCTGATCGCGATTGGATGGGTTGGCCTGTGTCTCGGCGTGGGGTGGACCCTCTCCAAGGCCGCTGGCACCTTCGAGTGAATCGCCGGTACGCGCTCGCGCGCCCAGGCTATGTACGGCGGTCGCATTGGGAATAAAAAAATCGCGCCGTCCCTGAGAGAGAACGGCGCGTCGCCTAAAAGAGAGAGCGTGATGGTCGCACGCCCCCCCGATCCCGCCGGACCCACGAGCCGGCGGGAGTGACCAGGAGAGTCAGGCCACTTTCTTGTCTTCGAAGAACTGCTCGTCTTCGGTCGAACCCTTCAGCGCGGTCGTCGACGACTGGCCGCCTTCGATGGTCTGGGTCACGGCGTCGAAGTACCCGGTGCCGACTTCGCGCTGGTGCTTGACCGCGGTGAAGCCCTTCTCGGCGGCCTTGAACTCGGCTTCCTGCAGTTCGACAAACGCGCTCATCTGGTTGCGGGCATAGCCGTAGGCCAGGTTGAACATCGAATAGTTGAGCGAGTGGAAGCCGGCCAGCGTGATGAACTGGAACTTGTAGCCCATCGCGCCCAGTTCGCGCTGGAACCTGGCGATGGTGGCGTCGTCCAGGTTCTTCTTCCAGTTGAACGACGGCGAGCAGTTGTAGGCCAGCATCTTGCCCGGGAAGCGGGCGTGCACGGCCTCGGCAAACTTCTTGGCGAATTCGAGGTCCGGCTTGCCGGTTTCGCACCACACCAGGTCGGCCACCTCGGCGTAGGCCAGCGCGCGCGAGATCGACTGTTCCAGGCCGTTGCGGACGCGGTAGAAGCCTTCGACGGTGCGCTCGCCGGTGCAGAACGGCTTGTCGTTGTCGTCGATGTCCGAGGTCAGCAGGTCGGCGGCCTCGGCGTCGGTGCGGGCGATCACCAGCGTCGGCACGCCGGACACGTCGGCGGCCAGGCGGGCGGCGGTCAGCTTGGCGACGGCTTCGCGGGTCGGCACCAGCACCTTGCCGCCCATATGGCCGCACTTCTTCACCGAGGCAAGCTGGTCCTCGAAGTGCACGCCGGCGGCGCCGGCCTCGATCATGGACTTCATCAGTTCAAAGGCGTTCAGCACGCCGCCGAAGCCCGCTTCCGCGTCGGCAACGATGGGGGCGAAGAAGTCGGTGTCGCCCGTACCTTCGCTCCACTGGATCTGGTCGGCACGCTGGAAGGTGTTGTTGATGCGCTTGACCACCTGCGGCACCGAGTTGGCCGGGTACAGCGACTGGTCGGGGTACATCTCGCCAGCCAGGTTGGCGTCGCCGGCGACCTGCCAGCCCGACAGGTAGATCGCCTTCAGGCCCGCCTTGACCTGCTGCATGGCCTGGTTGCCGGTCAGGGCGCCGAGCGAGTTGACGAACGGCTCGGTATGCAGCAGGTGCCACAGCTTTTCGGCACCACGACGCGCCAGGGTGTGCTCGACCTGAACCGAACCACGCAGGCGCACCACGTCTTCGGCGGTGAAATTACGCTTGATGCCCTTCCAGCGCGGATTGGTGTCCCAGTCTTTTTGCAGGGCCTGGATCTGCTCTTGGCGGTTCATGGTCGCTCTCCTGAACGTGATTGGGAATGGCTGAGGATCTCGTGCTCGCCTGACTCGGGCTGCGTCGCGTCGCCGCTGCGTTGACCGCTGTTTTAGCGCCCGATGTCCTGTGTCTTATATAAGAGTGTAGAGAACGCTACCGCGTTGCAACAACCCCCATCCCAGCGCGCTACCAAGATTTATTTTTCTTTGAAATCATTGGCTTGCAGAAAATATTTCACGATGCGGGACAGAATCTTCCATCATGAGAAATGGCGTTGTGCCACGCAAACGGGGATTTTTGCGGTCCAAAACCTTTTTCCACATCGTGAAAAATCGGCGGATGTGGCGCAAGCTGCTAGTGGACGCGGCTCGTCTGCAGCGCCCTGGGCGCCGGCGCGCCGTCGATATGTTCGCCCGGGCCGCCGGTTTGCCGGGCGCATCGGCGCCCCCGCGTAAACCCCGATGAAACAGTCGGCACTTTGACAGTTTGCTGACAGCCTTCCCCACCTAGAATCCGCCCCTTGTTGATTGGGGCTGCCGCGATGTCGAAATCATCCGGCAGCGAAACGCTCACTTCACGAAAGGACAGCCAATGCAAGACCGTGCACGCGAACAGATTTCCGCCACGCTGATTCCCGGCGATGGGATCGGCCCCGAAGTGGTGGACGCAACCGTCAGGGTGCTGGATGCACTTGGCGCTCCCTTTGCCTGGGATGTCCGGCACGCGGGCATGGCTGGCATCGACTACTGCGGCGATCCCATGCCGGAAGAGACGCTGGACAGCATCCGCCGCACCGGCCTCGCCCTGAAGGGCCCGCTGACCACGCCGGTGGGAGGCGGCTTCCGCTCGGTCAATGTGCGCCTGCGCGAGACTTTCAATCTCTATGCCAATGTGCGCCCGGTGCGCACGCTGGTGCCGGGCCGCTTCGAGGATATCGACCTGGTGCTGGTGCGCGAGAACGTAGGCGGCTTCTATGTGGCGCACGACTATTACATCCCGGTCGGCGACGACCCGCATGCGGTGGCGGTGTCCACCGGCACCAACACGCGCGAGGCCTGCCGGCGCATTGCCCGCTTCGCCTTCGAGTACGCCGTCAGGAACGGCCGCAAGAAGATCACGGTGGTCCACAAGGCCAACATTCTGAAAGCGCTCACCGGCATCTTCCTTGACGCGGCACGTGAGGTGGCGAAGGACTACGCCGGCCGCGTGGATCTCGACGACATCATTGTCGACGCCTGCGCCATGCAACTGGTGCTCAACCCGTGGCGCTTCGACATGCTGCTCTGTACCAACCTGTTCGGCGACATCCTGTCGGACCAGATCGCCGGGCTCGTGGGCGGGCTTGGCATGGCACCGGGCGCCAACATCGGCGACCAGGCCGCCATCTTCGAGGCGGTGCACGGGTCGGCGCCCGACATCGCCGGCAAGGGCATTGCCAATCCGATCTCGCTGATGCTCGCCGCCGGCCTGATGCTCGACCATGTGGGCCGCCAGGACCTCGCCACGCGGCTGCGCGCGGCGATCGCGCAGACCCTCAACCAGGACCAGGTGAAGACCCGCGACCTGCAGGGCACGGCCTCCACGCTGCAGTTTGCCGACGCGGTAACGCAACGCCTCGTTTGCGCCAGCTGAATCGCGCCACGCCAGACAACCGCCACGCAGCGCCCCGCAAAGCCTGCCCGGCAATGAGATATTGAAGAAAGATGTTGACCCTGCTCGCCTACTCCATGGTGATCGTGTTCATGGCACTGATCATGACCAAGCGGCTCTCGGCGATGGTGGCGCTGATCCTTGTTCCCATTGCGTTCGGCGCGATCGGCGGCTTCGGCCCGGATCTGGGACCGATGATGCTGGATGGCGTCAAGAAGCTGGCGCCGACCGGCGTGATGCTGATGTTCGCGATCCTGTATTTCGGCCTGATGATCGATGCCGGCCTGTTCGACCCGGTAGTGCGCGTCATCCTCAAGCTGGTGGGCGGCGACCCGGTCAAGATCGTCGCCGGCACCTTCGTGCTGGCCGCGCTGGTATCGCTGGACGGCGACGGCTCGACCACCTATATGATCACCTGCGCCGCCATGCTTCCGCTCTACAAGCGGCTGGGCATCAGCAGGCTGGTGCTGGCCTGCGTGATCATGATGGCGGGCGGGCTGATGAACATCCTGCCCTGGGGCGGCCCGACCGCGCGCGCCGCAAGCGCGCTGGGCGTGGATGTGGGGTCGCTCTTCGTGCCGATGATCCTGCCGATGGTCGTCACCGGCATGTGGGGCCTGTTCGTGGCTTTCCTGCTTGGCCGGCGCGAACGCAACCGGCTCGGCCACATCGCGCTGATGACCGCCGGGGTGGGCGAATCCGGCCATGGCGCCGCGGAGGTTGCCACCGGCGATCCGCAGATCGCCAGGCCCCGGCTGCTGTGGTTCAACCTGGCGCTGACGCTCGGCCTGATGGCAATGCTGATCCTCGGCATATTTCCGCTGCCTGCGCTGTTCATCGTGGCGTGCGCCATCGCTCTGATGGTCAACTACCCGAGCCTGCATGAACAGAAGGAGCGGATCGGCGCGCATGCGGCCAATGTCGTACCGGTCGTATCGCTGATTTTTGCCGCCGGCATCTTCGTCGGCATCCTGTCGGGCACCAAAATGGTCGACGCGATCGCCAACAGCGTCATCAGCGCCGTGCCCGACTGGATGGGCCCCTACATGGCGCTCGTCACGGGCGTGCTGAGCGTACCGTTCACGTTCTTTATTTCCAACGACGCGTTCTACTTCGGCATTCTGCCGATCCTGGCCAAGGCCGCCGCCGTCTACGGCATCAGCGCCGCCGAGATCGGACGCGCCTCGCTCATTGGCCAGCAGGTTCACCTGCTGAGCCCGCTGGTCGCGTCGACGTACCTGCTGGTCGGCCTGGCTGAAGTCGAGTTCGGCGACCACCAGCGCTATACCCTGCTATGGGCGCTGTCAGCGGCGCTGGTCATGATGCTGGCCACCGTTTTCCTTGGCGTGATCCCCATCGTTGGCCAGTCTGCGTGACAGAGATCCCGGCCATTCCCTGCACTCCGGCAAGGAATGGCTCGGATCACGCAGCGGCGTGATCGCGGGCGCGGCGATAGGCCACCCAGTCGCCGCTGTCGATGCGCGGCAGCGTGGCCGCCGCGGCTTCAGCCACCGGATACAGCAGGCAGGCGACAGGCTGGCCGTTGTGCTGCACCGCCTGTTCCTCGCGCACGAACAGCGTGGCCTGGCCCGGATAGACCTCCTCGATCTCGTCCAGCACCGGCAACAGGGCGTCGGCAATCTCGTAGATATCGCCGACCACCGGCCCGCCGCCGGGGTCCAGCACCAGGCCGGGATAAGTGCCGAAGTCATAAAGCCTGCCGGCCACCGTACCCGTGCCCAGCAGCGTGGGCGCGGCAATGCCGTGGCGCAGGGCTGCGGCGTTCAGGTCGTTGACCTCGCCGGCGCGCAGCGTGCCATAGACGAAGACGCGCGGCATGCTCAGCGCTCCAGCGCTTCGTCGGCGACCAGGATCCCGTCGACATCGACATAGATCCAGTTGCCCGGGCGCACCACCGCGCCCGGCATCTGCACCGTGACCTCGCTCTCGCCCACGTTGCGCTTCTGGCTCTTCTGCGGATGCGCGGCCAGCGCGCGGATGCCGATGTCGCACACGTCGAGCTCGGCGGTATCGCGGATGCAGCCGTTGACGACGATGCCGACCCAGCCGTTCTTCTCGGCCAGCAAGCCCAGGTTGCCACCCACCAGCGCGCAGCGCAACGAGCCACCGCCGTCGACCACCAGCACGCGCCCGCGGCCCGGCGACTCCAGCGTGGCGCGCACCAGCGAGTTGTCTTCGAACACCTTGAGCGTCGCGGCCGGACCGGCAAACGCCGGCTGCTTGCCGAAGGCACGGAACACCGGCGCCATCACGCGCAGCGTGCCGTCGGCAAGGCGGTCTTCATGCGCGTCGCACAGGTCGGTGGTGACGGGCTTCATCTCGGGTCTCCTGGTCGGTAAGAAAAAATACTGTCTGGCCGCGCAGCGTCATGGCTTCTGGCTGGCCAGCGCCTGCGCCCGGATCGCGCTCAGCGTGGTGCGCGGCGTGATCACGTCCGGGTCCACCTGGATTTCGATCAGCGTCGACACCGGCGCGGCCAGCGCCTCGCGCAATGCCGGCGCAAACGCCCCGGTGGTGGTCACGGTAACGCCGCGTGCCCCATAGGCGCGCGCCAGCGCGGCAAAATCGGGATTGAGCAGCTCGGTGCCGGACACATGGGTGGGGTATTCGCGTTCCTGGTGCATGCGGATGGTGCCGTACATGCCGTTGTTGACGACGATGATGATGACCGGGGCGCCGTATTGCATCGACGTAGCAAGTTCCTGGCCATTCATCAGGAAGCAGCCGTCGCCCGCCAGTGCCACCACCGTGCGCTGCGGGAAAGCGATCTTGGCGCCAACCGCGGCCGGCACGCCATAGCCCATCGCGCCGCTGGTCGGCGCCAGCTGGCCGCGTCCGCCGCTGGTAAACGGGCGATAGTGGAAATAGCGGTGCAGCCAGCCGGCATAGTTGCCGGCGCCGTTGGTCACCACCGCGTCGGCCGGCAGCAACTGGTCCAGCGTGCGGATGACCTCGGCCATGTCGACGCCCTGCGCCGTGAACGGCGGCGGCTGCAGGTAGCGTTCGTAATCGGCGTGCGCGGCTTCGGTCCAGTCTTGCCAGCGCGGCGCGGCCAGCGGCTGCAGGCCTGCCAGGTGCGCGGCGATGGCCGGCATCGAGGCCTGGATCATCAAATCGGCCTGGTAGACGCTGCCCAGCTCTTCCGCGCCGGCATGGACATGGACCAGCGTCTGCGCCGGCCGCGGCGCCTCGATCAGCGCGTAGCCGCCGGTGGTCATCTCGCCCAGCCGCGGGCCGATCGCGAGCACCAGGTCAGCGTTGCGGATACGCTCGGCCAGCGCGGGATTGATGCCGATGCCGACATCGCCGGCGTAGTTGGGATGGCGATTGTCGAACAGGTCCTGGCCGCGGAAGGCGCAACCCACCGGCAGCGCGAAGCGCTCGGCAAAGGCCTGCAGGTCGGCGCACGCCTGCGGCGTCCAGCCGCTGCCGCCGGCCAGCACGAACGGGCGCTCGGCGGCGTGAAGCATTTCCGTCAATCGCGCCAGCTCGGCCTCGCCGGGCCAGGCCATGACGCGCTGGTAGGCCTGCAGCTGCGGCACCGCGGCGGTTTGCGCCAGCATGTCTTCGGGCAGCGCCAGCACCACCGGGCCGGGACGGCCCGAAGTCGCGGTCTGGTAGGCGCGCGCGATGTATTCGGGAATGCGCTCGACCCGGTCGATCTGCGCCACCCACTTGGCCATCTGGCCGAACATGCGGCGGTAGTCGATTTCCTGGAAGGCCTCGCGGTCCATGAAGTCTGTACCGACCTGGCCGATGAACAGGATCATCGGGGTCGAGTCCTGGAACGCCGTATGCACGCCGATGCTGGCATTGGTGGCACCCGGCCCGCGCGTGCAGAAGGCAAGCCCGGGGCGGCCGGTCAGCTTGCCGTAGGCCTCGGCCATCACCGCGGCCCCGCCCTCCTGCCGGCAGACGATGAAGCGCAGCTGGTCACGGCGGCGGTGGAAGCCGTCGAGCACCGCAAGGTAGCTCTCGCCCGGCACGCCGAAGGCCAGTTCGGCCCCGTGCGCCAGCAGCGCATCGACGAGGATATGGCCGCCCGGCAGCGGCGCGCCGCGATCGGTGTCTTCAGGCTGGGTGGCGTTGGCCGGCGTCATTGGCATGGAAACGTTCCTCAGGCAAGCGGATTCGGAAAGCGGCGGGCGGACTGGCGGGCTCGTCTAGGCGGCCTCCGCCCGTGCCGTGGCCTGGCTGCGCGAGCGGTTGCCGTTGCCCACGGTCACCGCGGTGAAGATCGACAGCAGCTGGAAGCCGCCGATCATGAAGAAGACCCAGGCCGGCAGCCTGGCGTCCATCAGCGCGCCGAAGAACAGCGGGCCGCAGGCCAGGCCGATATCCAGCCCCGAGTAGACCACGCCGTAGACGCGCCCGGTGGCGCCGGCCGGGGCTGCCGCGCGCACCAGCAGGTCGCGCGAGGGCCCGGCGGTACCGGCGCCAAAGCCGATCACGCCCATCAGCACCGGCACCAGCAGCGCCGGCACCAGGTTCAGCCCCACCAGCACCGCCATCAGCCCCGACACAGTGAAGCTGACCGCGATCAGCCGGTCATGGTTGCTGGTGCGGCTGGCGGCAAAGCCGCCGACAATCATGCCGCCGGCACTGCACAGCATGTAGACCGTGTACGACGCGGTCGCCAGCGTGAACGGCATGCCATAGAGGTAGGTCAGCGCGGTGGGCGCGAAGCTCTGGATGCCGGCGGCCGAGAACGTCGTCAGCAGGAAGAAGCCCCAGCACACCCACACCTGCGGCAGGCGCAGGAAGCCCAGCACGCTGCCGCCCGCCCCCGCGGCCCTGGCGGCGGGCCGGCCCACGGCGCCCTGCACTTCGCGCGGGTCCAGCACATGGCGCAGCGCCACCAGCACGGCCAGCACGATAAAGGCCACCGCCGAGGCCGCCGCCAGCGCCACGCGCCAGCTGGCCAGGTTGGCAATCGCCACCAGGAACAGGGGCGCCGCCGCCCAGCCCAGGTTGCCGGAAATGCCGTGCACCGAGAACGCGTGCCCCAGCCGCGGCTGCGACACATGCTTGTTCAGCAGCGTGAAGTCGGCCGGGTGGAACACGCCATTGCCCAGGCCCGCCACCGCCGCGCCCAACAGCAGTCCGGCATAGCCGCCGCTGGCCGACAGCAGCAAGGCGGCGGCGCCCAGGCAGGCCAGCCCGCCGAACAGCACCGGCCGCGCGCCGAAGCGATCCACCACGAAGCCCGACGCGGTCTGCACCACCGCCGAGACCGCGAAAAACACCGTCATCAGCAGGCCCAGCTCGGCATAGCTGAGCCCGAACTCGGCCTTGATCCACGGGAACAGCGGCGCCAGCAGCAGGTGGTAGAAGTGCGAGACCCCATGCGCCAGCCCCACCAGCCCGATCACCTGGGCGTCGTGGCGAAGGGAATTGGGCGTGGGTTCGAGGGTGGCGGTGGGCATGGCGCTGGCGTTCGGAAGGACGATGCGGTGGGCTGGGCGGCGGGCAAAAAAATACCGGCCGAAGCCCGCATCATAGAGGAAACCCCTGCCTGCCGCTGGCAGGGTGGCGGCCACGCCGCCCCGCGCCGGCCGATCCGTGCGCCGCGCGGGCCTTCACATCTGCTTGAACAGGTGCGCGTACTGGCGCGCCACCGGCAGCAGTTCCGGGCGGTCGCGCAGCCGCAGCGAGAGCCGGCCCAGCGACTGGTTGACCGCGCTGGCGACGCAACTGATGTTGACCACGGTGCCGCGATGCACCTGCCAGAAGCGCTCGGGATCGAGCTGCTGGGTCAGCTCGCGCAGGCTGGTGCGGATCAGCGCCTCGCCGGCGCCCGAGACCACGTTGACGTACTTGTCGGTGGCCTCCAGGTAGATCACTTCGTCGACCGGGATGATGCGCACTTCCTGCCCCACCAGCGCCTTGATAAAGCGCAGGTACTGGCGCTGCGGCGCGCCGGCCGCGCCCGGCGCGGCATGCTCGAGCGATTCGAGGCGCGCCAGCAACTGGCCGAGCCGGTCGGTGTCGGCCACCGCAGCCTCGTCATCGTCGTCTTCCGCTTCCGTCGAATCGGACAGCCGGGCCTTCAGGCGCTGCACGGTCGCCTCCAGCCGTTCGCGCTGCACCGGCTTGAGCACGTAGTCGACCGCGGCGCGCTCGAAGGCCTCCAGCGCAAACTGGTCGTAGGCGGTGACGAACACCACCAGCGGCGGCGCATCGAATTCGATCAGTTCGCGCGCCACGTCCATGCCGCTCATGCCAGGCATGCGGATATCGAGGAAGGCCACGCGCGGCTGGTGCTCGCGCGCCGCCGCCAGCGCGGCCACGCCGTCGTGGACCACGGACACGACCCGCGCCTCGGGCCACAGGGCCGCCAGTTCGGATTCCAGCACGCGGGCGAGCAGCGCTTCGTCGTCGGCTATCAGCAGGGTCGGGGTCATGGGGGCGTGGGGGGCGTTGGCGTTGGCAGCTTGATGGCGCTGCAGGCGCGCCGACACGGGCGAAACCTGCTGCGCTTGTTGTTTTCAGGTGAAACGACAGCGAGTGCGCGTCAGAGCCGTGGCATGGCCGGGGCAGAGACCGGCATGCCCTCCGGCACGGCGGTGACGGTCTGGGTCAAGGTGGGCGCTTCGGCCGGGCGCTCCAGCGGCAAGGTCAGCCGCACCACCACGCCGCGCGGCGTGTTCTCTTCCATCTGCATGGTTGCCGCCGCGCCGAAGATACGCGCCAGGCGCTCGCGCACATGGGTGATGCCCAGCCCCGAGCCCTTGCCTGAGGCATGACCGAACCCGACCCCGGTATCGGCGATCACCACCTGCACCGCGTTGTCGCCGGCCGCACGCGCCGACAGCCGGATATGGCCGCCGATCATGCAGGGCTCGATCCCATGCGTGACCGCGTTTTCCACCAGCGGCTGGATCAGCATCGGCGGGATTTCCACCTTCGCCAGATCGCGCGGCAGGTCGATGTCATACGAGAGCCGCTGGCCGAAGCGCATGGCCTGGATCTCGAGATAGCTGCGCAGCAGTTCGAACTCTTGCCGCAGCGTGCATTGCTCGGCGCGGGTATGCGCCAGCGACATGCGCAGGAAGCCGATCAGCCGCTGCAGCAGCTGCCGCGCCGCCGGCGGATCGGTGGCAATCAGGCCGTCGAGGTTGGCCAGCGAGTTGAACAGGAAGTGCGGCTCGATCTGCGCCTGCAGCGCCATCAGCTGCGCGCGCACCAGCTGCTTTTCGGCTTCCTCGCGCTGCAGCGCGTCCAGCGCCGCCTGCCGCTCCAGCGAAGCCAGCTTCTCGCGCGACCAGTAGAAATAGATCATCGACGCCGCCGCCAGCATGCCCACCACCAGGCACATGCGCAGCATGCCGCCGGCCTCGTCGGCCGACTTGGGCGGCAGGTCCAGCACCACGCGCGTGGCCCAGCTGCCGAACACCACGCCGGCCGGCACCGCCGCGGCGGCCAGCAGCAGGAAGGGCCAGCGGCGCGGCCGGTCGTTCCACCAGATCACCACGCGCGGGATGTCGATCAGCACCCAGATCGACAGCCCGATCAGCTGGCTGTAGACGAAGTTGTGCCACAGCGTGCCGCCGGTCTGGAAGCCGTAGTTCAGGCTGATGGCGATCACCGAGTTCATGCACAGCACGAACAGCAGGTCGCGCCCGAGGATATTCAGGCGGGACGGAATGGCGGTGCAGGCGTGTGAGAAGCAGCGGTCCATGGCGTTCATGTTAGCGCGGCTTTCGCCATGCGCAATACAGCGGGTGATGTGACGGCGACATGGGATGCGTCAGCCGCCCTGCCCGCTCACATCGCCAGACCGCGCGGGAGCCGGCGCGGACGCAGGCGCAGGCGCCGCGCTGCGGCCCGACAGCGCGTGCCACCATTGCCCGGACAGCACATAGCGTGGAAAGGTAATCCACTGCTCGGCCAGGATGCGTCCGGCGATGTCGGCCGGTCCGGCAAACGGCTCCGGCGCATGGGCCTCGAGCCGGTGGCCGCGGCCTTGCAGCGCCATCGACATGCCCATGCACACCAGCCCCAGCGCGATCGCCGGCAGGTTCAGGCGCAGCAGGCCATAGAGGCCCAGCACGGTGCCGGCCATGAACATCGGCACGGCCACGATATGCAGCAGCAGGTTGCGGGGATGCTGGTGGTTGCGGGCATAGCCGCGCCACTGCCAGCGCAGCAGCGGTTCGTCGTCGCGCATGATCGTCTCTCTCTCCCTTGCCCGGTCCTTGCCGACCGGCGGCCGTGCGCAAACTTTGCTGCGCTGCGGTACACGTGCGGCGCCGGCCGGGATGCCAGTGCGGGCACGTGCAGGGAATGTACCCCGCGGCGCGGGGAGAAGAAAGTCTGTTGCGACGAACGGCCGGCACGGGGTGCGAACGGCACCGGGCGGGTGCGGACGGCGTGTCCGCCGGCCCGCGGGGTGGCGCCGGCGCCGCGCGCCGCTCAGGCGGCCAGGGCCTGGCGGTCCTGTTCGGACAGCGCGCTGCTTACGGTATCGCGCGACAGGTGCGGCGCGAACATGTTGATGAAGGCGTGCGCATAGCCGCGCAGGTAGGCGCCGCGGCGCACTGCCACGCTGGTGGTGTTGGGCGCGAACAGGTGGTCGGCAGAGATCCGCACCAGGCCCGAGTCCTTGCGTTCGTCATAGGCCATCGAGGCGATGATGCCGACGCCCAGGTCCAGTTCGGCATAGGTCTTGATCACGTCGGCATCGAGCGCCGTCAGCACGATCTCGGGCTGCAGGCCCGCCTCGGCAAAGGCGCTGTCGATCTTGCGGCGGCCGGTAAAGCCGGCGTCGTAGGTGATCAGCTGGAAGTTCGCGACGTCTTCGAGCGTCGGTTCCGGCAGGCGCGTCAGCGGATGGTCCGGCGACACCACCAGCACGTGCTGCCAGCTATAGGCCTCGAACGAGGTCAGCCCGGCCTCGGTCGCGAGCGCCTCGGTGGCAATGCCGATATCGGCCTGCCCGGTCAGCAGCAGCTCGACGATATGCGTGGGCGACGCTTCCTGCAGCGCCAGCGTCACATGCGGGTACTCGCGGCGGAACGCCTGGACCACGCGCGGCAAGGCATAGCGCGCCTGCGTGTGGGTGGTGGCGACGGTAAGCCGGCCGGTGTGGCGGCCGGCGTATTCGTCGCCCGCCTGGCGCAGGTTCTCGGCCTCGAGCAGCAGGCGCTCGACGATGCGCACGATCTCGCGGCCGGGCTCGGTCAGCCCGGTCAGGCGCTTGCCGTAGCGCTCGAAGATCTCCACGCCCAGTTCCTCTTCCAGCTCGCGGATCTGGCGCGACACGCCGGGCTGCGAGGTATAGAGCGCGTTGGCGACCTCGGTCAGGTTGAACTGGCGGCGCACCGCCTCGCGGATCGAACGAAGTTGCTGGAAGTTCATCGTGCGGCCTCTTGTTTTTGGGTGGGGGCGGTGCCGTTGGCTTGCGTAAAGACGCGCAGCTGGCGCGGGCGCACGGCGAGCAGCTCGCCCTCGCGGAAGCCCGCGTGGCGGAAGCGCTCCAGCGGCAGCGCCACCTCGATCACGTCCTGGTTGTCTTCACGCTCGAGTTCGAGCTGCGCCACCGGGCCCAGCGTCAGCGCGCGGCGCAGCGTCACGGCGATGCCGTCGGCGCCAGGCGAATAGCGCTCCAGGTCCAGGTCGTGCGGGCGGACATAGGCGACCGCATCGCCGGCGGTCTCGTGGCCGCTGCCGATCACCGGCAGCACCGCCTCGCCGGTATGCAGCAGGCCGCCGCTCTCGCCGACTTCCAGGCGCCCGTGGAACAGGTTCACATTGCCGAGGAAGCCGAACACGAACGGCGTGGCGGGATGGTTGTAGACCGCCTCGGGCGAGCCGTGCTGCTCGACGCGGCCGCGGTTCATCAGCACTACCTGGTCAGCCACTTCCAGCGCTTCTTCCTGGTCGTGCGTGACGAACACGCTGGTCACGTGCAGTTCGTCGTGCAGGCGCCGCAGCCAGCGGCGCAGTTCCTTGCGCACCTTGGCGTCGAGCGCGCCGAAGGGCTCGTCGAGCAGCAGCACGCGCGGCTCCACCGCCAGCGCGCGCGCCAGGGCGATGCGCTGGCGCTGGCCGCCCGACAGCTGCGCCGGGTAGCGGTCGGCGAGCCAGTCGAGCTGGACCAGGTCGAGCAGCGCATGCACCTTCTCGCGGATCTGTGCTTCGCTGGGGCGCTCGGCGCGCGGCTTCACGCGCAGGCCGAAGGCGACGTTCTCGAACACGCTCATGTGCTTGAACAGCGCGTAATGCTGGAACACGAAGCCCACCTGGCGCTGGCGCACATGCTGGTCCGACGCATCGCGCCCGGCCAGCACGATCTGGCCGGCGTCGGCGCGCTCCAGGCCGGCGATGATGCGCAGCAGCGTGGTCTTGCCGCAGCCCGAAGGCCCCAGCAGCGCGGTCAGCTCGCCCTCGTCGAAATCGAGCGAGACATTGTCCAGCGCGACGAAATCGCCAAAGCGCTTCTCTACGTTCTTGACCTGGATGCTCATGATGCTTGTCCTTGCACTGAAGCCGGCAGGCTTGCCAGCGGCCGCTCGGGCGCGGCCTCTTCGGTTTCCTTGCGGGCGCGGAATTCCACCAGCGTCTTGATGCCGAGGGTCACCAGCGCCAGCAATGTCAGCAGCGACGCCACCGCGAACGCGGCCGCGAAGTTGTACTCGTTGTAGAGGATCTCCACGTGCAGCGGCATGGTGTTGGTCAGCCCGCGGATATGGCCCGACACCACCGACACCGCACCGAACTCGCCCATCGCCCGCGCATTGCACAGGATCACGCCGTACAGCAGGCCCCAGCGGATATTGGGCAGCGTGATATGGCGGAAGGTCTGCCAGCCGGAGGCGCCCAGCACGATCGCGGCCTCCTCCTCTTCGCTGCCCTGCGCCTGCATCAGCGGGATCAGTTCGCGCGCAACAAAGGGGAAAGTCACGAAGATGGTGGCCAGCACGATGCCCGGCACCGCGAACATGATCTTGATGTCGTGCGCTTGCAGCCACGGGCCCAGCCAGCCCTGCGCGCCGAACAGCAGCACGTAGACCAGGCCCGAGATCACCGGCGACACCGAGAACGGCAGGTCGATCAGCGTGATCAGCAGGTTCTTGCCGCGGAAATCGAACTTGGCGATGGCCCACGCCGCGGCCACGCCAAACACCACGTTCAGCGGCACCGCGATCGCCGCCACCGTCAGCGTGAGCTGGATCGCGGCCAGCGCGTCGGGCTCGACCAGCGCTTCCCAGTAGGTCTGCACGCCCTTGCGCAAGGCTTCATAGAACACCGACGCCAGCGGCACGAACAGGAACAGCGTCAGGAACAGCACCGCCACCGCGATCAGCGTGTAGCGCACCCATGGCGCCTCGCCGGTGGCGTCGAAGCGGTGATGGCCCCTGGCGCTGCCCTGCCCGCCGAGGCGTCCCGAGATTGATCCGGCCATCTCAGAACTCCTTGCCCGTGGCGGGCGCTTCTGCAGCCAGCGCGGCGCGCGCGCCGGACTGGTGGCGGCGCGTCCACGCCTGCAGCAGGTTGATCAGCAGCAGCAGCGCGAACGAGATCACCAGCATCACCACCGCCACCGCGGTGGCACCGGCGTAATCGTATTGCTCCAGCTTGGAATAGATCATCAGCGGCGCGATCTCGGACACCATCGGCATGTTGCCCGAGATAAACACCACCGAGCCGTACTCGCCGGTGGCGCGCGCGAAGGACAGTGCAAACCCGGTCAGCAGCGCCGGCAGGATCGCCGGCAGGATCACGCGGCGGAACGTTTGCAGCCGGTTGGCGCCCAGGCTGGCCGCGGCTTCTTCCAGTTCCTGCTCGACGTCTTCGAGCACCGGCTGCACCGTGCGCACCACGAACGGCAGGCCGATAAAGGTCAGCGCCACCACCACGCCCAGCGGCGTAAATGCGACCTTGATGCCTAGCGGCTCCAGGTAGCGGCCGATCCAGCCGTTGCCGGCGAACAGCGCGGTCAGCGCGATGCCGGCCACCGCGGTCGGCAACGCGAACGGCAGGTCGACCAGCGCATCGATCAGGCGCTTGCCGACAAAGCGGTAGCGCACCAGCACCCACGCCACGATCAGCCCGAACACGGTATTGACGATGGCGGCGATCAGCGACGCGCCGAAGCTCAGCTGCAGCGATGCCACCACGCGCGGCGCCGTGATCGACGTCCAGAACGCGTCCCACGTCATCGTGAAGGTCTTCAGGAACGTGGCCGACAGCGGCACCAGCACGATCAGCGTCAGGTAGAACAGCGTGAACCCGAGCGACAGGCCGAAGCCCGGCAGCACGGTGAAGCGCTGCCTGGACGGGTTGCGTGGCGCGCGCGCCGAACCGGACCCGGACGCGGACTCGGGCGGGCGGGGCGCCGCCGGCGGCGTGTCCGCCAGGGAAATGGATGGAGGCATGTCGTCTCGTTTGTGAGCGGTGCGCTGCCAGGCCGATGGCCAGGTCCGGCACGCCGTTCTTTATGACACCGGCGCATATTGCGCCGGCCTACGAGACAGATTCTGCAGATCCGTCTTTATAAAAAGAACGAATCTTTATGAATTTTCTTAGAAGGTTTAGATATAAGGGACAATCGAGGCAACTTCGACCCCGGCCTCCCAGGGGGTGATTGAAGCACTTGGAGCGCCGGCGTCGCCGGCTTGTGCAATACGCTGCACCAGGGTATCGAGCAGCGCGAGGCCCTCTGGCCACTCGCCAAGGCCCGAGTCGGCATTGATATGGCCGAGATGGCCCACGTCGACCAGCTCGCTGCCCCACAGCGTACCCCAGGAGAATGCGGTGCGCTGCGGCATCCAGGGGTCGTTGCGGCTGGCCGCGAGTATGGTCGGGAACGGCAGCCGGTAGGCGGGCAGCAAGGCCGCCACGCCGAACTTGTCCGGGTCGGCCGGCGCCACCAGCAAGGCGCCGGCGATGCCGACCGGGCCCAGCGCCGCCTGGCGCAGCGTGGCCAGGCAGCCGAAGCTGTGCGCCACCAGCACGGCTCCGCGCGCGGCCACGCGCCGGGCCCGCATCACGCCTTCGGAAACGCGCTCGGCCCATAGCGGCAGGCTCGGCCGCGACCAGTCATGCTGCTCCACCCGCTGCCAGTCCGGAAACTGCTGTTCCCAGCGGCTTTGCCAGTGCCCCGGGCCGCTCCCGTGCAAGCCGGGCACCGTCAGCACCTGCAGGTGACGGGGAATGTCCAGCCGCGTGGCACGGCCGGGTGCGGTCCTGTCCGATGGCGTCATACCGGCTCCTCGTTCAGTGCATGCAACGTCGCGGCATGGAATGCAGCGGCTGACCGATCCGCCGCGCGCAGCGCGGCCGCATTCACCAGCCCGCCGGCAAAGGCGCCCTGCCCCAGGCCGATGCCGGCTGCCTGCAGGCGCTCGATGCTTTCGGCGTCCTGCAGGCGCCGCCCGATCAGCGTCACGCCCGCGCTGGCAGCGCTGGCGCGCAGGCCGGACAGCTGGCGGTCGGTCCAGGTGCGGCGCATGTCCAGCTTGAGCCAGTCCGGCAGCGCATGGGCCATCAGCGCACCCGCCTCGGCCGGATCCGAGGCCTGCAGGCTCACCGCGAAGCCATTGCGGCGGTAGTTGCCCACCACATGCAGCAACAGCCCGAGATCGTCATTGGCGCTGGCCGGCACCTGGATCACAAAGCGCTCCAGCGGCAACCCCAGCGACTGCAGCGCGCGCCGGAAGGCCGCGCCGTGGTCATCGGCCACCGCGGCCAGCAGCCGGTTGTGCACGTTCAGCACCAGCTTGTGCCCGCCGTCGGCGGCAAAGTAGTTGATGGCATGCAGCAGGCGCGAGAGCCGGTCCAGTGACACCAGCGTGTGATCGTCCGCCGCCATCGCGAACAGCTTCCACGCCGCCAGGCCGACCCCGTCCTCGGCGTAGGTATGGATCGCGCCTTCGTGCGCCACCACCTGCCGGTCCGCCAGCGTGACCAGCGGCTCGAACGCGCTGGTCAGCGAGCAGTTGAAGAACTGGCCCTGCACCTGCCCGCGCGCATCGCGCCACAGTTGCCGGTCCGCCAGCGGCTGGCGCGGCAGCGATTCGAGATAGCGTTGGAGCGCAGACGCTGCGCCCGTGGGTTCATGCTCGCCTGGCATGGTGGTCCTTGGCTTGACCGGGCCAATCGGGCCCGCGGTCTGATGGGTGGATGGGTGATGGCTGATGGGCAAGCGCGACGCCAGCGGCTGCCTGCCTGCTCATGATAGAAGCTCGGCGCGCGCGAGCGTATGAAGATTAAGGACTGTCGATATGCGCCGCCCGGCACTACGGCGCAAGCCTGGCCGGGCGCGCCGCCGTCAGGCCGCCCAGCTCACATTCAGTGGCGCCGGCGCCGCGGGCGCGGCTGCCTGCGCACCGGCTTGCCCGGCCGCCGGCGGCGACGGCCGCATCACCCGCTGCAGCACCTCGGCTTCCAGTTGCGCAAAGCCCGCGGCACCGCGTTCGCGCGGACGCGCCAGCGCTACGCGCGTGTCCATGGCGATGCGCCCGTCCTCGATCAGCACGATGCGGTCGGCCAGCGCCACCGCTTCGGAGACATCGTGCGTGACCAGCAACGCGGTGAAGCCCAGGCGGCGCCACAGCGCTTCGATCAGCGCCTGCATTTCGATGCGCGTCAGCGCATCCAGCGCGCCCAGCGGTTCATCGAGCAGCAACAGCTGCGGGTGGTGCACCAGCGCGCGCGCCAGCGCCACGCGCTGGCGCTGGCCGCCTGACAGCCGTGCCGGCCAGGCCTGCGCGCGGTCGGCCAGCCCGACCTGGGCCAGCACCTGAGCCGCTTCCGCGCGGCGTGCGCGCGGCAGGCCCAGCGCCACGTTGTCCAGCACGCGCTTCCAGGGCAGCAGCCGCGCGTCCTGGAACATCACGCGCACGTCCGCCGACGGCGCGCGGCCCGTGGCAGCGGCCTCGCCGTCGATGGCGATGCTGCCGCCGTCGACCGCCTCTAGCCCCGCCACCAGCCGCAGCAAGGTGCTCTTGCCGCAGCCGCTGCGCCCGACGATGGCCAGGAACTCGCCCGGCGCGACGTCCAGCGCCACGTCGTGCAGCACGGTGCGGCCGTCGTAGCGCTTGACCACCTGGCTCACGCGCAGCGCCACGCCGCCCGCAGCCTTGCCGGGCACCACGTTGGCCGCGTTGGCCCCAGCGGACGCCTCGCGCCGCGCCAGGCCCGCTTCCAGCTCGGCCAGGGCCGCCTGTTCCACCGGATACATCTGCATCTCGATCTCCTTGCCTTGATTGGTTGCCGGCGCCGCTCAGGCCGCGGCGTAGCCCGGGTGCCAGCGCAGCCAGTAGCGCTCCAGTCCGCGCGACAGCCAGTCGGCCAGCTTGCCCAGCAGCGCATAGAGCAGGATGCCGACCAGCACCACGTCGGTTTGCAGGAACTCGCGCGCATTCATCGTCATGTAGCCGATGCCCGACTGCGCGGAGATGGTTTCCGCCACGATCAGCACCACCCACATCAGCCCCAGCGCGAAACGCACGCCCACCAGGATGCCCGGCAGCGCGCCGGGCAGGATCACCTCGCGATACAGCCGCCAGCCGGACAGGCCGTAGCTGCGCGCCATCTCCACCAGCCCCGCGTCGACCGAGCGGATGCCGTGGTAGGTATTCAGGTACACCGGGAAAAACACGCCCAGCGACACCAGGAACAGCTTGGCGCTCTCGTCGATGCCGAACCACAGGATCACCAGCGGGATCAGCGCCAGCGCGGGGATGTTGCGCACCATCTGCAGCGTGCTGTCGAGCAGCGTGGCGGCGGTGCGGAAGGTGCCCGTCAGCAGCCCCAGCAGCAGGCCCAGCCCGCCGCCGATGGCAAACCCCAGCAGCGCGCGCCAGGTGCTGACGCCGACGTGCCGCCACAGCTCGCCCGAGCGCGCCAGCTCCCACGCGGCCTGCACCACGGCCAGCGGGGCCGGCAGCACGCGGCTGGACAGCCAGCCGTTCTGCGAGGCCAGTTGCCACGCGACGATCAGCAGCATCGGCACGATCCACGGCGCGGCCGCGCGCCACAATGCCTGCGGCGCCTGGCGCGGCGGTGGCAATGGCGGAGTCGTCATGGTTGCGCCTCCCCTCAGCTTTGCGCGGCGCGCGGCACGATGCCGGTCGCCATGACTTCACCGAACGGGCCGGACAGCACCTTGCCCGGCAGCGTGTCGAACGTCGCGCGCACCGTGCGCGGCAGCAGCGGGAACACCAGTTCGGCGAAACGGTAGGCTTCTTCGAGGTGCGGATAGCCGGACAGCACGAAGGTGTCGATGCCCAGCGCGGCGTACTCGCGCAGGCGCTCGGCCACGGTATGCGGGTCACCCACCAGCGCGGTGCCGGCGCCGCCACGCACCAGCCCGACGCCGGCCCACAGGTTGGGGCTGATCTCCAGCGCCTCGCGCGTGCGGCGGGTGCCGCCCGCGTGCAGTGCGGCCATGCGGCGCTGGCCTTCGGAATCCATGTTGGCGAACACGGCCTGCGCGCGCGCCACGGTGTCGTCGTCGAGCCGGCTGATCAGGTCCTCGGCCGCGGCCCATGCGGCGTCATCGGTTTCGCGCACGATCACATGCAGGCGGATGCCGAACTTCACCGTGCGGCCGTGGCGCGCGGCGTGGCTGCGCACGTCGTCCAGCTTCTGCGCCACCGCCGCGGGCGGCTCGCCCCAGGTCAGGTAGGTATCGACCTGCTCGCCGGCCAGCGCATGCGCCGGCGCCGACGAGCCGCCGAAATAAACCGGCGGATGCGGCTGCTGCAGCGGCGGGTAGAGCACGGTGGCGCCCTTCACGCTGAGGTGCCTGCCCTCGTAATCGACCTTGCCCCCGTCATGGCTGGCGGCCAGCACCTGACGCCAGATGCGCAGGAATTCGGCCGAGGCCTCGTAACGCGCGGTGTGGTCGAGGAACAGGCCGTCGCCCTCCAGTTCGGCGCGATCGCCACCGGTGACGAGGTTGACCAGCAAGCGGCCACTGGAGATGCGGTCGAAGGTCGCGGCCATGCGCGCGGCCAGGGTCGGCGCCATCAGGCCCGGGCGCACCGCGACCAGGAATTTCAGGCGCTGCGTCACCGCGGCCAGCGCCGATGCCACCACCCACGGGTCTTCGCATGAGCGGCCCGTCGGGATCAGCACGCCTTCATAGCCCAGCGTGTCGGCGGCCACGGCGACCTGCCTGAGGTAATCGAAACCGACCGCGCGCGCGCCTTCGGAAGTGCCCAGGTAACGGCTGTCGCCGTGGGTGGGGATGAACCAGAATACTTGCATGTCGTGCTCCTGTTCTTGTTGGCCGGCGTGTCAGCGCCTGGCCTGCTGCTGCGGCGGGGCCCAGCGCGCATCGGCGACCCTGACAGGTTTGGGAATCAGCTTCAGCGCGTGAAACGCATCGGCAATGCGTTGCTGCTCGGCCAGCACCTCGGCGCTGACCGGGCGCGCGCCGTACGAGAAGCGCGACACCGCAAGCGCGAGCACATCGGCCGGCAGCCCGGTTTCACCGGTGAGCACCGTGGTGGCCTCCTTCGGGTGCTGTTGCGCCCAGGTGCCCAACGTGGCCAGTTCATCCAGGATCAGGCTGACGATCTCCGGCCGGGCCTGGGCATAGGGGCGCGACGCCAGGTAGAACTGGTGGTTGCTGACCACGTTCTTGCCATCCGCACCGCGGCCATCGGCCAGCACGCGCGCGCCCAGCTGCTTCTCGGCGGCGGCCAGGAACGGGTCCCAGATCACCCACGCATCCACCGCGCCGCGCTCGAAGGCGGCGCGCGCATCAGCCGGCGGCAGGTAGACCGGCTGGATCTCGCTGTAGGGAATGCCGGCCTGCTCCAGCTGGCGCACCAGCAGGTAATGCACGTTGGAGCCCTTGTTCAGCGCCACGCGCTTGCCGCGCAGGCCGGCCACCGAGCGCAGCGCCGAGCCCTTGGGCACGACGATGGCCTCGGCCACCGGTGCCGGCGGCTCGTTGCCGACATAGGCCAGCTGCGCCCCCGCGGCCTGGGCAAAGATCGGCGGCGCCTCGCCCACGGTGCCGAAGTCGATGGCGCCGACATTAAGGCCTTCAAGCAGTTGGGGCCCCGCCGGAAACTCGGTCCACCGGACGCTGATGCCTTGCGGCGCGAGGCGCTTTTCCAGCGTGCCGCGCGCCTTCAGCAGCGTCAGCGTGCCGTACTTCTGGTAGCCGATGCGCAGCACCTTGGCATCGATCTGGTTAGACTGCGCCTCGGCGCGGCCGGGCAGCAGCCCGTAGGCCAGGCCAGTGGCAAGCACCAGCGCGGCGGTAATGAGTCGGCGGCGCTGGCTTGACGTGCGCAGCGGCTTGATCGTTGTCATGTGAAGTCCTCCTTGGCCCGCGCCGATGTGCCGCGGGCCGTGTTCGATGTCCGGGATGTTCTGGCAGCACGCCGCCCTGCCGGCCCCGCGTGACGGGTGGCATCGCGTCGCTGCCGTCGCGCCGGGCTGGCCGGCGCCACTACAGTCAAGCCATCAGTTCAGGCGGAACATCGCTCGGCCGCCGCGATCGCGGCGGCGTGCCGGACGTAGGCGCCGGGCACCACGTCGAGCGGCACCTCGATGCGGGCATGCGCCAGCGCATCGCGCACGCGCAGCACGCCTTCGTCCAGCCGCGCGCCCAGCGCGGCATCGAAGCGCGCCTGGCGCGCGCCGGCGGCATCGACTGCTTCGATCTGCTGGTCCACGGCGAAGATGCCGGGCAGGATCTGGCGTGAGCCGAGCGCGGCCAGCACCGGCCGCAGCGCGTAGTCGATCGCCAGCGCATGCGCCAGGCTGCCGCCGGTGGCGATCGGCAGCACGATCTTGTCGCGCAGGCCGGTCTGCGGCAGCAGGTCCAGGAAGGCCTTGAGCAGCCCGCTGTAGGCGGCCTTGTAGACCGGCGTGGCCAGTACCACCACCTGGGCCTGCACCACCGCACGCAGGGCGCTATCGATGGCCGGGTCGTCCGTGCGCGCCGCGAGCAGCGGCCCGGCCGGAAGGTCGCGCAGGTCGAGGTGGCGGGTGCGTTCGCCTGCAGCCTCGAGCGCCGTGCGCAGGTGCGCCAGTACCAGGCCGGAGCGGGACTGGGCCGACGGACTGCCGGAGAGCGTCAGGATGGACATCGGGCTTCCTTGTTCTGGGGCACCGGCGGGCGCCGCGGCCGCCCACGCGGCCGGGTGCGCCGGTCCCGGGTTTTTACTTCTTGCCGGGCTGGTAGATCTGGTCGAACGAACCGCCATCGGCGAAGTGGGTCTTCTGCGCCTTTTGCCACCCGCCGAACACCTCGTCGATGGTGAACAGCTTCACCTTGGGGAAATTGGCGGCGTACTTGGCCGCGACCTTCTGCGAGATCGGGCGGTAGTAGTTCTTCGCCGCGATCTCCTGCCCTTCGTCGGTGTACAGGAACTGCAGGTAGGCCTCGGCCGCCTTGCGCGTGCCCTTCTTGTCGACCACCTTGTCGACCACGGCCACCGGCGGCTCCGCCAGGATCGACACTGACGGCGCAACGATGTCGAACTTGTCCGGCCCCAGCTCCTTGATCGCCAGGATGGCTTCGTTCTCCCACGCGATCAGCACATCGCCCAGCCCGCGCTCGACAAAGGTGGTGGTGGCGCCGCGCGCGCCCGAATCCAGCACCGGCACGTGCTTGAGCAGTTCGCCGACGAACTCGCGCGCCTTGGCGTCGTTGCCGCCCGGCTGGCGCAACGCATAGCCCCACGCCGCCAGGTAGTTCCAGCGCGCGCCGCCCGAGGTCTTGGGGTTGGGCGTGATCACCTGCACGCCGGGCTTGACCAGGTCGCCCCAGTCCTTGATGCCCTTGGGATTGCCCTTGCGCACCAGGAACACGATGGTCGAGGTGTACGGCGAGGCGTTGTGCGGCAGGCGCTTCTGCCAGTCCGGCTTGATCAGGCCTTTTTCCGCGATGGCGTCGATGTCGTAGCCCAGCGCCAGCGTGACCACGTCGGCGTCGAGCCCGTCGATCACCGAGCGTGCCTGCTTGCCCGAGCCGCCGTGCGACTGGCGCACGCTCACGGCGTCGCCACCCTGGGCCTTCCAGGCCTTGGCGAAGGCAGCGTTGACATCGACATACAGTTCGCGCGTCGGATCATAGGAAACGTTCAGCAGGTTGGCAGCGCTCGCGGTCTGCGCCGCGCTGATGGCTGCCAGAACGGCCAGGCCGATGGCCAGTTTGCGGATCATCTTGTGTTGCTCCCGTCAGTGTCGTGAATGGCGCCGTGCGCCTGTTTGCGTCGCCCGCCCTGGCGGGCCGGCTGGGGTCAGGAGCAAGACTACCGACGGGGCATTCCGAACGGAACGAAGGGTTTCGCCGATCCTTCGCTGTTTTCTGCATAAGATCCGGCGGAAATATGGGCATACCCGAGATCGGGTGCATAGCGGTGCGCAAGAACGTGCGCGCAAGTGGCGCAGGCGGCACACCCAAAAGAAAACGCCCGCACCGGCAAACCGGTGCGGGCGAAGTTTCCATTCTGGAAACGGGTAGACAAGTCATGAAGAGCGCCCCCGCATCTCCATGACAGGGCAGATCTTATCGGGCCGGCCGCCGCCGCGGCTTGACCCATATCAAGTGCGCGGCAATCCCGTCAGCCGCCCTGCCGGCTCAGCAAGTCGGCCATCTCGTCGGCATGCTCCTCTTCCACCGCCAGGATCGATTCCATCAGCCGGCGCGAAGTCGGGTCGCGCTCGCCCAGGAACCGGATGATTTCCCGGTAGCTGTCGATGGCAATGCGCTCGGCCACCAGGTCTTCCTTGATCATGTCGGTCAGCGAGCTGCCGGCCACATACTCCGCATGCGAGCGGCTGGTCAGCCCGTCCGGGGCAAAGTCAGGCTCGCCGCCCAGTTGCACGATGCGCTCGGCGATCTGGTCGGCATGGCCCTGCTCTTCATTCGAATGCGCCAGGAATTCATCGGCCACGCTCTTCGAGTTCGGCCCCTTGGCCATGAAGTAGTGCCGGCGGTAACGCAACACGCAGACCAGCTCGGTCGCCAGCGCGTCGTTCAGCAGCTTCAGTACGGTGTCGCGGTCGGCCGCGTAGCCCGCGGTCACCGCGCCTTCGTCGATGTGCTGACGCGCACGCTCGCGCAGGGTCTTGACGTCTGTGAGGAAAGGCTTGTCGTTCATAAAGGGCTCCTGGGGTGGGGGGCTGCGTGGGCGCAGCGCCTTGTGCGGAAACTCAACCCTTTTGCAACGCGAAAAGCGTGCCACTTGGCATCACCCTGCAATCCCTTGACTGCCGTAGCGCCCCTTCCAATGCGCAGTGAAATATTTGCACGGGTGCCGACCGCATTACACGGCGACAAAAAGAAAAAAATCCCTGCGCTCGCGCGCAGGGATTGTGCATGGCAACGCTTGTCCAGGCGTCCCCGTGTTCGGGGAGGCGCAAGCCGCCTCAGTCCAGCTTCCGACCGAACGTGAACTCCCCATCGGCATAATCCACCGGCACCACGTCCTTGGCGGCGAACTTGCCTTCGAGGATGGCCCGTGCCACCGGGTTCTCGATCTGCTGCTGGATCGCCCGCTTGAGCGGGCGCGCCCCGAACACCGGGTCGTAGCCCGCGCTGGCGATCTTCTCCAGCGCATGATCGCTGACCTCCAGCGTCATATCCATGCGGGCCAGGCGGGCCTGCAGGCGCTGCAGCTGGATGCGCGCGATCGACTCGATGTTCTTCTGGTCGAGCGCGTGGAACACCACGACTTCATCGATCCGGTTGAGGAACTCGGGCCGGAAATGCGTGCGCACTTCCTGCCAGACCGCGCCCTTGATCGCTTCCTGCGGCTCGCCGGTCATCGACTGGATGATCTGCGAACCCAGGTTGGACGTCATCACGATCACCGTGTTCTTGAAGTCCACCGTGCGGCCCTGGCCGTCGGTCAGGCGGCCGTCGTCCAGCACCTGCAGCAGCACGTTGAAGACGTCCGGGTGGGCCTTTTCGACTTCGTCGAGCAGCACCACGCTGTACGGCTTGCGGCGCACGGCTTCGGTCAGGTAGCCGCCTTCTTCATAGCCCACGTATCCCGGCGGCGCGCCGATCAGGCGGCTGACGCTGTGCTTCTCCATGAACTCGCTCATGTCGATGCGGATCAGGTGTTCTTCCGAATCGAACATGAACTCGGCCAGCGCCTTGCACAGCTCGGTCTTGCCGACGCCGGTCGGGCCCAGGAACAGGAACGAGCCATAGGGCCGGTTCTCGTCCGCAAGCCCGGCACGCGAACGGCGGATGGCATCGGACACCAGCCGCACGGCTTCGTCCTGGCCGACCACGCGCCCATGCAGGCGGTCTTCCATCTTCAGCAGCTTCTCGCGCTCGCCCTGCATCATCTTCGATACCGGGATGCCGGTGGCGCGGCTCACCACTTCGGCGATTTCCTCGGCGCCCACCTGCGTGCGCAGCAGCTTGTTGGGCTGCTTCTGCTCGCTGGCCTCGGCATCGGTCGCGGCCTTGAGCTTGCCTTCCAGGCCCGGCAGCTTGCCGTATTGCAGCTCGGCGACCTTGTCGAGCTTGCCTTCGCGCTGCAGCCTGGAGATCTCCAGCTTGATCTTCTCGATCTCTTCCTTCAGCGCGGCCGTGCCCTGCGCGGCTCCCTTCTCGGCCTTCCAGATTTCGTCGAGGTCGGCGTACTCCTTCTCCAGGCGCGCGATCTCCTGCTCGATCAGCTCCAGGCGCTTCAGCGAAGCCTCGTCGGTCTCCTTCTTGACCGCCTCGCGCTCGATCTTCAGCTGGATGGTGCGGCGCTCGAGCTTGTCCATCGACTCCGGCTTGGAATCGATTTCCATCTTGATGCGCGCGGCAGCCTCGTCGATCAGGTCGATGGCCTTGTCAGGCAGGAAGCGGTCGGTGATATAGCGATGCGACAGCTCTGCCGCGGCGACGATGGCCGGGTCGGTGATCTCGACGCCGTGGTGCAGCTCATACTTCTCCTGCAGGCCGCGCAGGATGGCGATGGTGGCTTCCACGGTCGGTTCGTCGACCAGCACTTTCTGGAAGCGGCGCTCGAGCGCGGCGTCCTTCTCGATGTACTTGCGGTATTCGTCCAGCGTGGTGGCGCCGATGCAGTGCAGCTCGCCGCGCGCCAGCGCCGGCTTGAGCATGTTGCCAGCGTCGATCGCGCCCTCGGCCTTGCCCGCGCCCACCATGGTATGGATCTCGTCGATAAAGACGATGGTCTGGCCCTCGTCCTTGGCGACGTCGTTCAGCACGGCCTTGAGGCGTTCCTCGAACTCGCCGCGGTACTTGGCGCCGGCCAGCAGGCCAGCCATGTCCAGGACCAGCACCCGCTTGTTCTTCAGGCTCTCGGGCACTTCGCCGTTGACGATGCGCTGCGCCAGCCCTTCGACGATGGCGGTCTTGCCCACGCCCGGCTCGCCGATCAGCACCGGGTTGTTCTTGGTGCGACGCTGCAGGATCTGGATCGCGCGGCGGATCTCGTCGTCGCGGCCGATCACGGGATCGAGCTTGCCGATGCGGGCGCGCTCGGTCAGGTCGATGGTGTATTTCTTCAGGGCCTCGCGCTGGCCTTCGGCCTCGGCGCTGTTGACCGAATCGCCGCCGCGCACGGCCTGGATGGCCGACTCCAGCGACTTGCGGTTCAGGCCGTTTTCACGCGCGATGCGGCCGGCGTCGCCCTTGTCGTCGGCGACGGCCAGCAGGAACAGCTCGCTGGCGATGAACTGGTCGCCGCGCTTGATCGCTTCCTTTTCGGTGGCGTTGAGCAGGTTGACCAGGTCGCGGCCGATCTGGACCTCGCTGGTGCCCTGTACCTGCGGCAGGCGCTTGATGGCGGCGTCCAGCGCCGTCTGCAGGCCCTGCACGTTGACGCCAGAGCGCGCCAGCAAGGCCTTGGCGGCGCCGTCGTCCTGCGACAGCAGCGCGCGCAGCACGTGCTGCGGGTCGATGTATTGGTTGTCGTTGGCCAGGGCCAGGCTCTGCGCATCAGCCAGCGCTTCCTGGAACCGGGTGGTCAGCTTGTCAAGACGCATAAGGAATCCCTCTCTCGGATAGGTCGTGTCCTGATGCGGGGGGCGTCGGCGGCGAAGCTTGCCGCGGCGCCCGTATGCCCTGCCGGACACTCATGTCATACCGAAAGATAAGGCTTTGCCGTGACATTTCAAGGCCGCACGCCGTGCGGCGTTGCGCCCGGCCCCGCATGGCCCGCCGGCCGGCCACCATGTGATGCTCGCGATACGCGCGATACGCGCGCCCGCTACGCGGCGCGGTCGGCGCCCTTGTGCGCCAGGTTGCGCACCAGCACCAGCGACTCGCCCTGCACCACCACCCGGCCGTCCGCGCCGGTAACCAGGCTGGCCAGGTTGACGAGATCCTTGTCCGCGCGCAGCCGCACGATGCGCACGCGCGCCGTCAGCGGCTCGTCCAGCCGGGCCGGCGCGGCCAGCCGCAGCGACTGCTTCATCCAGCCGGTGCCGCGGCCGGGCAGCCGGGTGCCGAGCAGGTCCGAGAACATGCCGGCCAGCAACGGCAGCGGCACCAGCGGGCCGGCGAAACCGCGCGCGCGGGCAAAGCCCGCATCGGCGTGGAACGGGTTGGCATCGCCGGTGAGCGCGATGTACTCGTCCAGGTCCGCCGCGGTGAAGGCCCGCACCGCGCTCGCCTGCTGGCCCGGACGCAGGCCGTACAGGGCCGCATCGCCGTCCTGCGCAAACGGGTCCGCTCCGGCTGAGTGGTCGGCCAGTGCGGCAGGACTCGCGTCCGCCAGCCAGCGCGACTCGCCCACGGCCGTCACCCGCGGCGCCGGGCCTGGCCCGCCACCACAGCTGACCGTGGTGGCGTAGGCGGCAAGCCCGACGGGCGCTGGTTGCGCAGACAGCGCAAACTGCACCGCGTCGCCAACGAACGCCGGCGCCGGGAACATCAGCGTCTGTGCAACCGGCAAGGCCGGCCGTGGCAGTTGCCGCGCGCTATGCGCGCACAGCAGCGAGAACAGCAACATGCCGTGCGCCACCGTGGCACCGAAATGCGTGCCACGGGCAAAGGCCGGATCGCAGTGGATCGGGTTGTCGTCGCGCGACAGCGCGGCGAAGCGGTCGAAATCGCGCTGCGACAGCACGCGCGGCGGTTGGTCGTGCATCAGTCGGGCACCTGTACGGTATTGGCGTTGACGGTGATGGCGTTGCCCGGGGCAGGCGTGGCGGCGAACGGCGGCACGTTGGACGGCAACAGCGCCGGCGCCGGGGTGTTGAGAGTGCCGCCACGCGGGGTGGTCCGCAACACCTGCGACGGCGGCAGCGCCCTGCCCGTGGTCAGGTTGTCGTAGACCGCGTCGAGGGCCCGGTTCAGGTAGACGTGCAGCGGTACATAGCGGTTGCTGTAGCCCGGCACCACGCCGATGAAGGCATCGAAGTGCTGGGCATTCTCGACCTCCACGTAGGACAGCTTGCTGGTCACGCCCTCCTGCTGGCGATTCAGGCCCAGGTAGGGGCGCGAGGTATGGTTGACCGGCAGCAGCGCGTCGCTGCGCCCATGGACGATCAGCGCCGGCTTGCCGCGCAGGTTGCCATTGCGCAGCGTCAGCGCCTGGCCGGCCTGCAGCGCGAGTGCCGCCGCATCGGATCCGCTCAGCAGGCTGCGCAGGCAGCTGGCGCCGTCGTAGTTGAGGTCGGCGCGCTGGGTCGAGGCGGACACGGACGGCAGATTCAGGTACGGCCCATGTTGCGGATCGCGATCATTGATCAGCTGGACCGGTGCCTGCGGCGGAATGCCATTGCCGGTGGCGTACATCGACGCCAGCGCGGCGGGCGCGATCGCCGCCGGCTTCAGGTCCGTCAACGTGGCGGCAAAGCTGTAGCCGCACAGCCGGTCGGTCACGCTGGCCCGCGCATAAGCGTTGGCGTAGGTGACCGAGATCGCGGCCGCCACGTCGAACGCGGCCAGCGACGGGTGCAGGTCATCCGATTCCGCCTCCCAGCCCGCGGCGCGCAGCGCCTGCAGCGCGCTGGCGCTCTGCTGGTCGGTGTTGGCGCCGGTGACCAGCCCTTTCTCGGCCAGCGTCTGGCAGCGCGCCGCGAAGAACGGCGCCATGGTGGGGTTGGCGTAGAACGGCGCCTGCGTCAGCGCGGTGGCGCGCCCGGCGCAGTGCTGCAGCAGGTTGGCCGTGGTGGTGTAGTCGTACAGTGTCAGGCCTGAAGCCGCCACCTGTGCCGCGCCACGCCGCACCACGATGCCGGTGTTGGGCGGCATGTTCAGGTTGGGCTCAGCCACCGCCACGCCGTCGATCAGGCCGCCGGCATCCTGCTCGGCGGCGGCCACGGCGGCGCCACCGCCATTGGACACGCTCGACGCGATCACCAGCACCTTGTCCTGGTCCAGCGTACGCTGGCGCGTGCCGTCGGCCGACACGGCGCCGACGCGGTCATTGATGGCCCACAGCGCAAACTCGACCGCCTGCAGCGTGAACTTGCCCCAGTCCTTCTCGGGGTTGCGCTGCGAATGCGCGTGCTTGAACGCCAGCCGGTGCGGGTTGGCGGCGGTGAATTCCGCCAGCGAGGTGGCACCTGCCGGCGCGGCGAAGTGCGCGTTGGTGCCGGCGGCCGCGCGCGTGGTGCGGGTGCCGTCGATCAGCGCCACCGTGTCCGTATCGAGGTCATGCGGCGCGGCGCCGGTGCCCTTGTCGGTATAGGCCACCGCGCAGCCGCGCTTCAGGCCCCATTCGCCGGTGCCGATGGCGCCATACACCCCGCGCGAGCCCGACGAGGTCGCGGTGATCAGGCATGGCCGGGCGGTGTTGAACGAGGCCGGTATCTGTACCAGCATGGTCACGTTCTGCTGGCCCGAGCCGTCGTCGGAGTAGGCCATGTACTCGACGCCGGCGACCTTGCCTTCCGACGCGGTGACATTGCCCTGCGCGTCGACGTTGGGCCCATAGAGCGAGCCGTAGCCGCCGCCGGCACTGGTGTCGACAATGGCGCGATAGTTGGTATAGATCGCATAGCGCCGCAGCTCGGCCGCGGTTGGCGCGGCCGGGTTGAGCGGCAGCGGTGCGGTGCTGCTCGCCAGGCCGTCCTTGCCCAGCCCTGCGGTCAGCAGGTCGTCGGTGGCGCCGTCGTAGCTGTTGATGGTGACCGCGCCGATATAGGCCGGCTTGGTATTGGGGTTGCCGCCGTTGCCGTTGCCGTTGTCGTCGCTGGAGCCGCATGCGGCCAGCATCGATGCGGCCGCCGCCAGCGCCGTGAGCCTGAGGCCGCGGTACCGCGGCGAATGCTGCGTGGATTGCATGTCAACCTCCTTCTGTCGCCCCGTGCCGGGGCCGTCGAGACATACGTCGATGGAAGACTGCGAAAACTGCGACCGCGAACAACGGGAACGACATCAAACCACGGCAACTGGTGCGCGCTTCAGCCGCTGTTTCCGGCCAGGTCCGCACGCAGCTTGTGCTTTTCCACCTTGCCGGACGGCGTGCGCGGCAACGCGTCGAGGAAGCGTACCTCGCGCGGCACCTTGTAGCCGGCCAGGTGCGCCTTGCAATGAGCGATCACGGCATCCGCGTCAAGCGCGGCACCCGGGCGCAGCACCACCAGCGCCATGCCGACCTCGCCCCAGCGCGGGTCCGGCGTGCCGATCACCGCGGCCTCGGCCACGCCCGGCAGCTGGAACAGCACGTTCTCGACCTCGGCCGGATAGACGTTCTCGCCGCCCGAGATAAACATGTCCTTGGCGCGGTCGACGATGTAGTAGTCGCCGTCCTCATCGCAATAGGCGATGTCGCCGGAATGCAGCCAGCCGTCGCGCAGCGCCTGCGCGGTGGCCTCGGGCAGGTTCCAGTAGCCCGGCGTCACGCCCGGCCCCTTGATCAGCAGTTCGCCGCGCTCGCCAGGGCCCACGTCGACGCCGAGCGGATCGACGATGCGGGTCAGCATAGATCCCACCGGCTTGCCGATGCTGCCGAGCTTGCGGCGCGCGGTGTCCTCGTCGCAAACGAAGACCGTGGGGCCGGTCTCGGTCATGCCGAAGCCGAAGCGGATGGTCACGCCCTTGGCCAGGTAGGCTTTCAGCAAGGGTCGGGGCACCGGCGAGCCGCCCGCCGCCATATTGCGCACGCCGGACAGGTCCGCCTGCGCGAAGCGCGGGTGCTGGCTCAGGAACAGGTACACCGACGGCACCGCGAAGAACATGGTGATGCCCGCGCCGCTGCCGCGGTCGAGCCGGTCCAGCACGGCCTGCGGCTCGAACTGCCGCATGATGTGCACCGTGCCGCCGGCGTGCAGCACCGGGTTGGCGTACAGGTTCAGGCCGCCGGTATGGAAGAACGGCAGCACGTTGAGCAAGACGTCGTCGCGCGTGATCTGGTTGGCCAGCATCGCATTGACGGCGTTGAAGAAAACCATGCCGTAGGTCTGGACCACGCCCTTGGGCTTGCCGGTGGTGCCGGAGGTGTAGAGCAGGTGCCAGATATCGCTCTCGTCGCGGCACGGCATCTCGATGATGCGGCCGGACGCGGCATCGAGCACGGCCTCGTATTCGGTCCAGCCACCGGGCACGTCGGCGGCTTCGTCATCGGCCAGGTGCAGCACCGCGCGCAGCGGCACGGCGCGGGCCAACTCCGCGGCCACGCCCAGGAAACCGTCGCCCGCCACCAGCACTTGCGGCGTGCAGTCGTTCAGGATCGGCAGCAGCTCGGCCGCGGGCAGGCGCCAGTTCAGGCACACCATCACCATGCCGGCCTTGGCGCAGCCATACAGCATCTCGAGATAGTCCGAGCTGTTGTGCGCCAGCACCGCCACGCGCGTGCCCGGTGCCAGGCGCAGATGGTCGCGCAGGTATTCGGCGAAACGGCTGGCGCGCTCGTCGACATGGCGGTAGGTCACGTGGCGGCCGCTCTCCACGTCCACCAGCGCGACCTTGTCGGGGAAATGCTGCGCGTTCCGGTGCAGCCAGTCGATCACGTACATGGGCTAGCCTCCGCTCAGCTGGCGATGTCCCGGACCGGTCCGCTGCCGCGCAGCCGGCCCACCACGCCCTGCGGGAAATAGTAGACGCTCAGCACGAACAGCAGGCCCAGCCACAGCAGCCAGCGGTCCGGATGCAGCAGCGCCGACAACAGCGGCAGCGCGGCGGTGCCGTCGCTGGCCAGCTTCATCACGTCCTGCAGGTAGGTCTGCGCCAGCAGGAACAGCACGGTGCCGATCACCGCGCCGTAGAGCGTGCCCATGCCGCCGATCACAACGATCAGCAGGATGTCGACCATGATCTCGAACGACAGCGAGGTGTCAGGGCCGTTGTAGCGCAGCCAGATTGCCATCAGCACGCCCGCCAGCGTGGCGAACATCGCCGACAGCACCGTCGACACCGTGCGGTAGACCACGGTGCGGTAGCCGATCGCCTCGGCGCGGAAGTCGTTCTCGCGAATTGCCTGCAGCACCCGGCCGAACGGCGAGTTGACGATGCGCAGCAGCGCCAGGAACAGCACCAGCGCGCCGGCGAATACCAGGTAGTAGCTGAGCAGCTTGCCGCTCAGCGGCACGCCCAGCCATTCGGCGTCGCCCAGCGTGAAGCCGGGGCGCAGCGCCTCGGGCACCTTGAAGGTCAGCCCGTCCTCGCCGCCGGTCCACTCCGACAGCTGCGAGACCAGCGTGGCGAAGGCGGTCGCCACCGCCAGCGTGATCATGGCGAAGAAGATCGCCCGCACCCGCAGCGAGAACAGCCCGATCAGGAAGGCCAGCAGCGCCGATACCGCCAGCGCGCCGGCCGTGCCGGCCAGCAATGCGCCCCAGCCCGGCTCCATGCGCGACATGGCGATGGCCACGCCATAACCGCCGATGCCGAAGAACATGGTGTGGGCAAAGGAAACGATGCCGGTATAGCCCAGCAGCAGATCGTAGCTGGCCACCAGCACCACGAAGATGCAGATCTTGGCCGCCATGTTGAGCGCGCGCGCGCCCGGGAACGCGAACGGCGCGCACGCCAGCGCCACCAGGATCAGCAGCAGCAGCGCCGCCAGCACGCGGCTGCGCGGCAGGTCGCCGGAGAGAAGTCGGATCATGGTCGTTGCCCTCAGCGCCGCGCCACCGGGAACAGCCCTTGCGGGCGCCACAGCAGGATCAGCATCATCAGCAGGATGTTGGAGAACAGAGCAACCTTTGGGAACAGGAAACCGGTGTAGTTGGCCATCAGCCCCACCAGCAGTGCCCCGACAAAGCAGCCGGTGGTTGAGCCCAGTCCGCCGATGATGATCACGATGAAGATCAGCACATTGACCTGCGCCCCGATCGCCGCCGTGATGTTCTGCTGGTACAGCCCCCACAGCACGCCGCCCAGCCCCGCCAGCGCGGCGCCCGCGACGAACACGCCGACGAACAGGCGGCGCACCCGGTAGCCCAGCGCCTCGACCATCTCGCGGTTCTCCACCCCGGCGCGGATCAGCAGGCCGATGCGGGTGCGGTTGAGCAGCAACAGCATGGCGATGAAGATCACCAGCCCCAGCGCCATCGCGATCAGCCGGTACTTTTCGATTGCCGCGTCGCCCAGCAGCACCGCGCCGCGGAAGGTAGTGGGCACCTGCAGCGCAATGGTTTCCGGGCCCCAGATGGCCTTGATCAGCTGCTCGGCGACGATCATGCCGCCCATGGTGATCAGGATCTGCTTGAGGTGCTGGCCGTAGACCGGGCGCACTACCACGCGCTCGAAGAACAGGCCGACCGCGCCCGCGGCCACCATGGCAGCCGCGATTGCCAGTGCAAACACGGCGAGATTCTGCGCCAGGCTGTCGGCCTCGACCCAGCCCGCCAGCGGCAGCAGCACCGAGGCCGCGACATAGGCGCCCAGTGCGATGAACGCGCCATGGCCGAAGTTGAGCACGTCCATCAGGCCGAACACCAGCGTCAGGCCGGACGACACCACGAAGATGATCATCCCCATCGCCAGGCCGGCGATGGTCAGCGTAAGCCAGGTCGACGGGCTGCCGACCAGCGGAAAGGCCAGCAGCATCAGCAGCGGCGCCAGCGCGAGCGGGGTCCAGTCGAGGCGGACGCCGGGCGGCGCGGCCGGGGTTGCGGACGGCAAGGTGGTTGATGAAGTCGTCATGTGTCTGTTCGTGCTGATTGTGTGCTCCGGCCTGCGCAAGCGCAAAGGCCTACTGGTGCGCCGCCAGCGACAACCCCAGCAGCCGCTGCTGCAGCGCCTCGTCCTCCGCCAGCGCCGCCATCGTGCCGCTATGCACCGTGCGGCCATCGTCCATCACCACCACCGTATCGCCCACCGACTTCGCCATATGGAAGTTCTGCTCCACCAGCAGGATCGACACCTCGGTCTGCTTCAGCTCGCGGAATACATGGATCATGTTCTGGATGATCGCCGGCGCCAGTCCCTTGGTAGGCTCGTCGACAATCAGCAGCTGGCGCGGCTCGATGATGGCGCGCGCCACCGACAGCATCTGCTTCTGCCCGCCCGACAGCACGCCCGCACGCTGGTGCCAGAACGTCTTCAGCGCGGGGAACATGCGGAACACCCAGTCCAGCCGGCATTCGTCGATGGCGCCGGTGCGCGCGGCCAGGCGCATGTTCTCGGCCACGGTCAGGTCGGAGAACACACTCATGTTCTCGGGCACGTAGGCAATGCCGGCCTGCGCGATCGCCGGCGTGCTGTGGCGCGTGATGTCGGCGCCATTGAAGCTGACGGTGCCGGCGCTGGCCTGCCACAGGCCCATGATGGTGCGCAGCGTGGTGGTCTTGCCGGCGCCGTTGCGCCCCAGCAGCATGGTCACGCCGCCGCGCGGCACCGCGAAGCTGACGCCATGCAGGATGTGATACGGGCCGATATGGGTCTGCACGTCACGCAGTTGCAGGATCGGCTGCGCCGCGGTCGCCTCAGCCATGGCTGCCCTCCTCTTCCGGCAGGCCCAGGTAGGCCTGCTGCACCACCGGCGACGCGATCACCTCGGCCGGATCGCCATCGGCCACCAGCGTGCCGTTGTGCAGCACGATGATGCGGTCGGCCAGCGAGCGCACCACGTCCATCTTGTGCTCGACCAGCAGCACGGTCTTGCTGCGGTCCTGGCGGATCTCGCGGATCAGGTCCAGGATCACCGGCACTTCGTCGACGCTCATGCCCGCGGTGGGCTCGTCGAACATGAACACGCGCGGCTGCAGCGCGAGCAGGATGCCGACCTCCAGCTTGCGCTGGTCGCCGTGCGGCAGCGATGCCACCGTCAGCTGGCGCTTGCCGGCCAGCGCCACGCGTTCCAGGATGGCCATGGCCTGCGTCTGCAGGTTGCGGTGGCCCGACCACATCGAGAACAAATCGATGCCGCGCTGCTGCCGCGCCTGCACCGCCAGGCGCACGTTCTCCAGCACCGACAGCTGCGGGAACAGGCTGGTCAGCTGGAACGCGCGGCCGATGCCGCGCCGGGTCTTCTGCGACACAGGCAGGCGCGTCACGTCCTCGCCGTCGAGCAGGATCTGCCCGGCAGTGGGCGGCAGCTGTCCCGAGATCAGGTTGAAGTACGTGGTTTTGCCGGCGCCGTTGGGGCCCACGATGCAGGTCAGCTCGCCGGGCCGGAACGCGCACGACACCGCATTCACGGCCACATGCCCGCCAAAGCGGATGGTGAGCCCGCGCGTTTCCAGCAACGGCCGCAAGTCGGACGCCGCCGCGCCAGCGAGCTGGCCCGCCGGCTGCGAAGGCGCCGGCGCGGTCCTGGCGAAAGAGGCTGGCGCGTCCATCAGCGGTGGTTGCGCACGGGCACGTTCATTTCCTCGGGCCTGATCTCGCGCACCAGCTCCGGCACGCCCCAGGCAAAGGCCGGGTCCACCTTGATCTTGAAGTGGTACATCGACTGCATCGCCTGGTGGTCTTCCTTGCGGAAGGTCATCCTGCCCTTGGGCGTGTCGAACGACATGCCTTCCATCGCCGCAATCAGCTTCTCGGTGCCGGTTTCGCCATGCGTCTTCTTCAGGGCTTCGACCAGCGCGATGCCCGCGCTCATGCCGCCGGCGGTGAAGAAATCGGGCGGCGCCTTGAACTTGCTGTAGTGGTTGGACACCAGCCACTCGTTGGCCTTGTTTTTGGGGATGCCGAAGTAGTAATAGGTGGCACCTTCCATGCCGGGGAAGTTCTTGTAGCTGGCCATCGCGGGCAGGATGTTGCCGCCGGTGGCGATCTCGATGCCGTAGCGTTTCGGGTCCAGGTCGGCGATCTTGAACGGGTTGCCGGCGCCGGCCCAGATGATGAAGATGACCTTGCGGCCGGGCTTGTCCTTGAGCGAATCGAACAGCCGCTGCGCGCCGGCGGTGAAGTCCGTGGTGCTGGTCGGCAGGTATTCCTCATGGACGATCTTTGCGTTCTTCAACGCGCCCTTGAAGGCCTTCACGCCGTCGCGGCCGAAGGCATAGTCCTGCGCCAGCGTGGCGATCTGCACGCCCGGCTTGTCCAGCGCCACGGCATTGGAAATCGCGTCCTGCGACGAATTGCGGCCGGTGCGGAAGATGTAGCGGTTCCACTTGTCGCCGGTGATGGAATCAGCCACGGCGGGCTCGACCAGCAGCACCTTCTTGTATTCCTCGGCCACCGGCAGCATCGCCAGCGCCGTGCCGGAGGACGTCGGGCCCACCGCGATGTCGGCGCGGTCGTCGCTGTAGGCCGCGGCCAGCTGCGCCTTGGCCACGTCCGGCTTGCCCTGGGTGTCTTTCTCGATCACCACCAGCTTGTTGCCGTTGACGGTCATGGTGCCGTTGGTGGCGTATTCCAGGCCCATCATCAGGCCGGTCTGGGTCTGCTTGGCATAGGCCTCGAGCGCACCGGTCTTGTCGTAGACGTGGGCGATGCGGATGTCCTTGGCCAGCGCGGCGCCGGCGCCGAGCAGCGCGGCGGCCAGGGCCAGGGCGCGCAGGGCGTGGGGGTGGTTGCGATGCATTGCGGTCTCCTGGGTTCGGTCTCGTTTGTGTTTGTAGGGATGAAACCTGCTGCAACTGCGTGGCATGCCGGCTGGCGGCGCATGCGGGCCGGTACTGCGCAATCGCGCCTATCGCGTCTGGCGCGGCTGCAGGCCGTGTGCGATCAGGTCGAACGCGGTGTCGACCACCTTCTCCATCGATGGCGGACGCTTCCAGCGCGCATAGCGCATGCCGAGGAAATTGCTGATGCCGATCAGGCACCAGGCGCGCACCTCGGCATCGCCGGGCACGATCTCGCCCTGCTCTTCGGCGCGGGTCAGGCGCCGGCTGTAGAGCTCGGCGAACACCTGGAAATAGCTGCTGTAGATGGTCTCGTCGACCGAGTAAGAATCGAGCACGATCCGGTACAGGTTCTTGTGGCGCGAAACGAAGGACAGGAACGCTTTCAGCCCCAGTCGCTCGGCCTCCATCTGGGTTTCGGCCGCGGCCACGTGCTTGCGCAGGTGCGCGCGCACCAGTTCCAGCATGTGCGCGACCAGCGCGCGGAAGATGTCTTCCTTGTCCTTGAAGTACAGGTAGAAGGTTCCCATCGCCACCTTGGCTTCCTGCGTGATCTCGGAGATCGACGCGGCGTAGTAGCCCTTCTCGCCGAACACCTTCTCGGCGGCGCGCAGCAGCGCCTCGCGTGTCTTCTGCCCGCGCGCGGTCTTGGGCGGGCCCATGCCGCCGGCCGGGCCGGTGGCGTCGACGTCGGCTATGCCGGTGTCGCCAGTATGGGTGGTGGACATCTTGTCTCCGGTGGCGCTGCGCGCCTTGTCATGGAAATGCCGACCGCTGCCTGTATTGCCGGCGCCAACCGGTTGCCGGCAGGAGCCTCCCCGCCCCTGCCGCCCCCGTGCCGTCGCCCGGAACCGACATTCAGGCAAAACCTGATATCTGATTCATGTTTCATCGTATAAATTGCGCAGCGTGGATGTCAATAGAGGGGCACCCTCACCCTGGGCGGCAGCCCGGGCATCTTTTACCCCTCCAGCCAGCCGAGACACACCGTTGGACGCTTCCGATCCGGTACCCGCCAGCCCCGCCGCGCCGCCCTATGCGACTCATCCGCCGCGCGGCGCCCTGCCCGGCTGGCGCGAGGTTGGCCAGGGGCGGCCCCTGCTGCTGCTGCACGGCTGGTCGGTCAACGGCGCGGCCTTTGACGGACAGCGCGCGCTGGCGCTGGCCGGCTTCCGCGTGATCGCGCCCGACCATGCCGGGCATGGCCTGTCGCGGCAGCGCGCGGGCGCGACCGTCGCGGCGCTCGCCCGCGACGTGGCCGCGCTGGTCGCGCACCTGGGGCTGGCTGACGTGGTGGTGGCGGGCTGGTCGATGGGCGCGATGGTGGCCTGGGCGCTGCTGCGCGACCAGCCGCAACTGCCGCTCGCGGCGGTGGGCAGCATCGACATGACGCCCCGCATGGTCACCGACCAGGGCTGGCCGCATGGGCTGCACGGCCATTACGACCTGGCTCATGCCCGTCAGATGGCCGAGCGCGTCCGCGCCGACTGGCCCCGGCTGGCGCCGTCGGTGGCATCAGGCTTGTGGGCGGCAGGCCGGCGACCGCACGCGGCGGCAACGCAGCGGATCGCGCACATGGCGCAGCAGTGCGATGCCGAGACACTGGCCAGCTTGTGGGAAGACATGGCGCGGCAGGATTTCCGCGATACGCTGCGCGCGGCGCGACTGCCGCTGTTCCATCTGTATGGGGAGGCCAGCCGGCTGTACGCGCCGGCGGTAGGCACGGCCACGCGGGCCTTGCACCCGGCGGCGGGGTTCAGCATGGTGGCCGGTGCCGGCCACAGTCCGCATATGGAGCAGGCGCAGGCCTTCAATGCCGCGCTGCTGGCCCTGATCCGGGACGCGGATCAGGCCAGCATGCGATAGGTCCAGAGCCCGAGCGCGGTCAGCAGCAAGGAGCCGCCGAGATGCAGCAGCAGGTGCATCGCCGCCCAGCCGTAGTCGCCGGCGATCAGGTTGGCGACAACTTCGCTTGAGAACGTAGAGAACGTGGTCAGCCCGCCCAGGAAGCCGGTAATGGCCAGCAGGCGCCATTCCGGCGGCAGGCCGGCGTGGGTATCGAAGAAGCCGACCGCCAGCCCGATCAGGTAGCCGCCCAGCAGGTTGGCCGCGAGCGTGCCGTACGGCATCGCCGGATTAATGGCATTCCACAGCACCGAGAATCCCCAGCGCAGCCATGCCCCCGCCGCGGCGCCGACACCGACCGCGACAAACCCCAACGGCCCCATCAGGGCTCGTCCTCGCCGCTGGCGTTGATCGACTGGATGCCCCAGCGCTTCAGCGCGTCTTCATCGGTCACCCGTGCATCGACCCAGCGTGCGCCCTCCGGCGTTTCTTCCTTCTTCCAGAACGGCGCTTCGGACTTGAGGTAGTCCATGATGAATTCGCACGCCGCAAACGCATTGCCGCGGTGCTTCGATGCCACCGCCACCAGCACGATCTGGTCCAGCGGCAGCAGCGGGCCGACGCGATGGATGATGGTGACGCCGAGCAGTTCCCAGCGCGCGCACGCCGCCGCCTCGATCTGCGCCAGCGCCTTCTCGGTCATGCCCGGGTAATGCTCCAGCTCCATCGCGCTGACGGCGCTGCCCTCGCTGACGTCGCGCACCGTGCCGATAAAGCTGGCCACGGCGCCGACCTGCGGGTTATCGGCGCGCAACGCCGCGACTTCCGCGCCGAGATCGAAATCCTCACGCTGCACCCTGACGCTCATCTCAGCCTCCGGTCACGGGCGGGAAAAACGCGACTTCGCAGCCGTCGGCGAGCGCGGTATCGGCGCGGGCCACGGCGTGGTCGACCGCCATGCGCAGCGCGCGGCCCTCGGCCATGGTTTCGGCCCAGGCTCCGCCGCGCTGGCGCAGCCACTGGCGCAGCGCGCCGACGGTGCGCACCTCGGGCGGCACCTCGGCGCGCTCGGCGGACACGCCGAGCTGCTCGCGCACGCTGGCAAAGAATCGGAGTTCGATGATCATCGCTGCCTTCTGCATCGGGTCATGCCGGCCGCTACGCGAGCAGGCCGTCAAACGGAATGAACTGCACGGTGTCGCCGCGCGCGATTGCCTGGTTGGGCGGATTGTCGATCAGGCCATCGCCCCACACGGTGGAGGTCAGCACGCCCGAGCTCTGGTTGGGGAACAGGTCCAGCCCGCCCTCGGCGTTGAGGCGCGCGCGCAGGAATTCGTTGCGGCGGTCGCCCTTGTTCAGCTCGAAATCGGCGCGCAGCGGCAGGCGCCGCGGCGTCACGTCGGCCACGCCCTGCAGGCGCAGGATGAACGGGCGCACGAACAGCAGGAAGGTCACGAAGCTGGATACGGGGTTGCCAGGCAAACCCAGGAAGAACGCCGGCCCGGCGTCGTTGTTGACCTGCCCGAACGCCAGCGGCTTGCCCGGCTTGATCGCGATCTGCCACATATCGAGCCGCCCTTCGGCCTCGACCGCTGGCTTGATATGGTCTTCCTCGCCGACCGAGACGCCGCCCGAGGTAATGATCAGGTCATGGCCCTGGGCCGCGCGGCGCAGCGTCTCGCGCGTGGCGGCGAGCGTATCGGGCACGATGCCGAAGTCGCTGACCTCGCAGCCCAGGTTCTCCAGCAGGCCGCGCAGCGTGAAGCGGTTGGAGTTGTAGATCGCACCCGGCTTGAGCGCTTCGCCCGGCATCGCCAGTTCGTCGCCGGTAAAGAACACCGCCACGCGCACGCGGCGCACCACCTCCAGCTGCGCCTGGCCGACCGACGCGGCCAGCCCCAGCGCCTGCGGCGTCAGCCGCGTTCCGGCCGGCAGGATCACGCTGCCGGCTTCGATATCCTCGCCGGCACGCCGTACCCATTCGCCGGACTGCGGCACGTGGTTGACGATCACGTCGTCGCCCTCGGCCGTGCATTGCTCCTGCATCACCACGGCATCGGCGCCAGGCGGGATCAGCCCGCCGGTGAAGATGCGCGCCGCGGTACCGGGCTCCAGCGCGGTGCCGACATGGCCGGCGGGAATCCGTTGCGACACGCGCAGCCGGGTGCCCGCGACCGGGACCTCGGCGGCGCGCACAGCGTAGCCGTCCATCGAGGTATTGTCGGCCGGCGGCACGCGCAGCGTGCTCGCCACCGGCGCGGCCAGCACGCGGCCGTTGGCGGCGAGCGTATCGATCGACTCGGCCTGCGCCAGTGGCCGGGCGGCGGCAAGCAGCGCGTCGAGCGCCTGGGCCATGGTCAGCATCGGGGGACGGGAAGGTGCTGCGGCTTGAGTCATGGTGCGATGTGGGAAAGGGTTGGCCCACGAAAAACGGCCCGCGCATTGCCGGCACCCGCGCGCGGGGCTGGCAATCCGGGGACCGTGGATCGGGCCCGCAGCCTGATTGTAGCGAGTTGGACCGGACCCGGCACGCGGCGGCGCCGCAGCCACGTCCCGAGGTCCGCACCTGCGCGCTTACAGGCCGGTGTGGCGGGCGATATAGGCCTTCACCTGCGCGGCGTCGGCCGGCATCACCTCGAAGCGCTGCGGCAGGCTCTCGATGCCCTCGAACTTCGCCGGGCGCTCCGGCTCGTGGCCGAGCGCTTCGCGGATGGTGTCGGCAAACTTGGCCGGCAGCGCGGTTTCCAGCACCACCATCGGCACGCCGGCGCTGAGGTGCTCGCGCGCCACCTTGATGCCGTCGGCGGTATGGGTATCGATGGTGATGCCATAGCGCGACGACAGGTCGCGGATGGTTGCCAGCCGGTCCTGGTGCGTGCTGCGGCCCGAGACGAAGCCGAACTGGCGGATGCGGTCGAATTCCGGCGTGCCCGCCAGGTCGAAGCCACCCTGATCTTCCACGTCGCGGAACAGCGCCGCCAGCTTGCCGGCATCCTGGCCCACCAGGTCGAACACGAAGCGCTCGAAGTTCGAGGCCTTGGAGATATCCATGCTCGGGCTGGAGGTGTGGTACGTCTCCGCCGACTTGCGCACGCGGTAAGCGCCGGTGCGGAAGAACTCGTCGAGCACGTCGTTCTCGTTGGTGGCGACCACCAGCTTGTCGATCGGCAGGCCCATCATGCGCGCGATATGGCCGGCGCAGACGTTGCCGAAGTTGCCCGAGGGCACGCAGAACGAGACCTTCTGGCCGGGACCGTCGGTCGCCAGCAGCCAGCCCTTGAAGTAGTACACCACCTGCGCCACCACGCGCGCCCAGTTGATCGAGTTGACCGTGCCGATCTTCTGGCGCGCCTTGAAGGCGTGGTCGTTCGAGACCGCCTTGACGATGTCCTGGGCGTCGTCGAACACGCCTTCGATGGCGATGTTGAAGATGTTCGGGTCCTGCAGGCTGAACATCTGCGCGGTCTGGAACGCGCTCATCTTGCGGTGCGGGCTCAGCATGAACACGCGGATGCCGCGCTTGCCGCGCATCGCGTATTCGGCGGCGCTGCCGGTGTCGCCCGAGGTCGCGCCCAGGATGTTCAGCTCCTGCCCGGCGCGCGCCAGCGCGTACTCGAACAGGTTGCCGAGCAGCTGCATCGCCATGTCCTTGAAGGCCAGCGTCGGCCCGTTGGACAGGCCCAGCAATTGCAGCTTGGTACCGCCTTCCTCGCCCAGTGTACGCAGCGGCGTGATGTCGGCGGTGTTATCGCCCTCGCGCGCGTTGCAGTACACCTCGGCGGTATAGGTCTTGCGCGTCAGCGCGCGCAGGTCCTCGGCGGGAATGTCATCGCAGAACTTGCGCAGGACCTCGTAAGCCAGGTCGGCATACGGCAGCTTGCGCCAGGCCTCCAGCTCGTCGGCCGTAACTTGCGGATACTGCTTGGGAAGGTACAGGCCGCCATCCGGGGCCAGGCCGCCGAGCAGGATCTCGGAGAACGATTGCGGCATGTCATGGCCGCGGGTCGACTGGTATTTCATGTGGCTCTGCTGTGGCTATGCTGTGGCTGCGCTTAGTTCAGTTCTTCCATGCGCAGGCGCGTCACGTCGGACAGCACGGTCGACAGCGCCTCGATCTTGGCGATGGCGGCGTTGACGTGCTTCTCGCGCGTGATGTGCGTGAGGATGATGATGTCCGTCTGCGGCTCGCCTTCGCGCGATTCCTTCTGCAGCATGGCGTCGATCGAGATGCCGCCCTCGGCCAGGATGCGGGTGATCTCGGCCAGCACGCCGGTCTCGTCGGCCACGCGCATGCGCAGGTAGTACGAGCTGTTGATCTCTTCGATCGGCAGCACCGGCACGCTCGACAGCTCGTCCGGCTGGAACGCCAGGTGCGGCACGCGGTGCTCGGGGTCGGCGGTGTGCAGGCGGGTCACATCGACCAGGTCGGCGATCACGGCCGAGGCGGTCGGCTCGGCACCGGCGCCCTTGCCGTAGTACAGCGTGGCGCCCACGGCATCGCCCTGCACCAGCACCGCGTTCATCGCGCCTTCCACATTGGCGATCAGGCGCGTGGCCGGCACCAGCGTCGGATGCACGCGCAGTTCCACGCCATCGTCGCGGCGGCGCGTGATGCCCAGCAGCTTGATGCGGTAGCCCAGTTCCTCGGCGTACTTGATGTCGGTGGCGGACAGCTTCGTGATGCCTTCCACGTGCGCGCGGTCGAACTGCACCGGCATGCCGAAGGCGATCGCGCTCATCAGCGTGACCTTGTGCGCGGCGTCGACGCCCTCGATGTCGAAGGTCGGGTCGGCCTCGGCGTAGCCCAGCTGCTGCGCTTCCTTCAGGACCACGTCGAAATCCAGGCCCTTGTCGCGCATTTCGGACAGGATGAAGTTGGTGGTGCCGTTGATGATGCCGGCGATCCACTGGATGCGGTTGGCGGTCAGGCCTTCGCGCAGCGCCTTGATGATGGGGATGCCGCCGGCCACCGCGGCTTCGAAGGCCACGATCACGCCCTTCTTGCGCGCGGCTTCGAAGATCTCGTTGCCGTGCACGGCCAGCAGCGCCTTGTTGGCGGTGACCACGTGCTTGCCGTTCTCGATCGCCTTGAGCACCAGCTCGCGCGCAATGCCGTAGCCGCCGATCAGTTCGATGACGATGTCGATGTCGGGGCGGCTGACCACCGCGTTGGCGTCGCTGACGACTTCCACTTCCCCGTTGGTCAGTTCGCGCGCGCGTTCGGTGTTGAGATCGGCCACCACGGCAATCTCGATGCCGCGGCCGGCGCGGCGGCGAATTTCTTCCTGGTTGCGCTTGAGCACGTTGAACGTGCCGCTACCGACGGTACCGATGCCGAGCAGGCCAACTTTGATGGGGTTCATGGAAAATCTTCTGAGTTGCTAAGGATGGGTTGCGGCGCGGCCGGCCGGATCAGGCCGCTGCCTTGCCGTGGCGTTTTCGGTAAGCCTCGAGGAAGCGCGCGATGCGGCCGATGGCCTCGCGCAGGTCTTCCTCGTGCGGCAGGAACACGATGCGGAAATGGTCGGGCCTGGCCCAGTTGAAGCCAGAGCCCTGCACCAGCAGCACCTTGGACTCCTGCAGCAGTTCATAGATGAACTCCTGGTCGTCCTGCACCGGGTACATCGACAGGTCGAGCTTGGGGAACAGGTACAGCGCCGCCTTGGGCTTGACGCAGGTGACGCCCGGGATCGCGGTGATCAGCTCGTAGGCCAGGTCACGCTGGCGGCGCAGGCGCCCACCTTCGTTGACCAGGTCATTGATGCTCTGGTAGCCGCCCAGCGCGGTCTGGATCGCCCACTGGCCTGGCACGTTGGCGCACAGGCGCATCGACGACAGCATGTTCAGGCCCTCGATGTAGTCGATGGCCGGGCGCTTGTCGCCCGACACTACCATCCAGCCGGCGCGGTAGCCGCACGAGCGGTAGTTCTTCGACAGGCCGTTGAAGGTCACCGTCAGCACGTCGGTCGACAGCGAGGCGATCGAGGTATGGGTGTTGCCGTCGTACAGGACCTTGTCGTAGATCTCGTCGGCGAAGATGATCAGGCCGTACTCGCGCGCGATCGCGACGATCTCCAGCAGCAGCTCATCCGAGTACAGCGCCCCGGTGGGGTTGTTCGGGTTGATGATGACGATGGCCTTGGTATGCGGCGTGATGCGCGCGCGGATATCGGCCGGATCGGGCATCCAGTCGTTGGACTCGTCGCAGATGTAGTGCACCGGCGTGCCGCCCGACAGGCTGACCGCGGCGGTCCACAGCGGGTAATCCGGCGCCGGCACCAGCACTTCGTCGCCGGTATTGAGCAGCGCGTTGACCGCCATCACGATCAGCTCGGAGGCGCCGTTGCCCACATAGATATCGTCCAGGCCGACGCCCTCGATATTTTTTTGCTGGGTATAGTGCATGATCGCCTTGCGCGCGGCGAAAATACCCTTGGAATCGGAATAACCTGCCGAATTCGGCAGGTTTCGCATCATGTCCTGCTGAATCTCTTCCGGCGCGTCAAAACCGAACACGGCCAGGTTGCCGATATTCAGCTTGATGATCTTGTGCCCCTCTTCCTCCATCTGCTTGGCCTTTTCCAGCACCGGACCGCGGATGTCGTAGCAAACGTTATTGAGTTTGTTGGATTTCTGGATGGGTTTCACGGCGATGTCGGGCAAGCGTGGCGTGCCGCGTCGGCGGCACCGGACTGGGAATCGGGGCGATCTGACAGAATCTGAAAGAATGCGGAGGCGCTGTCCGCTGCGATGCAACGCAAACGTGGCAGACAGGGAGGCAAAAGCTATAATTTATCGGATTATGACAGACTTCGGCAGGGATTCTTGCATTGCAGCGTGCGCTGTCCGCGCGCACCGCGGCCGCCTGCACGCTGTCGTCCATCCGTTGCCCATCCGTTTATCGCCCGCCCGGCCCGCCGGCCCTCCGCTCCGCGGACCCGCCCGCCGGCCCGCGCCCGCCACCGCCGAGATCCCCAAGTGAAACTCCACGCCGACCAGCCCCAGTCGCTCAACACCGTCACGGCCTACGGGCCCGGGTATATCGAAATCAACCTCGTGCGCCACACCAACTCGGTGTTGGTCATGCCGGAGGGCGAAGTCCGGCCCTGGCCGGTCGACCGCTTCGAAGACCTGGAGCCTGCGCATTTCGAGCAGCTGTCCAAACTCGGACCCGAAGTGGTGCTGCTCGGCACGGGCTCGCGGCTGCGCTTTCCGCACCCGCGCCTGACCGAATCGCTGGCGCGCCGCCATGTCGGCGTCGACGCCATGGACATTCAGGCCGCTTGCCGCACCTACAACATCCTGATGGCCGAGGGACGCAAGGTGGCGGCGGTGCTGCTGCTCGAGCCCGGGGCCACCTGACGCGCCCCCCGGCGAAAGTTGAGCAGTCGCCACGCTTGAAGTCCGCGCGAGGCGCCCCAATCTGCTCGCGCTGAGGCGGCAGCCCCTCTCCCGATTCCAACGATCTCACCGATCCCCTGCCCCTCCCCCAAGGAGCCACAAGCATGACCGTCAGTCTCAACAAGGCCATCCCCGACTTCAGCGCGCCGATGACCGGCGACGCCACCTTCCGCCTGGCCGACTACCGCGGCAAGACGGTGGTGCTGTACTTCTACCCGAAGGACAACACGCCGGGCTGCACCACGGAGGCGATGAACTTCCGCGACCAGTACGAGGATTTCGAGAAGGCTGGCGTGCATGTGTTCGGCGTCTCGCGCGACAGCCTGCGCTCGCATGAAAACTTCAAGGCCAAGCTGGAACTGCCGTTCGAACTGATCTCCGATGCCGACGAAAATGTGTGCACATTGTTCGATGTCATCAAGATGAAAAAGCTGTATGGCAAGGAGCACCGCGGCATCGAGCGCAGTACCTTTGTCATCGACGGCAAGGGCATCCTGCGACACGAGCTGCGCGGCATCAAAGTGCCCAACCACGTCGACGAAGTGCTGGAGATCGTGCGCGGCCTCTGACGCATCGCCCGCGCGCCATTTACCCCGCCGTTGCCCGTAAAGGCTTCGATCCGGACGCGCCGTGGCAAACGTGGGAAAGCCAATTGCCAAACCCAAAGCCTTCGGATACATTGGCCCGTAATGAGTTCAGATTCCGGATGCCACGCTGTTTCGACTCCCCGGCCCAGGCGCTTCCCGCCACAGGCCGGTAGCGGACCTGCCATGTCGGCAGTCTGCCCAAGAGCCGCCAACCCTGTTCCGCAGGCATGGCGGCTTTTTTGTTTGCAGCCGCGTCTGTCCTCATGGTTGTCCGCGCCGGGCGCCTCGCGCATGCATGCCCCGGCCCGGGTCCGCCCCGCCGCCCCGAACCCGTCGCACGCTGCCGACGCCGTGCGGCGCCGCGGACCGGACCTTCCCGCCCCCTTCTTGTCCCCCTGAAAGGAAAGCCAAGCATGCCGCTGCCTACCATGCCCGCCAAGCCTGCCCAATTGCTGGACCCGAGCGAGTTTGCTCCGGTTTCCGCGGTGCCTAAGGCCAAAGCCGCCACACAGGGCAAGAAACCTGTGCCGGCGCTCGAGCGCGTGGCATTGCTGGAAACCGGCGACACGCAGGTGCCTGAAGTCAAGGCCCGCGCCGCCGGCGGCACCCGCGCCCGCAGCACCGAAACGCCCGCCGTATCGACGCCGGCCGTCAGCGCCGCGCCGGTGAGCCTGGTCAAGCCGTCGACCGGCACCACGCGCCGCGCGCGCAAGGCCGAAGGCCCGAGCAAGCTGTTCGTGCTCGACACCAACGTGCTGATGCACGACCCGGCCTCGCTGTTCCGCTTCGAAGAGCACGACATCTACCTGCCGATGATGACGCTCGAAGAGCTGGACAACCACAAGAAGGGCATGAGCGAAGTCGCGCGCAACGCGCGCATGGTCAGCCGCACGCTCGATTCCCTGGTGGGCGGCACCGACGGCGTGCTCGACGAAGGCCTGTCGCTGGCCAGCCTGGGCAACCGCGACGCGCAGGGCAAGCTGTTCTTCCAGACGCGCCTGAACGACATCAAGCTGCCCGAAGGCCTGCCGCAGGGCAAGGCCGATAACCAGATCCTGGGCGTGGTCAGCGCGCTGCAGCAGCAGTATCCCGAGCGCCAGGTGGTGCTGGTGTCGAAAGACATCAACATGCGCATCAAGGCGCGCGCCCTGGGCCTGCCGGCCGAGGACTACTTCAACGACCAGGTCCTCGAGGACAAGGACCTGCTCTACGCGGGCGTGATGCAGCTGCCCGGCGACTTCTGGGCCAAGCACGGCAAGGGCGTCGAAAGCTGGCAGGACCCCAAGTCCGGCGCCATGTTCTACCGGCTCACCGGCCCGCTGGTGCCGTCGTTCCTGGTCAACCAGTTCGTCTACCTCGAGCCCGTGGACGGCAGCCTGCCGCTCTATGCGCAGGTCAAGGAGATCAACGGCAAGACCGCGCTGCTGCAGACCCTGAAGGACTACACGCACCACAAGAACAACGTGTGGAGCGTGACCGCGCGCAACCGCGAGCAGAACTTCGCGCTCAACCTGCTGATGAACCCGGACATCGACTTCGTCACGCTGCTGGGCCAGGCCGGCACCGGCAAGACGCTGCTGGCGCTGGCGGCCGGGCTGGAGCAGGTGCTGGACCAGAAGCTCTACAACGAGATCATCGTCACCCGCGCCACCGTGCCGGTGGGCGAGGACATCGGCTTCCTGCCCGGCACCGAGGAAGAGAAGATGCAACCGTGGATGGGCGCGTTCGACGACAACCTCGAAGTGCTGCAGAAGAGCGACGACAGCGCCGGCGACTGGGGCCGCGCCGCAACGCAGGAGCTGATCCGCTCGCGCATCAAGGTCAAGAGCATGAACTTCATGCGCGGCCGCACCTTCGTCAACAAGTTCGTCATCATCGACGAGGCGCAGAACCTCACGCCCAAGCAGATGAAGACGCTGGTGACGCGCGCCGGCCCGGGCACCAAGATCATCTGCCTGGGCAATATCGCGCAGATCGACACGCCCTACCTGACCGAGGGCTCGTCGGGCCTGACCTACGTGGTCGACCGCTTCAAGGGCTGGAGCCACAGCGGCCATATCACGCTGGCACGCGGCGAACGCTCGCGCCTGGCCGACCACGCAGGCGACGTGCTCTGACGCGGACCGCGGGCCCGGGCACCCTTCCACACGGTGGGGGCCCGGGCCCGCTGTCGTGAGCGGCAAGCGCAATGCGGCTATGATGTCCGCACGTCCGCTTGTGTCCCGCATCCCCACTGGAGGCGTCGATGAACCCACAGCATCTCCGCCTGGCCGCGCTGATCGGCGCCGCCATGTTCCTGACCAGCCCGCCTCAGGCGCGCGCGGCGGCTGACGACCTGGTGATCCGCTCCATGGGTCCGGTCAGCTATGTCTGCGGCGGCGTCGCCGAAGACGAGCGCCAGGCGCTAAGCGCGCGCGAGAAGGATTTCAATATCGGCATCCTGTTCACGCAGGGCTCCGCGGGCGAGTTCCTGTCCGATGTCGCGGTCAAGCTGATACGCGACGAACAGGAGGTCGCGACCTTCCGCGCCGCCGGGCCTCGCTGCCTGATACGTGCGCCCGAAGGCAGCTACAATATCGAGGCCAGTTACAAGGGCCAGGCCAAGTCGGTCAAGGTCAGCACCGGTACGCGCAACGCCCAGCTACGCTGGTAGCGTCAAGGCTTCCGGTGCGCCGGCAGGCCGGCGACCGGAATCCAGCGATGCCATTGCGCCGTACCCGTAGTTCTTCCAGTCCTTCCACACTGCCCGGCCCGCTTGCCCGGGCCGGCCTGCCGCTGCTGTGCGCCGCCGCACTGCTGCTGGCAGCGTGCGCCAGCTCCCCACCCTCTCGCCATGGCAGCTTGCCGCGTACGCCCGGCAAGCCCATGACCGATCCCAGCGCCGGGCTGGAGGAAATCTCGATCCAGGCGATGTCGCTGGTCGGCACCCCGTACCGCTACGGTGGCAATACGCCGGATGCCGGCTTCGATTGCAGCGGCCTGGTGCGCTATGTGGTCGCGCGCGCGGCCAATGTCAGCTTGCCGCGCACCACCGAGGCCATGGGCACGCGCGGCAGCTCGCTCGACCGCAGCGAAGTCGCTTCCGGCGACCTGGTGTTCTTCAACACCACCGGACGCGCCAACTCGCACGTCGGCATCTACGTCGGCCAGAACCGCTTTGTCCATGCGCCATCGTCCGGCGGCACCGTGCGGCTGGAGGACATGGGCAAGCCCTACTGGGCCTCGCGCTACAACGGCGCGCGGCGCGTGGTGGCCGGTGCGGTCAACCTGCCGCCGGCACCGGCGACACCGGTGCCCGCGCCCGCCCCTGCGCCCCTGGTGCCGGAACCTGCCCCGCTGCCCGACGACGACGATCCCATCGCCGCCTTCGCCAACCGCTGAGAGGCTGGCGTCGACAAACAAAAAAGCCAGGCATGTGCCTGGCTTTTTGCATGAGCGTCCGATGCCGCGTTACAGGATATGGCGCCCGATCCACCATGCGATCGCCGCCATGAAGGCCGAGGCCGGAATCGTCAGCACCCAGGCCCAGACGATATTGCCGGCCACGCCCCAGCGCACCGCCGACATCTTCTGCGACGAGCCGACCCCGACGATGGCGCCGGTGATGGTATGCGTGGTCGACACCGGCACGCCCAGCGCCGAGGCAAAGAACAGCGTCAGCGCACCGCCGGTCTCGGCGCAGAAGCCGCCCACCGGCTTGAGCTTGGTGATCTTCTGGCCCATGGTGCGCACGATGCGCCAACCGCCGAACAGCGTGCCCATGCCGATGGCCACGTAGCAGCTGACGATCACCCAGGTCGGCGGCGGATCGCCGGCGAGCACGTGGCCGCTGGCGATCAGCAGCATCCAGATGATGCCGATGGTCTTCTGCGCATCATTGCCGCCATGGCCCAGGCTGTACAGCGAAGCCGAGACCAGCTGCAGCCGCCGGAACCAGCGGTCGACGCGCGATGGCGGCGTGCGGAAGAAGGTCCAGCCGACGATGACCATCATCAGCGACCCCAGCAGGAAGCCGAGGAACGGCGACACCAGGATGAACGCCACCGTCTTCAGCAGGCCGCTGGCCACCAGCGCGCCGGTGCCGGCCTTGGCCACCGCGGCACCGACCAGCCCGCCGATCAGCGCGTGCGACGACGACGACGGAATGCCGTAGTACCAGGTGATGACGTTCCACGCGATCGCCCCGACCAGCGCGCCGAAGATGACATAGTGGTCGACCACCCCGCCCTGGATGGTGCCGGTGCCGACCGTGGCCGCCACCTTCAGGTGGAACACGAAGATCGCGACGACGTTGCACATCGCCGCCATCGCCACCGCATGGTGCGGCTTGAGCACGCCCGTGGACACCACCGTCGCGATCGAGTTGGCCGCGTCGTGGAAGCCGTTCATGAAGTCGAACAGCAGTGCCAGCGCCACCAGCAAGGCGATCACCCACAGGCTCATTTGTATGGTCTGCATGCCGATTGCCGCCTCAGGCGTTTTCCAGGACGATGCCTTCGATGATGTTGGCGACGTCCTCGCACTTGTCGGTGATCGTCTCGAGCTGCTCGTAGATCGCCTTCAGCTTGATCAGGCGCTTGACGTCGGTCTCGTCGCGGAACAGCTTGGACATCGCCGAGCGCATCACGCGGTCGGCCTCGGATTCCAGCTGGTCGATCTGCTGCGCGGTCTTCAGGATGGTGCTGGCGTTGCCCATGTCCTCGAGCAGGCCCACCGCGATCTTGACCTGGTCGCAGCACTGCACGCAGATCGCGGCCAGGCGCAGCGCCTCGTCGGTCAGGTTGGTCACGTCATACAGCGAGATGGTCTCGGCCACGTCTTCCATCAGGTCCAGGATGTCGTCCATGGTCGTGATGAGCTTGTGGATCTCGTCGCGGTCCAGCGGCGTGATGAAGGTCTTGTGCAGCAGGTCGATGGTGTCGTGCGTGATCCGGTCGGCCTTCTTTTCGGTGGCCTGGACGCGCCGGGCATGGGCCTCGGCGTTGGGCAGGTCGTTGACCAGGGCCTGCAGTTCATGCGCGGCGGTCACCGCGCAGTCGGCGTGCTGGTTGAAATATTCGAAGAACTTGCCCTCGGTGGGCATGAATCGGCCGAACATGGAATGTTCCTTGTGGCAGCGTGGTATCGCTGCGGATGGTGTTGCGGGATTAAGCGGACGCGAGCATGACCGCCGCGGATGGCGGCTGTCATCAAAGCGCAATATTTTACAGGGTTAGCGGGACATTGCCCGCGTATTTGGCACAAACGAGACGGGCAGGCACGGCAAATGGCCGACCCGCTTGACTTCGTCAGGTGTCGTTGTCGAAGAAGGCCGGGCCGCCGCTGAAGTTGTCGAACTTCGTGAACTGGCCGAGGAAGGTCAGGCGCACGGTGCCGATCGGGCCGTTACGCTGCTTGCCGATGATGATTTCGGCGGTGCCCTTGTCCTGCGAGTCGGCGTTATAGACTTCGTCGCGGTAGATGAACAGGATCACGTCGGCATCCTGTTCGATAGCGCCCGATTCGCGCAGGTCCGACATCACCGGGCGCTTGTTGGGGCGCTGTTCCAGGCTGCGGTTCAGCTGCGACAGCGCGATCACCGGGCAATTCAGCTCCTTCGCGAGGCCTTTCAGGGAACGCGAAATTTCTGAAATCTCAGTGGCGCGGTTCTCGCCGCCGCCGGAGCCCGACATCAGCTGAAGGTAGTCGATGATGATCAGCCCCAGCTGCCCGCACTGGCGCGCCAGGCGCCGCGAACGGGCGCGCAGTTCCATCGGGTTCAGCGCCGGGGTTTCGTCGATGAACAGCTGGGTGTCGTTCATGCGCTGGATCGCGTGCGTCAGCCGCGGCCAGTCCTCGTCGAGCAGGCGCCCGGTGCGCAACCGGTGCTGGTCGAGCCGGCCGACCGAGCCCAGCATACGCATGGCCAGCTGCGTGCCCGCCATTTCCATCGAGAACACCGCCACCGGCAGGCCCTGCTCCACCGCCACGTGCTCGCCGATGTTCAGCGAGAACGCGGTCTTGCCCATCGACGGGCGGCCGGCAACGATGATCAGGTCGCCCGGCTGCATGCCGCTGGTCATCTTGTCCAGGTCGATAAAGCCGGTCGGCACGCCGGTGACGTCGGTGGTCGAATCGCGGTGATACAGCTCGTCGATGCGCTCCACCACCTGGGTCAGCAGCGGCTGGATTTCCTGGAAGCCTTTCTGCCCGCGCGAGCCCTCTTCGGCAATCGCGAAGACCTTGGATTCGGCCTCGTCGAGCAGTTCGCGCACCTCGCGCCCCTTGGGGGCGAATGCGGCCGAGGCGATATCGTCTGCCACCGTCACCAGCTTGCGCAGCACCGAGCGCTCGCGCACGATTTCCGCGTAGCGGCGGATATTGGCCGCGCTGGGGGTGTTCTGCGCCAGCGAGTTCAGGTACGCCAGCCCGCCCACCTCTTCGGCCTTGCCGGCCACCTGCAGCATCTCGTAGACCGTGATCACGTCGGCCGGCTTGGTCGCCGAGATCAACCGGGCGATGCTCTGAAAGATCATCCGGTGGTCGAACCGGTAGAAGTCCGCCTCGGAAAGGAAGTCCGCGATGCGGTCCCAGGCGGCATTGTCCAGCAGCAGGCCACCGAGCACCGATTGCTCGGCTTCGATGGAGTGCGGCGGAACCTTGAGGTTATCGAGTTGGGGGTCGGCGACGGGCGCGTTCATGGGGAGGGATTATAACGGCGGGTGGACACACTTCGCCGGACATTTGGCAATAGCGCCGTCCGGCGCCGCCTGGCAACCGGGCAACAAAAAAGGCAGGAGCCGGGGCTCCTGCCTTCTTGCAATGCTTGCGGGGCTTTGGCCGGCGCGGTGCGCCGGCCGGAGCGGCGCGTCCTTAGACGCTCTCGCCCACCACCGACACGGTCACGTCGACCACGACGTCCGTGTGCAGCGCAACGCTGACCGGATGGTCGCCAACCGTCTTCAGCGGACCGTTCGGCAGACGAACCTGCGCCTTTTCCAGCTTGTAGCCTTGGCCAGCCAGGGCTTCAGCGATGTCGGCGTTGGTCACCGAACCGAACAGGCGGCCGTCCACACCCGACTTCTGGGTGATCTGGACGTTCAGGCCGTTCAGCTTCTCGCCTTCGGCTTGCGCGGCGGCCAGCTTCTCGGCAGCGGCCTTTTCCAGCTCGGCGCGCTTGACTTCGAATTCGGCGATCGCGCTTTGCGTGGCGCGGCGGGCCTTCTTGCCCGGGATCAGGAAGTTACGGGCGTAACCGTCCTTCACCTTGACGATGTCACCCAGGTTGCCCAGGTTGACGACTTTTTCCAGCAGAATGATTTGCATCGTGTTCTCTCCTTGACGGACCTAGGGCCTGATCAGTTCTTGTGCAGGTCGGTGTACGGCATCAGCGCGAGGAAACGCGCGCGCTTGATGGCCGTATCCAGCTGACGCTGATAGTGAGCCTTGGTACCGGTCAGGCGGGCCGGCGTGATCTTGCCGTTGTCGCCGATGAAGTCCTTCAGGGTGTCCAGATCCTTGTAGTCGATCTGTTCGACGCCAGCCACGGTGAAGCGGCAGAAGCGCTTGCGCTTGAACAGCGGGTTCTGTTGCTGGAAGCGCTTCTTGTTCTTGTTGTCACGTTTGACGAATGCCATGATTCAATCCTTTTCGAATGCTTTACATCCAGTGATGTGAAAGACGAGAGCCTTGCTGTTGCGGTGCTTGCGCGCCAGGAAACCTTCGCAGTCGAGCAGCGTGCCGAGCGGAAGCCGCTCCAGACGCTGGCCAACCTGGCCGATCCCCATCGCAGCGATTGCAAACTCGACCTGCCGCGGCGTCTGTGCCTCGACGGCCTCGCCGCTGTACTGCAGGATGCAGTTCACGACGGGGACCCCGGCCGGGGTATAGCGCAGGGCATCGCGTTCCGCCAGGGTGGCGGCAAGCCGAAGCTGGTTCAACGCGGGGCCTCTTGCTGGTTGCAATCGTTGCGGTTTCCGCTCGTGCCCCGGCCGACGCTGTCAGCCACGGCGCGCACCGCAGTCCGCACTCAGGCGGCCTGGCCTTCGGTGGTCGTTTGCGCGGCCTTGCGGGCTTCTTCGCGCTGCACTTCCTTCATCATCGGCGAAGGTGCGGTCTCGGCCTTCTTGGTCTGCACGATCAGGTGGCGCAGGACGGCGTCGTTGAACTTGAACGCGTGTTCCAGTTCAGCCAGCGTTTCCTTGCCGCATTCGATGTTCAGGCAAACGTAGTGAGCCTTGGCCAGCTTCTGGATCATGTAAGCCATCTGGCGACGGCCCCAGTCTTCCACGCGGTGAACGTTGCCGTTCTGCGAGGTCACGAGCTGCTTGTAGCGCTCGATCATGGCCGGCACTTGTTCGCTCTGGTCCGGGTGGACGATGAAGACGATTTCGTAATGACGCATTGACGCTCCTTTTGGGATTAGCCACCCGGGCGTCACGAGTCCGGTGTGGCAAGGTTGAATAGCCTTAAATTATAGCCCGCCCTGCATCAACAACGCAAGCCGCTGATTTCACGGGCAAATCAGGCGCTGGCAAAGACCGACTGCAGCCGCTCCGGGTCGCGCGCCAGCCCGGCATCCGCCGCCAGGGCCAGCGCCAGCAACACGCGCGCCTTATAGGGATTGAGGTCGGCAGCTGACACGAACACACCGTCGGCAGGACTAGGCTGCGGCGGGATCGCCACATGCCCCGCACCGGTGCGCGAGCTGCGCACCACCGCCACTCCGGCCGCCGCGGCATCGGCAAGGGCAGCTGCCAGCATCTCATGGATCGAGCCATTGCCGGTCGCGGCCACAACCAGGCCGGCGACGCCGGCCCGCACCAGCGCATCCACCACCGCCCTGCCCGGCTGCGCGTAGCTTGCCAAGATCTCCACCACCGGCCACGCCGCCGGCATCGGCCCGATGGGCGCAGCCGCCCGGGGCGCCCGGGCAAAGCGCACGTAGTCGTCCTGCACGAACCCCAGCGGCCCGCACGGCGAGACAAAGGCATCGACCGCCGACGTATGCGCCTTGGCCACGTCCCGTGCCGCGTGGATCTGCTGGTTCAGCACCGCCAGCACACCCTTGCCGCGCGCATCCGGATGGGCGGCGACGCGCACCGCATCCAGCAGGTTCAGCGGCCCGTCGGCCGACAACGACGTCGACGGACGCATCGCGGCGGTCAGGACCACTGGCACCGGACACGATTGCGTCAGGTGCAGCGCCATCGCAGTTTCTTCCAGCGTGTCGGTGCCGTGCGTGATCACGATGCCCGCAACGTCAGGCTGCGCCGACCAGTGCCCGACCCGCGCCGCCAGTGTTTGCCACAGCGCGAAGGTCATGTCCTTGCTGTCGACCTGCGCCACCTGCTCGGCCTCGATGCGGGCCACCGACTGCAGGGGCGGCACCGCAGCCAGCAATGAGGACACCGGCACGGTCGCCGCCTGGTAGCGGGCGCTGCTGGCGGCGCTGCCGGCGGCGCCGGCGATGGTGCCGCCAGTGGCCAATACGACGATGCGAGGCAATTGGGTCATGGGAGCGCGCAACGATTTAGTTCTGGATAAAGGAAAGGCGATTGTAGCGGGCGGACACGCCCTGGCGGAGCCCGCATCAGGTGCCTTGACCAGCGTCCATGCGACACGCCTCAAAATTCTGCTTGCACTGACGCCGATACTGTATAAAATCACAGCATACTGTTTAAACATACAGTGCCCGGCCCGCCGGATGCTGGATGGACGGACCAGAGCCTCCGTCATCCACACCAGCGGCCCTGCACGGAACGGCGATCCCATGGCGACCCTGACACCCCGGCAGCAGCAGATTTTCGATCTGATCCGCAACACGATCCGCCGTACCGGCTTCCCCCCTACCCGCGCCGAGATCGCAGCAGAGTTCGGTTTCTCCTCGCCCAATGCCGCCGAAGAACATTTGCGGGCGCTGGCCCGCAAAGGCGTGATCGAACTGACGCCGGGCGCGTCGCGTGGCATCCGCCTGAAGGTCTCACGCAGCGATTCGGAGCTGCCGGACCAATTCTCGTTGCCAATGGCCGGCGTATTGCAGCTGACGCTGCCGCTGGTGGGCCGCGTCGCAGCCGGCAGCCCCATCCTGGCCGCCGAACATATCGACCGCCAGTACCAGGTGGATGCCTCGGTCTTCGATGAGCGACCGGATTACCTGCTGCGCGTGCGCGGGCTAAGCATGCGCGACGCCGGCATCCTCGACGGGGACCTGCTCGCCGTGCGCCGCGCCAGCGAGGCCGCCAACGGCAAGATCGTGGTGGCGCGACTGGGCGACGACGTCACCGTCAAGCGCCTGCAGCGGCGCGGTGGCCATATCGAACTGATCGCCGAGAACCCGGACTTCACCAACATCATCGTCGAGCCCGGTGAAGAGTTCTCGCTGGAAGGCATCGCCGTCGGGCTGATCCGCTCTTCCGGCTTCTAGCCGGGCACCATCGCGGGCGCTTTGCCTGCGCGGGCCCACCCGCTTCCATTGCTTTGCAGACGCCGCCCGGCTCGCCGGGTGTTGACCCCGCTTTGCCTAAAAAGAGGTGCCACCATGCCGCAAATCCACCACGTCGCCGCCCGTCGTCCGGTCAAGCCCGTGCCGTTTCGCCAGAGCAAGGGTGTACGTGTCTACCAGGGTACGCAGCGCCGTACCATGGTGGGCAGCATGGCGGCCATCTGCCGCATGCTGGAACTTGAAACCACCGAAAAGCTGGCCGCCTGACTGATATCGCCAGACGCTTGCCGCGTCGCCGGCGCTCTGTCCCGCTCAGCTACGCGCGCACGCCTTGGCTTCGGCCTCGAGTTCCGTCGGCGTCAGCTGGGGAAACCAGGTATCGGTCTTGCGTAGTTCCAGCGCCGTGCCATCGGCCTGTGCCGTCAGAGAGATCAGGTAGGCGTATTGATATTCACCGCTTGACGCGCTCTGGCCGATACGGATCTCGGTCTGGTTTTTTGCCGGCAACTGGACCAGCGTAGCTTCATCGCCCAGATTGTTGCGCAGGCATTTCGCGACTTCCGCCATCTTGACCGGCGTAAACAACCGCATCGGCGGGCGAGCGCGGACGTCCTTCTCCGAAGTGCCAGTGGCACACCCTGCCACCATGGTTGCCATCGCTGCGCCAATCAGTGCCGTTCGAACCAACATACCACCCCCGGGGAATGCAAAACGGCGCCCTTGGGAGGCACCGTTCTGGAGAATGCTTGGGTTGGCTGGATAGGACTCGAGTCCACGACGACGGGAACTTGCCATCCCGGCGTCTATCGCCATTGACCCAAAACCAACGCTTATGGCCTCGCCTTGTTCCGCACTGGCGCTGAAATCTCACAGCATTCGTGCGGGTTTTGCGGGAGCCGGGTGCGGATTCTAACCCGCGCGCGCGCCAGGCGCCATCTCGATCTTTGCGCCATGAGTCCGCAGCGGCTGTGGCGCTGCGAGGCTCACCAGCGCTGGCACTCGCGCCTGAATGATGGGACTCGAACCCATGGCCCTTTTTCATCCCCGGCGCCCATCTCATTCCTTCGATGGATAGCGTGCTCAGCCGGATATGGGACACAGTTTGCCATACCAGGCCAACTGAGAGCCTCCCATAATGAAATTCCAATCGCTACAGATGCTCCGGGGGATTGCGGCCATGTGGGTTGTCGCCTACCACATGCAGGATCACTTCGACCCACTTGCCGCGGCATTGCCGTTCAGCGCGTCTGACCTGTTGCGCAAGGGATATATTGGCGTCGACCTGTTCTTTGTGATCAGCGGCTTCGTGATCGCGTGGACCGCCTTATATAAGCCCGGCCCTCACGATGCACCCATACAATTCCTGCTTAAGCGATTGATCAGGGTAGCGCCGCCATATTGGGTTGCCACGCTCTATTTCGCGATGCTTAGAGATCTTCGCAGCATCGAATTAGAGCCACTCCTCCGCTCGCTCTTCTTCATTCCAATTGAGCCCAATGACGCACCCTTTTACGGATACCCCACCCTCCTGATTGGATGGTCTCTCAATTACGAAATCTATTTCTATCTTTCTTTTTCAATTCTCTTGTGCTTGAGCAGAAGGCTATCCCTTCAAATCGCATACTTCACCCTCACACCGATTATTCTGCCCACCGTATTTTCCGGAGGCGTTTCGCTCGACCCCGAGCATCTCTACAAAGAAATCTCAAACACGTATATCTTGCTGGCCACAAATCCTATCATCCTTGAATTCATGTTCGGCATGATCCTGGCAAGGCTCTATGGCATCCTTCCGGAGACCCTGAGCCGTTCCTACGCATGGCTCGTCCTGTTGGCATCGATAGTTCTTTTCACGGCAGCGTTCTTCCTGTACGAGCCTCGCATGAGTATTATTTTCAGGGGGCTACCATGCGCAGCCCTCGTGGCTGGCTTCATAGTAGCGGAACGATATAAGCTATTTTCGATACCGCGCCGCTTTTCTTACCTCGGCGAGATATCCTATAGCATTTACCTGACGCATCCGTTTGTACTGGTTTATTCAGGATCAATATATACGACAATTCCTGGCCAGAATTATGCACAAATGGCTCAATACTTACTATCACTAGCAGCAGTACTCTGCCTCGCCAGATTCTTCTACAAATACGTCGAACACCCCATACTCCAGCATGGAAAACGCATTCGCGTTGGTCATTGCCATACCACTCAACCAGCAGAGAATTCGACAGCATCGCGGGTTAAGTGATTGGCGGCTTCGCCCATTACCCCGAATCGTTTCGCTGGTCACCGCCATAAAGAGACCAGGGGGAACCCCTTGAGGTCAAAGGCACGGTGACGTGCATGGAGTCACGCATAGTCCAGTTGGGCGATCACGTCTCTTTAAGTGCGGTGTCTCCTCCCACCATGGTGGGCCCCGAAACCTCAGGTTTGTGCCGTCAAATGGCCTGCCGCATCTTCGTAAATGCTGGCTCGCGTGGACTGGAGATCTACTCCAGCAGGGGTTATGAAGAGACCCAGCAACTAGACTGGCCTATAAACCTCAGGAGCCAAATCATGCCGCGCAAGCACGTGCATATCGTATCCGCCGGAGACCGCTGCCGTTGTGGCCCGACGGCGGGCATGGCCGCGAGACGTTCCGGTCCCTTGAGTACGCTATCACTGCCGGAGCCAAGAAGGCACAGCAAAGGCACGTGGAACTACTGATTCACGGCCGCGACGGTCACGTCAAACAGCGAAGGAATTTCAGCGAAGCATAGTCACCTGGTAGGGAGGGCGCCATGGCACGCCCAGGGCCACCGGCGCCGACACTGGCCGAGCCCCGACCTATGCTCTTGTGCGAGCGTAAGACCATCCCGCGCGGGCCTGGCTGGCACTTCGAGTCAAGTACGGCGGCTATCGGCTGCTTGCCACCACCGGCGACGCGCCGCCTAGAACGTGAAAGTAAAAAAGCCCACCGCAAGGGTGGGCTTTCCGGGAAGGATCTTCCAAAAACGGCCACAAGTTGGGGATGCCTAACCTGCAAACCGTTGAAATTCTTGGGGTGGCTGATGGGACTCGAACCCACGACGACAGGAATCACAATCCTGGACTCTACCAACTGAGCTACAGCCACCGTAGAGGTCATCAGCGAAGCGCTGATCGACGAAAAACAAGATTATACAAACAGTTTTTCGAGATGGCTAGTATCCCGCACAAAAAATTTTGCGGGACATCGCTCAGGAGCGCGACGGGCTCCACTTCGCCTCGAGCAGCACCGCCTGCTTGATTGCCGCGATGGTCTCAGCTTCGGTATCGAACTGGCCCAGCAGTCGCCGCGACTTGCCGTTCAGCACGGCCTCCTGCAACGCTTTGCCCGCGGCTTCCGAGGTGCCCGGGTGCCAGCAGTAGCGCGCCGTCCATTTGCCATCCTGAAGCTGCTCGGCCACCCAGATCACCCTGAAGTCTTCATAGACGATGCCGAACGGCGCTTCTTTTTCCACGTTGTCTTTGTCCATGCTGCCTCCCTGCCCGCACGGTCCGCATCCATGCCTGGTCTCGCCCGGGGGGCGTGCGGAAATCGTATCACGGGTCGTGGATGACTTCCGGCCTCGCTTGCCAGCCAAATATGCTGCGCACAGCCCCTACCTCTGCAGGGTTCATGCAGCACGTGCCCAAAGCGATACTCGAGTCCGAGGGACATTGACCCCCCTCGACCTTCCCGTCAGGCGGCCCGCCCCATGGGCCGCCTGCCTCTTTTTCCTTCCACTTGGTAACCGTTGCTGAAGTCTCTTTGCCGGCCCTGCCGGCGATGGAACCTCCCGGCCACGCACGAGCCCAACCGAGGTGATCGAACGCAGGGGGCAAGCCATGCAGAACAAGTGTAGATGGAGGACGAGGATGCTTGCCGTGGCGGCACTGGCGGCCTTGCTGGGCGGATGCGCGGCGGGCGGCGGTGGCGACGGCAGGGAATCCAGCATCACGACTTATGGGACGCTGGACATCGGCATCAGCCATACGCGATAGCACCCGCGATGCGCTTCCAGCGAAAATTTTGCGTGACCGAAGGAACGCTTGAGCGGAAGACCGGTCAAACCCGTTCAACCTGGAGGTGCCGTGCGAGCGCGCAAAAAAAGAGTCCGCAACGCGGACTCTTAAATTTAGCGATCTCAAATGCCCTGAAGGCCGTTGCACTGTAACTGCCCTGCAGGGAACGCACCATTCGGGTAAACGAAGAGCGCAATGCCGCAGCAGCGGGCGCCCAAAAAAAAGCCCGCCGGAGCGGGCTAATAATCAGTTGAAGAAAGCCCTGTATTCGAGGGCAGGCACAGTGTAAGAAAGTGCCCTGCCTCAGCGAATTAGGGGAATCCCTTTCCGGACGCCGGTTTCCGGGCGATCCGGCACCTCATGTGCGGCGCGCGGGACCCGCGCGCCGCCATGCATATTTTCCCGATTCGAAATTAGAGCGCAGCCTCTGCACCGCACGAGGCCAGGCGCGTTTACGCCGCCAGCGGCTCTTGCGCGTGCGGGCGCAAATGCGTGCGCGCCTCTTCGAACAGCGCATCCACCTCGGCCCGCGTGCGGGCCGCATGCATGCGCTTCGCATCGGACAGCACGCGACGCCAGCCACGTCCGCCGGCGATGCCGCGATGCAGGCCGAGCATGTGCCGCGTCACGGCGCCCATGTATCCGCCCTGCTCAACGACGTCGCCGATATAGCGCTGCATCGCCAGTTCAACATCGAGCCGCGACGGCACCGGCGCATTGGCATCGCCATAGAAGCGCGCGTCCATTTCCGCGAGGATGTACGGCTGGTGATATGCCTCGCGTCCGATCATGACGCCATCGACGTGCTCGAGGTGGACTGCGATTTCGTCATGGCTGACGATGCCGCCGTTGATCAGGATCTCGAGCTCCGGAAATTCGCGCTTGAGCTGGTAGGCCACCTCATAGCGCAGCGGCGGAATCTCGCGGTTTTCCTTCGGACTGAGGCCTTTCAGGATCGCATTGCGCGCGTGCACGATAAACGTGCCGCAACCCGCCTGCGCCACCTTGCCGACAAAATCCCGGACGAAATCGTAGTGCTCGATCTTGTCGATGCCGATGCGATGCTTCACGGTCACCGGTATCGCCACCGCATCGCGCATCGCCTTCACGCAGTCCGCCACCAAATCCGGCTCCGCCATCAGGCAGGCCCCGAAGGCGCCGCGCTGCACACGCTCGGACGGGCAGCCGCAGTTCAGGTTGATTTCCGCATAGCCCCACTGCTGGCCCAGCTTCGCCGCCATGGCGAGGTCGGCCGGCTCGCTACCACCCAACTGCAGCGCTACCGGATGCTCGGCAGCATCGAAATCGAGATGGCGCGGCACGTCGCCATGCAGCAGCGCGCCGGTGGTCACCATCTCGGTATACAGCCAGGTGTGGCGACTGAGCTGGCGATGGAACATGCGGCAATGGCGGTCGGTCCAGTCCATCATCGGCGCAACCGAAATGCGGCGGGGATTTACGTTCATGGAAATACAGCAATTGGAGGGGTCCGGACGCGGCAGCGTCGCCAGCCCAGGCCGGCAGCGCCGTGACATATGAAGATCACGGCACCCCCGGGGCCGATGGGCCAGGCGCGCGACGCGTGGCGGCCCGCGCGAAGACGTGAGTATAGGCTACCGCGCCAAGCTCTGCTGCGTCCGGCGGCGTGCCGCTCAGCGCGGCGCGGTGCGCTCGATCCAGGCCGCAAACGACGTCATGAACTTGCCCAGGAAGCCCCTGGTCGACTCGTTGGCAATCCCGCCCTGCTCGTCGAACAGCTTGTCCACGCCGCTGATATACGCCTCCGGTTGCTGCAAGATGGGGATATTCAGAAACACCAGCGACTGGCGCAGATGGTGGTTGGCGCCGAAGCCGCCGATGGCGCCCGGCGATGCGCTGATGATGGCGCCGGGCTTGCCGTCCCAGACGCTGCTGCCATAGGGGCGCGAGCCCACGTCGATGGCGTTCTTCAGTGGCGCCGGCACCGAACGGTTGTATTCAGGGGTCACGAACAGCACGGCGTCGGCGCGACGGATGCGGTCGCGGAACGCGGTCCAGGCCTGGGTCGGCTTGTCGTCGAGGTCCTGGTTGTACAGCTCCAGGCCGCCGATCTCGACGATTTCCGGCCTGAGCTGCGCCGGCGCCAGCGCGATCAGCGCCTTGGCCAGCTTGCGGTTGTATGACTCCTTGCGCAGGCTTCCCACCAGTACAACGACATCACGAGGATCACTCATTACGGCTCCTTTGACGGTGTGGACGGATTGGCACAGGCGGCGCCCGCGCGCGGCATCGCCGTGCGCGGGCGCCAGACCCTGCCCGTCACTCTACCCGAGTCGGCGCCGGCGCGTTCCGTGCAGCGAGGTCAGGCAGGCTTGCCCAGTGCCGCCAGCGGGTGCTCCTCCTGGCGCCACGGGCTGTCGAAGAACGACAGCGCCTTCTCGCGGCTGACTTCGTCGAGCCGCGCGTATTGCCAGCGCGGCTTGTGGTCCTTGTCGACCGCCAGCGCGCGGATGCCTTCGACGCCGTCGCCCTTGCGGAACACGTAGTACATCATGTCCAGCTCCATGCGCAGCTCGTCTTCCAGCGACATGCTGCGCGCGCGGCGGATCTGCTCCAGCGTCACGCACAGCATCAGCGGCGAACGGCTGCGCAGCATGGCGGCGGTCTGCGCGGCCCAGTCTCCTGGCGTGTCGCTGACGGCGGCAACAATGTCCTGCGCGGTGTTGCCTGCGAACAGCGTGTCGATCTGCTCCGACAACCCGGCCAGCGTGCTCTGCGCGGGCACGCAATCGGCGCGGTGCGCGGTGGTGAAGGTTTCGATATGCGCCAGCACCGCATCGCCGCTGGCGAACTGCTGCGCGCGCAGCGAATCGACCAGTTCCGCCAGACGGTTTCCCGGCAGGTAGGCGTCGGCCAGGCCGGCATACAAGGCGTCGGCGGCGTGGATCAGGGTGCCGGTCAGGCCCAGGTATTCGCCGATGCGTCCGGGTGTGCGCGCGAGGAACCAGCCGCCGCCCACATCCGGGAACAGGCCGATATTGGTTTCGGGCATGGCCATCCTGGTGCGATCGGTGACCAGCCGCAGGCGCGCGCCCTGCGAGATGCCCATGCCGCCGCCCATCACCACGCCGTCCATCAGGGCGATATAGGGCTTGGCGTAACGGTGGATCAGGAAATTGAGCGCGTATTCCTCAACGAAAAACTGGTCGAGCAGCGGATCGCCCGCATGCGCCGCCTGATGGAAGTAGCGGATGTCGCCCCCGGCGCAGAACGCCTTGCCACCGGCACCGGCCACCACCACGGCAGCCACCTCGGGCGCTGCGGCCCAGTCCCGCAGCGCCTGCGTGATGGCGCGGATCATGTCCAGCGACAGCGCGTTGAGCGCCTGCGGGCGGTTCAGCGTCAGGTATCCGATGCCACCGCGGACCTCGGTCGTGACGAATTCAGTCATGTCGTACTCCTCCAATGCAACTGGCAATTTTACGCCAGTCACCTCGGCAAGCGCACGCGCGTGGGCAGCTTGCGGCGCATGCCGGCATGCATGCGCCCTGCCCGTTCAGGCCAGCCGGAACGTCGCCACCAGCGAGGTAAGCCGCTGCGCCTGCTCTTCCAGCGATGCCGCGGCCGCGGCGGCCTGCTCGACCAGCGCCGCATTCTGCTGCGTCATGCTGTCCATCTGCGACACCGCCACGTTGACCTGCTCGATGCCGTTTGACTGCTCGTCCGACGCCGCGCTGATATCGCCGATGATGGCGCTGACACGCTGCACCGCGTCGACGATGTCCTGCATCGCGCGCCCGGCCTCATCGACCAGCCCCGAGCCCTCGCGCACATTGGCCACCGAGGCGCCGATCAGCGCGCGGATCTCCTTGGATGCGCCGGCGCAGCGCTGCGCCAGGTCGCGCACGTCGCCCGCCACCACGGCAAAGCCGCGGCCATGCTCGCCGGCACGCGCGGCTTCCACCGCTGCGTTCAGCGCCAGGATATTGGTCTGGAACGCGATCTTCTCGATCACGTCGATGATGTCGACGATCTTGCCAGAGCTGGCGTCGATCGACTGCATGGTATTGACCACGCGCAGCACCGCATCGCTGCCGCGCCCGGCCAGGGTCGCGGCATCGCTGGCGAGCGCGCGCGCCTCGCGCGCGCTGTCCGCATTCTGGCGCACGGTGCTGGTCAGTTCTTCCATGCTCGAAGCGGTTTCCTCCAGCGACGCCGCCTGCTGCTCGGTGCGCTGCGACAGGTCCGCGTTGCCGCTGGCAATCTGCTTGCTGGCCGCGGCGATCGAATCGGCACCGCCGCGCACATCGCCCACCATGGCAACCAGGCTGGCCTGCATCCGGCCGAGCATGCCGAGCATGCGCGCGGTCTCGCTGCGCGCGGCTTCGTCGGCCAGCGCTGCGCCGGCCCGTTCGCCACCTGCAGCGGCAACGCTCAGGTCGCCACCGGCAATCCTTTCGAAGCGCGCAATCGCCGTATCCAGCGGCTGCACGATCGAGCGGCGCAGGCGCCATGCAACCACCGTGCTGAACACCAGCCCCGCTGCCAGCACGCACACGGACAGCGTGAACAGGTTGCGGTAGCGCTGCTGCGAGGCCTCGTAGACCTGTTTTGCGCTGGCCACCTGCAGCTTGTTCAGCTCGGTGTTGACGGCGGTGAAGGCGATATCGAGCTGCGGAATGGTTTCCAGCACTGCCTTCATTACGCCGTCGCGATCGCCGGCATGCAGCGCGGCGATCATCGGCGCCACGCCCTGCTTGAACAATGCATCGCGCTTGGCGGTAACGTCTTCAACCACCTTCGCTTCGTCGGCCGAACGCGGCAGCGCGAGATAGGCCTGCCAGGCCTTCTCCGAATCGCGCGCAAAGCCTTCGGCGGTCGCGGCGCGCGCCTTGGCGTCGGCGGGATCGGCGGCAAAGGTGGCCTGGTCCAGCAGCACGCGCACCAGCAACTGGTTCGAACGCGCTTCGGCCAGGTTGACCGCGGCCGACAGCTGCTGCCCATAGATCTGGTGCGTCGCCTCGTTGCTGCGCGACATGCCAAGCCAGCCAACGGCGCCGACAATCAGCAACAACAAATTTGTGACGATAGTAAGAAACCACAATCTGGCGCCGATAGTCGTGTTCCTGAACATGGATAAGGCTCCGGGGGAATAAGGAAACTGGAATGAAGGCGGCGCGCCGCGCCGCTGCCCTGTCCAACTACGGCGCCGGCGCCGCATCCTTTACCCGTATTGATGGCCTTCACACGCGTGACAGAATTGCGTGGCAGTACAGCATCGCCATCAAGTGGCGGAAGCGGCCCACCCGACACACAGCGCCACCGTTTGGAGGATGCCCTCGTGGCAATTTCCCGGCGAACGGGCACACTGCCGGGATGAACACCGCATCGCTCGATCCCGGACTCGTGCTGCTGGCCTTCGCGCCGGTCTTCGTGCTGACCATCGGCGCCGAAGCGTGGTACTGGGCGCGCCGCGACCCGGCCGTCTACAGCCTGCGCGACACGCTCTCCAACGCCGCGCTGGCGCTGATGCACCAGGCCTCGGACGCGTTCTTCCTCTGGCTGATGGTCCGCACCGTCTACACGTGGTGCTACGAGCAGGGCCTGCAGGCCGTGCCGCAGACGCTGTGGTCATTCGCGCTGCTGCTGTTGCTGCAGGACTTCCTCTACTACTGGTTCCATCGCGCCAGCCATCGCGTACGTTGGCTGTGGGCCTCGCACGTGACGCATCACTCGTCGGAGGGCATGAATTTCTCGACGGCGTTCCGGCAGAGCCTGACGTATCCGCTGTCCGGCATGTGGCTGTTCTGGATTCCGCTGGCGTATATCGGCTTCACGCCCGACTGGGTCATCCTTGCGGTGGGCCTGAACCTGGGCTTCCAGTTCTTTGTCCATACGCGACTCGGGCAACGCTGTCCCTGGGTCGAGCGGCTGCTGAACACGCCTTCGGTCCATCGCGTCCACCATGCAAAGAACCCGCAATACATCGACCGCAACTATGCCGGCGTGCTGACGATCTGGGACCGCCTGTTCGGTACCTTCGTCCCCGAACGCGAGGCGCCGGTCTACGGCATTACGCGCCAGGTGCGCAGCCATGATCCGCTGACGCTGACCTTCCACGAATGGCGCGACATGTTTGCCGATGCCTGGCGCGACCGCGACCCGCGCTACCTGTGGAAGCCGCCGGAATGGCGCAGCCCGCGCGCCGCCGCGCCGGCGACGCTGCCGGAAACGCAATAAAAAACCGCGCCTGGCAGGCGCGGTTTTTTTGGGCAGGTCCAGCTGCACAGGCGCTTATGCGCCTTCGCGGGCGGCACGCTTGCGCTCGTGCTCCTTCAGGTGGCGCTTGCGCAGGCGGATGCTCTTCGGCGTGAGCTCGACCAGTTCGTCGTCGGCGATGAATTCCACCGCGTATTCCAGCGACATCTGGATCGGCGGCACCAGGCGCACCGCTTCGTCGGTACCCGAGGCGCGCACGTTGGTCAGCTGCTTGCCCTTGATCGGGTTGACCACCAGGTCGTTGTCGCGGCTGTGGATGCCGATGATCATGCCTTCATACAGCGCATCGCCCGGCTTGACGAACATGCGGCCACGGTCCTGCAGCTTCCACAGCGCGTAGGCCACGGCGTCGCCGTCGTCCTGCGAGATCAGCACGCCGTTGTGGCGCTCGCCCAGGCCGCCTTCGCGCACCGGCGCGTAGTCGTCGAAGATATGGCTGATCAGGCCGGTGCCGCGCGTCAGCGTCAGGAACTCGCCCTGGAAGCCGATCAGGCCACGGGCCGGGATGCGGTATTCCAGGCGCGTACGGCCCTTGCCGTCCGACGCCATGTCGAGCAGTTCGCCCTTGCGGCGGCCCAGCTCTTCCATGATGCCGCCCTGGTGGCTGTCTTCGACGTCCACGGTCAGCAGTTCATACGGCTCGCACTTGACGCCGTCGATTTCCTTGAACACCACGCGCGGACGCGACACGGCCAGCTCGTAGCCTTCGCGGCGCATGTTTTCCAGCAGGATGGTCAGGTGCAGTTCGCCGCGGCCGGACACTTCGAAGATGGTGTCGTCGCCGGTATCGGCCACGCGCAGCGCCACGTTGGACTTCAGTTCGCGGTCCAGGCGCTCGCGCAGCTGGCGGCTGGTCACGAACTTGCCTTCACGGCCCGCCAGCGGCGAGGTGTTGACGCAGAAGTTCATGGTCAGCGTCGGCTCGTCCACCTTCAGCATCGGCAGCGCGTCCTGGGCCTCGGGCGCGCACACGGTGCAGCCGATGCCCAGTTCTTCGATGCCGTTGATCAGCACGATGTCGCCGGCTTCGGCTTCCTGCACGATTTCGCGCTCCAGGCCCTGGAACTTCAGCACCTGGTTGATGCGGCCCTTGATCGGGTTGCCTTCCGGGCCGAACTTGACCACCACGTCCTGCAGCGGACGGGCACGGCCACGCGAGATGCGGCCAACGCCGATCTTGCCGACGTAGCTTGAGTAGTCCAGCGAGATGATCTGCAGTTGCAGCGGACCGTCGCGGTCGTCGTCACGCACCGGCACCTTGTCGAGCACGGTCTCGAACAGCGGCTTCATGTCGCCGTCGCGCACGTCTTCGGTCAGGCCGGCAAAGCCGTTCAGGCCCGATGCGTAGATCACCGGGAAGTCCAGCTGCTCGTCGGTGGCACCGAGCTTGTCGAACAGGTCGAAGGTCTGGTTGATGACCCAGTCCGGACGCGCGCCCGGGCGGTCGATCTTGTTGACCACCACGATCGGCTTCAGGCCCAGCGCCAGCGCCTTGCGCGTGACGAAGCGGGTCTGGGGCATCGGGCCCTCGACCGCGTCGACCAGCAGCAGCACGCCGTCGACCATCGACAGCACGCGCTCCACTTCACCGCCGAAGTCGGCGTGGCCCGGGGTGTCGACGATATTGATATGGGTGCCGTTGTACTCGACGGCACAGTTCTTCGCGAGAATCGTGATCCCGCGTTCCTTTTCCAGGTCGTTCGAGTCCATCACCCGCTCGGCGACTTGCTGGTTGTCGCGGAAGGTGCCTGCCTGGCGCAGGAGCTGGTCGACCAGGGTGGTCTTGCCATGATCGACGTGGGCGATGATGGCGATATTTCGGATGGCGCGGGTCATTGCTGCGTCTCGCTAAGAACGGGGCCCTCGCATGGAGGGCCGGAGAATCTGAGGTAACCCAACATTCTAGCATGTTGCGGCGCAAGAAGCGTTGACGGGAACCGCCCCTGGCCAAGGGAAAATATTTGCTAATTCCGCAATGACCAATTTCCTTTCTTGCGGATCGTTAAACGTGAACATATATTTGCCACAGCAAAGATTGCAAAGGCAAAGATGTCACAAGCACCCGCTTCCGCTCCGCCAGCCTCCCCTGCCGGCTCGTTCGATCCCGCCCAGTACCAGATGTGCGACAGCGTCGGCTACCTGATGCAACGGGCCAAGAACATGCTGGCGCACGGCGTCGAGCAGGAGGTCAGCAGCCTGGACATCACCCACGCCCAGGCCAGCTGCCTGATGATGCTGGCCACCGGCCGTGCCTCGACCGTCACCGACCTGGGCCGCGAATTGAACACCGACATGGGCTCGGTCACGCGGCTGCTCAGCCGCATGGAAAAACGCGGCCTGATCGAGCGCCGCCGCCGCGACGCCGACCGCCGCGTGGTCGACCTGTCGGTGACGCCACAGGGCCAGGAACTGGTGCAGCAACTGCCGGCAATCTTCTGCAAGGTCCTTGCGCACCACTTTCGAGGTTTTTCCGAGGACGAGATCCAGTTGCTGCGCAGCATGCTGCGGCGGGTCATCGCCAACAGCGGGTAGCAGGCTGCGCGCCGGACTTCCGGCACGCCAGATCGTCCGCGTTGACCGGCCCGGCCGGACACCGCGAGCAGCCCGTAGAAACCGTATGGCTCCGCCACGGAGCAACGCCATGAAACCAGCTCTTTCCTTCCGATTTACCCAGCCTGCCAGTTCCCGCAAGCTGGCGCGCCGTGCCGGCACGCTCGCGCTGACCGCGATCGCGGCCGCGGCGCTGGCCGGCTGTGCGGCGCTTGGCAATTCGCACAGCACGCAGACCATGGCCGATCCGGCCGCGATGGCGACTTCGCAAACCCTGCCCGGCGAGCACGGCCAGTGGCCGTCGCAGGACTGGGTCGTCCAGTTCAAGGACCCGCAGCTGAGCGCGCTGGTCGACGAAGCGGTCAAGGACAATCCCAGCCTGCAGGCGGCCTTTGCCCGGGTGGAAGCGTCGCGCGCCATGGCCGAGGCCACGCGCAGCGCGCTCTACCCGCACCTGGAGTTCGAAGGCAGCCTGATCCGCCAGCGCTTCTCCGAGAAGGATCTGTTTGAAGGCACGCCGCTGGCGGGCTCGTGGCAGAACCAGTCGCGCCTGCAGGTGGGCCTGTCCTATGACTTCGACTTCTGGGGCAAGCACCGCGATGCGCTCGAAGCCGCGCTGTCGGATGACCGCGCCGCCGAGGCCGAAAGCCAGGCCGCGCGCCTGATCCTGGCAACGTCGATCTCGCGCAATTACGCGCGCCTGGCGGCGCTGTATGCGCAGCGCGACGTGGCCGAGCGCGCCATCGCCCAGCGCCGCGACCTCACCGAGCTGTCGCGCCAGCGCCTGGCCGCCGGACTGGACACGCAGGTGGAAACCACCCAGGCGCGCGGCACGGTGGCGGCCTCGCAGACCGACCTGCAGCGCGTCGACGAAGAGATCGCGCTGGCCCGCAACCAGCTCGCCGCGCTGCTGGGCAAGGGCCCGGACCGCGGCCTGCAGATCCAGCCGCCGGTATTGCTGGCCCAGGCCACGCCCACCCTGCCCGACGACCTGACCATCGGCCTGCTGGGCCGTCGCCCTGACCTGGTGGCGGCGCGCTGGCGCGTCGAGGCGGCATCCAAGGACATCAACGTCGCCAGGAAGGAATTCCTGCCCGACGTCAGCCTGACCGCCTTTGCCGGCCTGGCCGCGCTGGATCCTTCGAACCTGCTGATGGGCATCAGCCGCACCTTCGGCATCGGTCCGACCGTGCGCCTGCCGATCTTCGAGGGCGGCAGGCTGCGCGCCAACCTGAAGGGCAAGTACGCCGGCTACGACATTGCCGTGGCCAACTACAACCAGGCGCTGGTCGATGCCCTGCGCGAGACCGCCGATGTCATGACCAGCATCCGCAGCGTCGACAAGCAGATCCAGACCCAGCGCGAAGCGCTGGACCTGGCCGAGCACGCCTACGCGCTGGCCACCACGCGCTACAAGGCCGGGCTCGGAACGCAGCTGACCGTGCTCAACGCGGAAAGCAACGTGCTGCAGCAGCGCCGCCTGGCGACCGACCTGCAGGCGCGGCGGCTGGACCTGCAGATGGGCCTGATGAAGGCGCTCGGCGGCGGCTACCAGGAGCCGGCCGAAGGCCACGAGAGCGTCGCCCATGGGCCGGCGCAGCAGCCGGGCCACACCCAGGGCCACACCCAGGCGGGCGCCCGCGGCTGATCCGCGCACCCGGTGATCGCAGACAAGATTATCCAGAAGACATCATGAGCAACAACCAGCAAGCGGCCGGCACCAACACCCCCCAGCAAGCCACGGCCACCCCTCCCAACGGCAAGCGCAAGCGCATGCTGCTGTCGCTGACCGCGGCGATCGTCGTCGCCGGCATCGGCTACGGCGTGTACTGGGGACTGTATGCCCGCCATTTCGAAAGCACCGACGACGCCTATGTCGCCGGCAACGTGGTCCAGGTCACGCCGCTGGTGGCTGGCACCGTCGTGTCGATCGCGGCCGACGACACCCAGCTGGTCACCGCCGGCCAGCCGCTGATCCAGCTCGACCGCGCCGACACGCAGGTGGCGCTGGAACAGGCCGAGGCCCAGCTGGCACAGGCCGTGCGCGAAGTGCGCACGCTGTACGTCAATAACGGCTCGCTCGCCGCCAACGTGGCGCTGCGCGAAGCCGACGTGGCCAAGGCCCGCGACGACCTGCGCCGGCGCCAGGCCATCGCCGGCTCGGGCGCGGTGTCGAATGAAGAGATCTCGCACGCGCAAGCCGCGCTCAAGGGCGCCGAGTCGGCGCTGCTGGCCGCGCGCGAGCAGCTGGCATCGAACCAGGTGCTGACCGACCAGACCACGGTCGAGAACCACCCCAACGTGCAGCGCGCCGCCGCCAACCTGCGCTCGGCCTACCTGTCGTTCGCGCGCTCGGCGCTGCCCGCGCCGGTGACCGGCTACGTCGCCAAGCGCTCGGTGCAGGTCGGCCAGCGCGTGGCCGCCGGCGCGCCGCTAATGGCGGTGGTGCCGCTGGACCAGGTCTGGGTCGATGCCAACTTCAAGGAAGTGCAGATCACGCATATGCGCATCGGCCAGCCCGTGACGCTGGAAGCCGACGTCTATGGCTCCAGGGTCGAATACCGCGGCAAGGTCGCCGGCTTCTCGGCCGGCACCGGCTCGGCGTTTTCGCTGCTGCCGGCGCAGAACGCCACCGGCAACTGGATCAAGGTGGTGCAGCGCCTGCCGGTGCGCATCGCGCTGGATCCGCAGCAGCTCAAGGACCACCCGCTGCGCGTGGGCCTGTCGATGACGGTCAAGGTCGACGTGCGCCGCGAGCAAGGCGCCGCCATGGCCGCCGCCGCGCCGGCCCGGCCGATGCAGACCGACGTCTATGACAAGGTGGCGCAGGATGCCGACCAGCTGATCGCGCGCATCATCGCCGCCAACAACGGCGGCCGCGGCACCGGCCTGCCCTCGGCCAGCGCCGCTCACGCCAACGCCGCCAAGTCCGCCAAGCCCGCCAATACCTGATCATGGCCACCTCCCCATCCGCCGCACCGGCCGCGCCCGCGGCGCAGCCGGGCGCCGGCCAGGCGCCGGCGCGGGCCCTGCCGCAGCAGCCGCAGCCGCTGACCGGCGGCAGGCTGGTGCTCGGCACCATCGCGCTGTCGCTGGCGACGTTCATGAATGTGCTGGACTCGTCGATCGCCAACGTGTCGATCCCCGCGATCTCGGGCGACCTGGGCGTGGCGCCCAACCAGGGCACCTGGGTCATCACCTCGTTCGCGGTGGCCAATGCGATTTCGGTGCCGCTGACCGGCTGGCTGACCACGCGCTTCGGCGCGGTGCGGCTGTTCATCACCTCGATCCTGCTGTTCGTGCTGGCGTCGTGGCTGTGCGGCGTCGCGCCCAACCTGGAGACGCTGCTGGCCGCGCGCGTGCTGCAGGGGGCGGTGGCCGGGCCGATGATCCCGCTGTCGCAGTCGCTGCTGCTGTCGAGCTATCCGCCCGCGAAGAGCACCATGGCGCTGGCGCTATGGGGCATGACCACGCTGGTGGCACCGATCATGGGCCCGCTGCTGGGCGGCTGGATCTCCGACAACATGACCTGGCCGTGGATCTTCTACATCAACGTGCCGGTAGGCATCGTCACCGCCTACGCCACCTGGGCCATCTACAAGGACCGCGAGACCCCCACCAAGGTGCTGCCGATCGACCGCATCGGCCTGGCGCTGCTGGTGATCTGGGTGGGCTCGATGCAGCTGATGCTGGACAAGGGCAAGGAGCTGGACTGGTTCCACTCGACCGAGATCGTGGTGCTGACCCTGGTGGCGATCGTCGGCTTCCTGTTCTTCCTCGCCTGGGAAACCTATGAGAAGCATCCCATTGTCGACATCAGCCTGTTCAAGGGCCGCAACTTCAGTTCCGGCGTGGTGGCGATCTCGGTGGCGTACGGGCTGTTCTTCGGCAACCTGGTGATCCTGCCGCTATGGCTGCAGACCATCGTCGGCTATACCGCCACCGACGCGGGCATCGTGATGGCGCCGGTCGGCATCTTCGCAATCCTGCTGTCGCCGGTGATCGGGCGCAACCTGCCGAAGATGGATGCACGCTGGGTGGCGACCGCGGCCTTCATCACCTTCGGCATCGTCAGCCTGATGCGCTCGGGCTTCACCACGCAGGTCGATACCTGGACGCTGATGGTGCCCACCTTGATCCAGGGCGCGGCCATGGCGATGTTCTTCATCCCGCTGACTTCGATCATCCTGTCAGGGCAGCCGCCGGAAAAGATCCCCGCCGCCTCGGGCCTGTCGAACTTCGTGCGGATCACCTTCGGCGGCATCGGCGCGTCGGTCTCGACCACCGTCTGGGAGAACCGCTCGGCGCTGCACCACGCGCAACTGGTCGAGCACGTCAACCCGTACAACCCGGCCTACCACGCCCAGCTCAACCACCTGATGCAGATGGGCATGAGCCAGGCACAGGCGGTCGGCGTGATCGAGCGCAATATCACCCAGCAGGCCGCCATGCTCGGCGCCAACGACATCTTCTGGATCTCGGGCGTGCTGTTCTTCGCGCTGATCGGCTTTGTCTGGCTGACGCGGCCGGCCAGGGGCGGCGGTGGCGGCTCGGCAGACGCGATGGCGGCGCATTGAGCGCCCGGTGCAGCGGTACATAGGAATGGCCCCGGTTCGGGGCCATTTTTTTTTGCCCGCATCCGGCAAGGGAAATTTCCTCTTGTATTCCGGTATCCGCCGCCCTATGATTTGCAAACCAAATTATGGAACCTTGGTTCCTAAAAACGGAACCGAAGCAATGAGCGCAGGGGGAGAGACGAAGTGAGCATTCTTGAAGGCGTGGAGAGCGTGCTGGACCTGTTCGGGCACGGCCGCCACGAGATCACGTTCAACGATGTGCTGGATGAACTGGGCCTGGCCAAGAGCTCGGCATCGCGCCTGCTGGCCCAGATGGTCCGCTACCGGCTGCTTGAACTCCAGCCGGCCACGCGACGCTATCGCCCGGGCGCACTGGTGATCCGCGCGGCACAGGCCGCCACGCAGGCGCATCCCTTCGACGACCAATGCCGCGAGATCCTCGCCGCGTTGTCGGATTCGACCGGCTTCACGGCCTACCTGTCGATGCTCGACGGCACCGACACCGTGGTGCTGCAGCGCCTGAACGGCAGCAACCCGGTGCAGGTGCTGTCGCCGCCGGGCGCGCGACGCCCGGCCTTCACCACGGCCATGGGCCGCGTGCTGCTCTCGCGCCTGCCCGAGACCGAATTCAGCGCGCGCTATGGCGCCAGCGGCACCCGCAAGCTGCCCGACGCACCGGCCGGATGTCCGGCCACCGTGTCCGAGCTGCGCGAGCGCGTGGCCACGGCCCGCGCCGAGCGCAGTGCCATCGCCGTCAACGAAGGCATGCCGGGCATCGGCGCCGTTGCCACCACGCTGGCGGACCCGCTCTCGGGAGACGTGCGCGGGCTGTGCCTGTCCTTCACCGCGATGCAGGTCAGCCAGGCCCAGGCACGCGGGTTGCGCGAAACGCTGGTGCAGGCGGTGGCGCCGGTCGGGCAGCGCCTGGGCGATCCGCTCTGGCTCCATCCCGTCGACACCGCCACCAAATAGTCATCCCGGCAGCTCAATCCCATGGAACTCCTGTTACTCAGCAACTCCTCCAGCGACGCGGGCTACCTCGCCCACGCCCACGACGCGATCCGAGAACTGGCCGGCGGCCGCACCCGTGCCTGCTTCCTGCCTTTCGCCGGCGTCACGCGCGACTGGGACAGCTACGAAGCGCTGGTGCGCGACGCGCTGGCTCCGGCCGGCATTGCAGCGCATTCGCCGCACCGGCTCTCCGATGCCGACTGCGTGCGGGCGGTGGAAGCGGCCGAACTGATCGTCATCGGTGGCGGCAACACCTTCCGGTTGCTGCAATGCCTGCGCGAGCGCGGCCTGCTGCCCGTGATTGCACGCCAGGTGGCTGCGGGCGCGGCACGCTATATCGGCTGGAGCGCCGGCACCAATGTCGCCTGCCCCACCATCCGCACCACCAACGACATGCCGGTCGCCGACCCCGGCGGCCTCGATGCGCTCGGGCTGGTGCCGTTCCAGATCAATCCGCACTACTTCAACCTGGTGGTGCCCGGCTTCCGCGGCGAAACGCGCGACCAGCGGCTGGCCGAGTTCACGGTGCTGCAGCCGCAGACGCCGGTGCTGGGCCTGCCCGAAGGCGACTGGGTGCGCGTCTCGGGCAATCGCATGGAAATGGGCGGCGCGCATGGCGCACGCTGGTTCCTTGGCCAGCAGATCGTGGACGTCGCGCCCGGCGCATTGTCCGTGCCGGCCGCTGCCCTCTGAGCCTCGCCATCCAGCCAAACAAGCAAGGAACCCCAAGCAAGATGTCCATCAAGCAGGTAATTGAATCGATCGAGCTGCTGTCCGCAGCCAACGTCGACGGCGAGAGCGTTGCCGCGTTGTTGCGCGCACGCGGCATCCGCGACGTCACGGTGACACGCGTGGAAGAGAACGGCCTTTACACCGACTTCCTCGCCTGCACCCTGCCCGGCCGCAATCCCGACGCGCCCGCGCTGGGCGTGGTCGGCCGCCTCGGCGGCGTCGGCGCGCGCCCTGCGGTGACGGGCCTGGTGTCCGATGCCGACGGCGCCATCGTCGCCGTCGCCACCGCGCTCAAGCTGGCCGACATGGCCGCCAGCGGCGATGTGCTGGCCGGCCCGGTGCGGATCCATACCCACATCTGCCCGCACGCCGCCACGCGGCCGCACCAGCCGGTGCCGATGATGAAATCGCCCTTCGCGATGCGCACGATGATGTCGCACGAGGTGCATCCCGACATGGTGGCGATCCTGTCGGTCGACACCACGCGCGGCAACCGCTTCGTCAACCGCCGCGGCGTGGCGCTGACGCCGGTGGCCAAGGAAGGCTGGCTGCTGCGCCTGCCGGAGCGGATGCTGGACCTGATGGGCTGGGTCAGCGGCGAACTGCCGTCGGTGCTGCCGCTGACCACGCAGGACATCACGCCGTATGAGAATGGCCTGTGGCATGTCAATTCGATCATGCAGCCGGCCATCGTCACCGCCGCCCCGGTCGTCGGTGTAGCGCTGACCGCGCAGACCACCGTGCCCGGATGCGCCACCGGCGTCACCAACGCCTTCGACATCGATGTGGCGACGCGCTTCTGCATCGAGGTCGCCAAGCAGTTCGGCCAGGGCCAGTGCGCCTTCTACGATGCCGAGGAATGGGCCGAGCTGCAGCGGCGCTACGGCTCGCTCGCGCACCTGCAGACCGTCGGGGCCGAGGCATGACCACGGCCGCCCCGCGCCCGCCGCGCGTGGCCTTCGTCACCATCGGGCAGTCGCCGCGGACCGACGTGGTGCCGCAAATGATGACCGACCTGGGACTGCCGGCCGAGGTCGAAGAATTCGGCATCCTCGACGCGCTGGGCCCGGACGAGATCGCAGCGCTGGCGCCCGCCGCCGGCGAGTACCGCTTCGCCAGCCGCCTGCGCGACGGCACCCAGGCGGTGATGGGCAAGCCGGTGGCCGAGGCCATGCTGGCGCGGCTGATGACTTCGCTCGACGACGGCCGCTTCGACGCGCTGGTCCCGCTGTGTACCGGCACCGCGCTGCCGCCGATGCAGACGCTGGTGCTGGAACCGCAGCAGGTGGTGGACCACCTGACGGTAGCGCTGGCGCAGGGCTGCAAGCGGCTCGGCATCGTGCTGCCGCTGGAGACGCAGGTGAGCGGCTTTCATCTGATCCAGCCGGTGCCCTGCGAACTGCGCGTCACGCATGCATCGCCCTATACCGATAGCGCCGACAGCGATACCGGCCGCTTCGCGCAGGCGGGCGCGGCGCTGCGCGGCTGCGACCTGGTGGTGATGCACTGCATGGGCTACACCGAAGCCATGCGGGCCACGGTGGCGCGCCATGCGGGGGCTCCGGTGCTGCTGTCGAACCGCATGGTGGCACGGCTGCTGGGACAGGTACTGGCTGGTGCGGCGGCCTGATGGCGCGCACAAGACTAGCTCAGGCTACGAACGCATTCCGGGTAAGGGCAAGCCCGATGACAGATTGCCCATGACACTGCTGGAGCTGGAAGGCATGGAAAAGGTAGGAAAGTGGAGGAAGCCGCTGACACGCGGCATGATGTGGATCGGCCTGGCCGCCGCGATGGCCCCGGCCGCGCAGGCGCAGGAATGGAAGCCGGCAAAGCCGGTGCGCCTGCTGGTGGGCTTTGCCCCCGGCGGCTCGGCCGACCTGCTGGCGCGGCTGGTGCAGGCACCGTTGTCGGAAAGCCTGGGCGTGCCGGTGGTGGTGGAAAACGTGCCAGGCGCGGGCGGCAATATCGCCGCGGACAAGCTGGCCAAGGCAGCGGCCGACGGCTACACCATCGGCATGGGTGCCGCCGGCGCGATGGCGGTGACCCACGTGCTCAACCCCAAGGGCACGCCGTACAAGGCCGATGACTTTACCCCCATCGTCATGCTGGCCACGCAGCCCAATGTGGTGATCGTCAACCCGGCCCTGCCGGTCAAGACCATGGCCGACTTTGCCGCGTATGTCAAAAAGACGCCGCAGGTCACCTATGGCACCGCGGGCGTCGGCACCTCGAACCATCTGATCGCCGAGACCATGCTGCACCGCCTCGGCATCGACATGGTCCATGCGCCGTACAAGGGCGCAACGCCGGTGATCACCGATCTGATGGGCGGCCATATCGCCATGACGGTTGATAACATCACCACCGCCGCGGCGCTAGCCAAGAGCGGCAAGGTCAAGGCGCTGGCAGTCACGGGCAGCAAGCGCTCGCCGTTGCTGCCGGAGGTGCCGACGCTGGCCGAGAGCGGCCTGAAGGACTTCAACATGCCAACCTGGCAAGGCATCTTCGGGCCGAAGGACCTGCCGAAGGCGATCGTGGCCCGCTACAACCAGGCCCTGGTCAAGGCGCTGGCGAATCCGGAAGTCAGGAAGAAGATGGCTGAGTTCGGCTCGGAGCCCGTGGGCGATACGCCCGAGCACTTTGCCGGGTTCCTCGCGCAGGATCGCAAGATGTGGGCCGACGTGATCAAGACGGCCAGGGTCACATTGGAGTAAGGGCTGTTGGTTAGTGGGCGGCTACGGCGCCGTCCGCGGGCTCACAGCTTGACCAGCCGCTCCGGCCGCAACGCGCCTTCGCGCATGCGTGCCACCCCCAGCAGCCGCGCCGGCTCGCCGGCATAGACCCGTGCCAGGCCTTGCTCGGCCAGCACGGTGCCGGCCGGCAGGTCCCGCTGGGCAATGCGCTGGCCCTGCAGGAACCGCCCCGCCGCCGCCGCATCCAGCTGCACCGGCACGCATTTCTGCAGCAGGGCATCAACCGGCGCCAGCATGGCCGGGCGCTGCGCATCATCCTGTGCTTCGATCTGGGCCAGCGTCACCGCGCCGTCGAGCGTCAGGTCGCCCACGGCAATGCGGCGCAGCCCGGTCAGATGCGCGCCGCAACCCAGCGCTTCGCCGATATCCTCGGCCAGCGTGCGGATGTAGGTGCCCTTGCTGCACGTCACCCGCATCGTGAACGACGGGGCCTCGGGCAAGGCGCAATCCAGCAATGCAATCGAACGGATCGTGACGCGGCGCGCCGCGCGCTCCACGGTCTGGCCGGCGCGCGCGTATTCGTACAGGGGGCGGCCGTCCTTCTTCAGCGCCGAATGCATCGGCGGCACCTGCTCGATCTCGCCGACAAAACTTGCCAGCACACGCTCTACCGCGGCCCGGTCGCAGGTGACCGCACGCACGTCGAGCAGCTCGCCTTCGGCGTCGCCGGTGCTGGAGCGTGCGCCCAGCCGCACTTCGGCGTCATAGGTCTTGTCCGCTTCCAGCAGGTCCTGCGAAAACTTGGTGGCTTCGCCGAAGCACAGCGGCAGCAGCCCGGTGGCGAGCGGATCGAGGGTGCCGGTATGGCCGGCCTTGGCCGCGCGCAACAGGCGCTTGGCGCGCACCAGCGCGTCGTTGGACGACAGCCCCAGCGGCTTGTCGAGCAGCAGCACACCATGGACCTCGCGGCGCGGCAGGCGCGGCGGACGGTTGGCGTTGGAATCGGTCATCGGGGAACAAGCAGGAGGCGGGTGCGCAACGCGCGGCGACCGCGCCAGGAAAGCCCATGCCTGCCGGCACGGGCGCCCGGCATCAGTCTTCGTCTTTCGAACGCGTGGCGTTCGCTTCGTTGATCAGCCTGGACATCTCGATCGCGTGTTCGACCGAGGTGTCGTGATGGAAATGCAGCGTCGGCACGGTATGGATGTGCAGGCGCTTGAACAGCAGCGAGTGCAGGTAGCCGGCCTTATCGTTCAGGATGGCGGCGGCTTCGGCCGCGTCGGCGCCCAGCACGGTGAAGTAGACCTTGGCGTGCGCGTAGTCGGGCGTCAGCGTGACCGACTGCAGCGTGACCAGGCCGAGGCGCGGGTCGCGCAGCTCGCGCTGGATCATCTCGGCCAGGTCCTTCTGGATCTGGTCGGAGATGCGGAGATTGCGGGAGGAGATATTGCCTTTCTTGGCCATTCAATACAGTCTGGTCGAGATGACAACGGCAGGCCGAAGCCTGCCGTTGCTTGCGACGCCTTACAGCGTGCGCGCCACCTCTGTGATTTCGTACACCTCGAGCTGGTCGCCTTCCTGAACATCGTTGAAGTTCTTGATCGACAGACCGCACTCGAAGCCTTGCTTGACTTCCTTGACGTCGTCCTTGAAGCGCTTGAGCGAATCCAGCTCGCCGTCGTGGATGACCAGGTTGTTGCGCAGCACGCGCACCAGCGAGTTGCGCTTGACCAGGCCGTCGGTAACCATACAGCCGGCCACCGCACCGATCTTCGGCACGCGGAACACCTGGCGCACCTCGACCTGGCCGATGGTGGTTTCGCGCTTCTCCGGCGCCAGCATGCCCGACATCGCCGCCTTGATCTCGTCCACCGCATCGTAAATGATGCTGTAGTAGCGGATATCGATGCCGTTGTGCTCGGCCAGCTTGCGCGCACCAGCATCGGCACGCACGTTGAAGCCGATGATGACCGCCTTCGAAGCCGTCGCCAGGTTGACGTCGGACTCGGAGATGCCACCCACGCCGCCGTGCACGATCTGCACCCGCACTTCGGCGGTCGACAGCTTCTGCAGCGACTGCACCAGCGCTTCCTGCGAACCCTGCACGTCGGCCTTGACGATCAACGGCAGCGTCTGCACTTCGCCTTCGGCCATCTGCTCGAGCATGTTCTCGAGCTTGGCGGCCTGTTGCTTGGCCAGCTTCACGTCGCGGAACTTGCCCTGGCGGAACAGCGCGATTTCACGTGCCTTGCGCTCGTCCGGCAGCACCAGCACTTCTTCACCGGCGGCAGGCACTTCGGACAGGCCCTGGATTTCCACCGGGATCGACGGACCGGCTTCCTTGGTCGTCTTGCCGTTCTCGTCCAGCATGGCACGCACACGGCCGTAGGCGCTGCCAGCCAGCACCACATCGCCACGCTTGAGCGTGCCGCTGCTGACCAGGATGGTTGCGATCGGGCCCTTGCCCTTGTCCAGCTGGGCTTCCACCACCAGGCCCTTGGCCGGGGCATCCACCGGTGCCTTCAATTCCAGCACTTCGGCTTGCAGAAGCACTTGCTCGAGCAGGTCTTCCACACCGGTACCCATCTTGGCGGAAACCGGCACGAACGGCGAATCGCCGCCGTATTCTTCCGGCACCACCTGCTCCGCCACCAGTTCCTGCTTGACGCGGTCCGGGTTGGCATCGGGCTTGTCGATCTTGTTGATCGCCACCACGATCGGCACACCGGCAGCCTTGGCATGCGCAATGGCTTCCTTGGTCTGCGGCATCACGCCGTCGTCGGCCGCGACCACCAGGATCACGATGTCGGTGGCCTTGGCACCGCGGGCACGCATGGCCGTGAAGGCCTCGTGACCCGGGGTGTCCAGGAAGGTGATCACGCCGCGGTCGGTTTCCACATGGTAGGCACCGATATGCTGCGTAATCCCGCCGGCTTCGCCCGCGGCCACCTTGGTGCGGCGGATGTAGTCCAGCAGCGAGGTCTTGCCGTGGTCGACGTGACCCATCACGGTCACCACCGGCGGACGCGGCAGCAGTTCGGCGTCTTCGTGCTCTTCGCCGTCGACCACCAGCAGCGCTTCCGGATCGTCCAGCTTGGCGGCGTACGCCTTGTGGCCCATTTCTTCCACCACGATCATGGCGGTTTCCTGGTCCAGCACCTGGTTGATCGTCACCATCTGGCCGAGCTTCATCATCTGCTTGATGACCTCGGATGCCTTCACTGCCATCTTGTGGGCCAGGTCGGCCACCGAGATGGTTTCGGGCACGTGCACTTCGCGCACCACCGGTTCGGTCGGCGCCTGGAAGTTGCTGCGGCTGTCGTCATGCTGCTGCTGACGGCCGCCACGGCCGCGCGGGCCACCGCGCCAGCCGCCCACGCCGCCCGACGAATCGCCGCGCGTCTTCAGGCCGCTGCCCTTCTTGCGGCTGCCTTCGTCCTGCCACGTCGACGAGGTGCCGGCCTTGACGACCTTGCCCTTCTTGTCGGTGGTGGTGGTGGCGGTGGCGGTCACCGGCTTCTTCTCGCCCGGCTTGGCTTCGGTGCCGGCCGGCTTGACCGGCTTGTGCAGCGTACCGGTCTGCTCGGCCTTCTTTTCCTCGGCCTTGCGCTCGGACGGCGCCTTCAGCACGCGGGCCGGCGCGTTCAGCATCTGCTGGATCGCACGGGCTTCGGCTTCGGCAGCCTCGCGGCGCTTGCGCGCGGCGATTTCCTGCTCGGCGCGGGCCTTGTCGGCGGCAACCTTGGCCTCGTCGGCAGCCTTCTGCGCCTCGGCGCGTTCAGCGGCGACGCGGGCCTTCTCGTCCTCGGCCTTCTTGCGCGAGGCGTCCTCGTTGGCTTCGGTCACGGCGCGCGACGCGGCAGCCTCTTCCTCGGCCTTGCGGGCAGCGAGTTCGGCCTGGCGGCGCTGTTCGGCCTCGAGTGCCTCCTGGCGCGCGCGGCGCTCGGCTTCCTCGCGCTCGGCGGCCTCGCGGGCGGCCTTGGCCTCGGCTTCCTGACGCGCCAGTTGTTCGGCCTGGCGGCGTTCTTCCGCTTCGCGGCGCGCCTCCTCGGCGGCGTCGACGACCTGGGCCTGGGCCTCGGCGCCATCGGCCTGCGATTCCGGCGCAGCGTCGTCGCGCTTGATCAGCACGCGCTTCTTGCGCACTTCCACCTGGACCGTGCGGGTCTTGCCGGTGGCGTCCGACTGGCGGATCTCCGAGGTTTCGCGCTTGGTCAGTGTGATCTTCTTGCGGGCGCTGTCGTCGGCCTGGCCGTGCGAGCGCTTCAGATAGTCCAGCAGCCTGGTCTTATCCGATTCCGTGATGATGTCTTCTGGCGTCGCTTTGCCCACCCCAGCCGCCTGCAATTGTTCCAGCAGGGCAGCTGCGCTGCGACTCAGTTCTGCGGCCAGTTGGGCAACTGTTGTGCTTGCCATTCAAACCCTTTCAATGCTTGGTTTCTACGTCGGGACAAATTGTTGCGGAAAGCGCGCCCTTCCCGGTTTCAGCGGCCAGGGCGTGTCCCTCAGTTGAACCAATGTTCCCGTGCTTTCATGATCAGCGACTTGGCTTCTTCCTCGCTGACACCGGTCATCTCGACCAGCTCGTCCACGGCCAGTTCGGCCAGGTCGTCACGCGTATGGATATCGCCTTCGGCCAGCTTGCCGATCAGTTCCGGGTTGAGGCCGTCGAGCGAGCGCAGGTCCTGCGACACCTCTTCCACCTTTTCTTCCCGGGCCAGTTCCATCGTCAGGAGCGCATCACGCGCGCGATTGCGCAGCTCGTTGACGGTGTCTTCGTCAAAGGCCTCGATCTCCATCATTTCACTGATGGGGACATAAGCCACTTCTTCCAGCGTGGAGAAGCCTTCCTCGATCAGGATGTCCGCGACTTCCTCATCCACGTCCAGCTTGGACATGAACAGCTTGCGCACGACATCGCTCTCTTCGGCCTGCTTCTGCGCCGATTCTTCCTGCGTCATGATGTTGATCTGCCAGCCGGTCAGCTCGGACGCCAGGCGCACGTTCTGACCGCTGCGGCCGATGGCGACGGCGAGGTTTTCCTCGTCGACCACCACGTCCATGCTGTGCTTCTCTTCATCGACCACGATCGACTGCACCTGCGCAGGTGCCAGCGCGCCGATCACAAACTGCGCCGGGTCTTCGGACCACAGCACGATATCCACCGCCTCGCCGCCGATCTCGTTGCGCACCGCGGTGACGCGCGTGCCGCGCACGCCCACGCAGGTGCCGATCGGGTCGATGCGCTTGTCATGCGCCACCACCGCGATCTTGGCGCGCACGCCCGGGTCGCGGGCAGCCGCCTTGATCTCAAGCAGGCCCTGTTCCATTTCAGGCACTTCGTTCTCGAAGAGCTTGATCAGGAAATCGGGCGCGGTACGCGACAGTTCGATCTGCGGGCCGCGCGCGGCGCGGTCGACATTCAGGATATAGGCGCGCACGCGGTCGCCGGTGCGCAGGTTTTCCTTGGGGATGATCTGGTCGCGGGCCAGCAGCGCCTCGACGCGGCCAGACTCGACGATCAGGCCCTTCTTGTCGGCGCGCTTGACCGTGCCGGTCATGATCTTTTCGCCGCGATCGAGGTAGTCGTTCAGGATCTGCTCGCGCTCGGCATCGCGGATGCGCTGCAGGATCACCTGCTTGGCGGCCTGCGCGCCGATGCGGCCGAACTCGACCGACTCGATCTGCTGCTCGATATAGTCACCCAGCTCGATGCTCGGGTTTTCCTCGCGGGCCTCGAACAGCAGGATCTGCTTGTCCGGCTCCTGCAGGCCCAGCTCGTCGGGAACGACCAGCCAGCGGCGGAAGGTTTCATGCTCGCCCGACTCGCGATCGATCGCGACACGGATATCCACGTCTTCCTCGAAACGCTTCTTGGTGGCCGAGGCGAGCGCCGCCTCCAGGGCACCGAATACCACATCCTTGTCGACGTTCTTCTCACGCGCAAGCGCATCGACGAGCAACAGAACTTCGCGGCTCATTGCTTGTTCCCTTTTCTTTGATTTCCTTTGAAGTCGATCACCGGCACCAGGCGTGCCTTGTCGACATCGGATACGGCAAATTCCAGCAGCGCCGGGCCATCCTTGCCCTCGAACTCCAGGCCGATCTTCTCTTCGCCCGCGGCGCCGGTGGGCTCGCGCAGGATGCCTGTGAAGTTCTTCTGTCCGTTGACGGGCAGGCGCAGCGTCACGCGCGCCTCCGCGCCGGCAAAGCGGATGAAGTCGGCCAGCTTCTTCAGCGGCCGGTCCAGTCCGGGCGACGAGACCTCGAGGCGTTCATAGTCGACGTTCTCGACCGTAAACACGTGGGTGAGCTGGCGGCTCACCTTTTCGCAATCCTCGATGGCAATGCCGGTTTCAGGCTGATCGATATAGACACGCAGCAATCCGGCCGGGGCACGCTCGAGCTCGACCAGCTCATATCCCATGCCGCTTAGGGTGGTTTCGATCAAATCTGCCAGATGCACTGTTATCCCGAGTAATGGCCATCAACACCGTGGCAGGCAAACCCGCCGGTGCCGTCCGGGACGACCCTGCTGCAGCGCTGCCTGTCCGCCACCCCTTCCGCCCCAGGCGGAAGCACCGAAAACGGGCGAACCAAAAAAAAATGGGCGCAATGCCCATCATTCGCCCATCCTCGGACGAGGATGGCTTTTTGAATAGACTTGAATTATACGCGGATTATGTCGAAAAGGCAAAAGCCAGACATTACCGCGGACCGCATGCGGCGCCGGCAGGCGTTATGCCCGCCATGCGCCGCGTACGGCGCTTACCGATTGCCGCCGCGGTTGCCACCACGATTGCCGCTGCCACCACGCTGCGAACGGTTGCCACCCGCCTTGGCTGCCTTCGGCATCACGTTGCCATTGGCCTCGCCACCGCCGCGTCGGGCCTTGCCCTGCCCCTGGCCGGCCTGCCCCCTGGCACCGCCCATGCCGCCCATGCCAGTACCGCCGCCGCGTCCCTGGCGCGCACCGGCGCCGCGGCCCCCGCCGAGGTTCGCGGCGTGCGAGGTCAGCAACGTCGGCCCGTGGCTGATATAGCCCATCGACGTCTTCATCGGATCCGGCTGGCTGCTGCGGCTGCCGCCGCCGCCACGAGGACCGCCCTGCTCGAAGCGCGGCAGGCCGTCCATGCCGGTATGCATCGGCATGCCGGCAATCGCCGCCTCGGTGCGCTGCTTGCGCCCGCCCACCTTGGTGGCGCCCTTGGGCGCCTGCTCGCCCTTGCCCGGCACCTTCAGGCCGACGCTGGTCATCAGCGCCTTGACGTCATTCGGCTCGACTTCCTGCCAGCGGCCGCGCTTGAGCCCGCGCGGCAGCAGGAACTGGCCGTAGCGGGTGCGGATCAGGCGCGACACGGTCAGGCCGACCGCCTCGAACATGCGGCGCACTTCGCGATTGCGGCCTTCGGTCAGGGCCACGTGGTACCAATGGTTGACGCCTTCGCCGCCACCGTCGGCAATACGCAGGAAGTTGGCCTCGCCGTCATCCAGCTTGATGCCGTGCAGCAGGCGCTGGCGGTCGGCTTCGGCCAGCTCGCCCAGCGTGCGCACCGCGTATTCGCGCTCGACGCCGTAGCGCGGATGCATGAACCGGTTGGCAATATCGCCCGAGGTGGTGAAGATCAGCAGGCCTTCGGTGTTAAAGTCCAGGCGGCCCACCGCGACCCACTTGCCGGTCTTGATGCGCGGCAGGTTGTCGAACACGGTCGGGCGGCCTTCCGGATCCGACTGGCTGACGATTTCGCCGGCAGGCTTGTGATACAGCAGCACGCGCGGCGGCTTGGTCGACACCTTGCGGTGGATCAGCTTGCCGTTCACGCGGACCTGGTCGGCCGGCAGGATGCGCTGGCCGATATGGGCCGGCAGCCCGTTGACCGAGACCCGGCCCTGCAGGATCAGCTCTTCCATCTCGCGGCGCGAGCCCAGGCCGCCTTCGGCCAGAACCTTGTGCAGCTTGGGCGCGTCGTCATCGGCAGACAGCTCGCGCACGGGCTTGGCCTTGGTGCGCGGGATGACGGTGTCTTCGCTGTCGTACTGCTCGGAGATGACGAAGCGGAACAGGTCTTCGCTGCCCGCCGCGGACTTGTCGGCGCCGGCCTGGCCCTTGCGCGGTGCCTGCGGCTTGCCGCCATCCTTGCGCCGGCCCTGCTGGCGCGCGCCGGCGCCCTGGGTGTCGCCGGTGGGCGCGGGCTTGCCGCTGCGCGGGGCCTGCTTGCGCTTGCGGCCAGGCTGCTCCGGCTTGTCGGCGCCTTCGGCGCGGGCCGCGCGGTCGATCTTGTCTGCCTTGCTGCCGCCCTGGCTGCCCTGGCTGCCCTGCCCGCCTTCGCCCTGGCCCGTCTTGCGCTTGCCGCGGCCGCGCTGGCCGCCACGCCCGGCACCGGCGGCGCCCGCGCTGGCGGCGGCACCTGCCTCGCCGGCATCGCCCTGGCCGGCCGCGCCGGCGCCTTCGGCGCCCTCGGCGCGGTCCTGCGCGGCCTGGCGGCGCGATGCCACCAGGTTCCTCAGACCGCGGCGCAGCCCCTTGCGGCGGGGCGCGGCGTCGCTGCCCGTTCCGGGTTCTGCGGCGCCGGTGTCGGCGGATGCGCCCGCGTGGCGGGCGTCTTGCTCAACGGAATCAGACAAGATATTCACTATCGGATGTTGCATGTTGTTCAGTTCGGCACGCGCTCGTCGTGCTCGCTCGGGTGCGGCGGGGTGCCGTCTTCAGGCAGTTGGTCCCGCGCCCCGTCCGGAGGGGTTGCAGCCGATTCGGTGGCATCGCCCGCACCGGCCTCAACCACCGTCTCGGCAGCCGGCTGCGCGTCAAAGCCATCGGCACCGTCTTCGCGCGCGGGCGCGCTCTCGGCCGCTGACGATGTATCGGCCGGCGTGACCGGCTCGGCAAAGGCTTCCTCGTCGGCGCTGGCCGGCTTGTTCGCCGCCAGGTCTTCGAAGTTGATCGCCTGCTGCTCCAGCAAGGCGGCCTGTGCCTGCGCCTGAGCGTCTTCCAGCGGCGGCAGCTCGTCCAGCGTGCGCAGCCCGAGGTCGTCCAGGAAGGCCTTGGTGGTGGCATACAGCGCCGGGCGACCCGGCACGTCGCGATGGCCGATGACCTCGATCCAGCTGCGGTCCTCGAGCTTCTTGATCACTTCCGTGCTGACCGTCACACCGCGGATTTCCTCGATATCGCCACGGGTCACCGGCTGGCGGTAGGCGATGATCGCCAGGGTCTCCATCACCGCACGCGAGTATTTTGGCGGTTTTTCCGGATTCAGGCGGTCGAGGTATTCCCGCATTTCGGGCCGGCTCTGGAACCGCCAGCCGCTTGCCAGCGCCACCAGCTCCACGCCGCGCGGACGCCAATCCTGGCGCAGTTCGTCCAGCAGCACGCGGATAGTGTCTGCGCCGACGTCATCGTCGAACAGGCGGCGCAGATCGTTGACGCGCAACGGTTCCTGCGCGCAGATCAGCGCCGTCTCGAGGACGATCTTCGCCTCTTGGGTATTCATGTTGATGGTGTGCAGCCTGTCTTTGCACCTGCTCCCGGACGGATCCGGGGCACCGGAGATTTTGGATACAGCGGTGCCAAAGCCACCGCCATCTCATTGCGCAGCGAGCCGGATACTTGCCGTACCCAGGCCGTGCACTTCCCATTCTTTGCATCGAGTTGCCGGGGCTTCCGGCAGGAGATCGTCCGCATGCCGTCATGGATCGGCCAGCGAACCTCTTGCGTCGCTCGTCCGCACAAACGGACATCGCGGTCGGCGAACTGAACGCCTCGGACGCAAGAAAATACGGGTATCGGGAGCAAGGCCGGCATCTACCACGCCGCAGCGCCAACCGGACTTTTGAACCAGATCTTTTGAACCGGATGGACCGCGGGGACTGGCGCTCATCGAAAGCCTTCCGCTTCCCGCGTCCCGAGCGCACCTTCGGATAGGAAGACCGCCAGGCGCTGATCGCCGCTGCTTACCGCAGCCTGTCTGACTCCGCGCGATACCGCAATGCTGGCGATTGTATGGCATTCCCGGCTCCGCCTGCAACCATCATCCTGCTTGCGCGGGGTGCCGGCGCCGCAGGATGCCGCATGGGGCATCAAAACACCAGGCAAAAGCCCTGTTCCGCCAGCGAATGTGGCAGCAGCACCGCTCGCGCAATGCCAAGCCCGCCGAACGCCATCACGGCAAGGCCCGCGCCCAGGCGCACGCCCGGTCGCCGCGACCACAGTCTCAGATAGCCGGACAGCCCGGACAGCACCAGCAGGTTCGGCAGCGTGCCAAGCCCGAACACGCCCATCACCAGCGCGCCCGAGCCGGCATTGCCCGCCAGCAGCGCCAGCGTCAGCGCACCGTAGACCATGCCGCACGGCACCAGCCCCCAGGCCAGGCCCACGCCATAACGCCGGGCCAGCCCGCCGCGCGCCCGCACGAAGGCCGGCAACGCGCCGGCGACGCCGCCGAGCCGCCCGGCCACCGCAGCGCCGGCACGCGCCGCCAGCCGCTCCAGCCAGTTCACGGTAAAGGTACTGCCGCGCAGCAGGCGCCAGCCCGACCACAGCAGCATCAGGCTGCCGGCGCCGAACAGCCAGCGCTGCACTGGCAGGTAGTCCTGCTTCCAGGCGGTGGCGCCCGCGGCGCCCAGCGCCGCCCCGAGCAGCATATAGGTGGTAATCCTGCCAAAGTGCATCAACAGTAACTCGCCGAGCCATGCAGTGCGGCTGCGCACCAGGCTGACCGGCGCTGCCTTGCCGCGCCGCTGCTCCACGGCCAGCGCCACGCCGCCGCACATGGCGGCGCAGTGCACGCCGCCCAGCAGAGCGAGCAGGAAAACGCTGATCAATACTCCAAATGTCAATTCTGTCTCCCTGCCGGATCACATCGCACGGTAAAATGCCCATATCGTGCCCCGCTGCCATTTCTAGCAGGTTCCAATTGCTCACTTCCATCCCCATTACCGAGATGTCGCCCCGCTGCTCCACCTGTGCGATGGGACAGCTGTGCCTCCCGGTTGGCATGTCGCAGCAAGACCTTGCCAAGATCGACACGCTGGTGCAGGAACGCATCCGCGTGCACAAGGGGGAAACCCTTTACCGCATGGGTGACCCGCTCACCGCGGTCTACGCCATCCGCTTCGGTACGCTCAAGACGCATGTCACCACCGAAGACGGACGCTCGCAGATTACCGGGTTCCACCTGCCCGGTGAAATCGTCGGCCTCGACGGCCTGGGCGAGATGCAGCATGCATCCGATGCGACCGCACTCGAAGATACCGAGGTATGCGTGGTCCGCATGAACGATCTGCAGACGCTGTCCGCCGACCTGCCTTCGCTGCAACAGCAGTTCCTGCGCCTGATGGGCAAGGAAATCACGCACGACCAGCTGATGCTGGTCACGCTCGGCTCGATGCGCGCCGAGGAACGCCTCGCCGCCTTCCTGATCAACCTGTCGGAACGGCTGTCGGCGCGCGGTTATTCGGCGTCCGAGTTCGTGATGCGCATGAGCCGCGAAGAGATCGGCAGCTACCTCGGGCTGAAACTCGAGACCGTGAGTCGCCTGTTCTCGCGCTTTGCCGAGGCCGGGCTGATCCAGATCCGCCAACGGCATGTCAAGCTGATCGACATCGACGGCATCAAGCAACTCTACAGCCGTAGCTGCTGAGCCACCGCGGCGTTGCCGCGCCGCCTGCGGCGCCGGCAACGCGATAGTCCTTCCCTATTCCAGTTCGTCCGTATCCGCCAGCCGCGTCGGCATGGTGCACAGCGTCAGCCCGCTGGACAACGCGCAGAACACCCACGCCAGCAGGAAGCCGACGGTATAGACCGACTCGCGCGACGATTCGATCGGATGGCCGAAGAATTTGAGGTCGCCCGGATCGACGACGGAAAAAACCGTCGCCGTCGCCAGACCCGCCATCAGGAAGCCCGGCCACAGCACCCACATCAGCCAGCGCAACCTCATGGCTGCCTCGCTGCCGCGGACTTGGGCGCCACCGCTTCCACCTTCTCGACCACCAGGCCATGCCGCGCCGCGCCCTGCACCGGCAGGTCGGGGTGTGCCGACGCCAGCCAGATCGTCACGCCGCACGCCACCATGGCCACCAGCGGACCGGCCATCAGCAGCCATGGCCACGGTTCCTTCCACCACGGATTGCCTTGCTGACTCATCTTGCCCCCTTCGTCCTGGCGACTACGTGTGAGTCGCCTAGCTTCACAAATCGCGCGGCACGATAAAACTGGTGGATTGCCGAATTTCAGCATGCCCCTGCTCCGTGCCTTCGCTCGTTACTGTTACGTTGATCTTGTGCGTGCCTTGCCTGGCGGCCTCTATCGGCACGCGGATGCGGATCGGCAGCAGCCGGTTGGAGGTTGGCGCCAGCGATTCGGCCTGCTTGTCGTATTCGACCGTCAGGTCCTTCAGTTCATCGCTGTCGGCACGCACGCGGATCTGCATCGGCGCCTCGGTGGTGTTGATCAGTTGCAGCCGATAGACGTTCTCGATCCAGCGCCCTTCCACCTCCCGGCCCAGCGCACCGCGATCGCGGATGATGTCGACCTTCAGCGGCGTGCGCAGCATGATCGACGCCATGAACCCCGCCAGCAGCGCCACCCAGATCACCGAGTAGATGATGACGCGCGGACGCAGCAGGCGCTTGCGCGATGCCGCAGCGGACAGGCCCTTGCGCATTGCGTTTTCCGAGGTGTACCGGATCAGCCCGCGCGGGTAGTCCATCTTGTCCATGACCTGGTTGCAGGCGTCGATGCAGGCGCCGCAGCCGATGCACTCGTACTGCAGGCCATCGCGGATGTCGATGCCGGTCGGGCACACCTGCACGCAGATGCTGCAGTTGACGCAATCGCCAAGCCCGGCCTGGTGATGGTCGGTCTTGCGCGAGCGGCTGCCGCGCGGCTCGCCGCGGCCGACGTCATAGGTCACGACAAAGGTGTCGCGGTCCACCATCACGCTCTGGAAACGCGCGTAGGGGCACATGTACTTGCATACTTGCTCGCGCATGAAGCCTGCGTTGCCCCACGTGGCGAACGCGTAGAACAGCATCCAGAATGCCTGCCAGGGGCCCAGCGTCAGCGCCAGTACCTCGCCGCCCAGTTCGCGGATCGGCGCAAAGTAGCCGATGAACGTGAAACCGGTCCACAGTGCGATCAGCACCCACAGGAAATGCTTGGTTGCCTTGATGCGGAATTTGCGCAGGCTCCACGGATCCCCGTCGAGGCGGATGCGGGCGATGCGGTCGCCTTCGACCCGCCGCTCGATCCACATGAAGATCTCGGTGTAGACCGTTTGCGGACACGCGTAGCCGCAGAACAGCCGTCCCGAGATCGCCGTGAACAGGAACAGCGCCAGCGCGGAGATGACCAGCAGCACCGCCAGGTAGATCACGTCCTGCGGCCACAGCACCAGCCCGAAGATATAGAACTTGCGCTCGCCAAGGTCAAACAGCACGGCCTGGCGTCCGTTCCACTGGAGCCAGGGCGTGCCGTAGTAGATCAGCTGGGTCAGGATCACCAGCCAGACCCGCCAGCTGGAGAACGCGCCCTTCACCGAACGCGGATAGATTTTGCGGCGGACCTCGTAAAGGGTTTCTTCCGAGGTCTCGCCCGGCGCAGCGGCCGACCGTTGCAGGTCGGCCGCCCGGGCCACTTCTTCGGTCCCGGGCGCATTCATGGGCGAGTTCTCCCGCGAGCCTCGAGCGCTCGCTCACATGAGTCGTCGATCATTGCCCGGCTCCGCCTCCCGTATTGGACAACCCCCACACATAGGCCGTCAGCATGCGGATGCGTTCGGGCGTCAGGATTTCCTCGTGTGCCGGCATATGGTTGTTGTGGCCCTTCAGGATGGCCTCGACGATGCTGGCTTCCGAGCTGCCATAGAGCCAGACATTGTCCGACAGGTTCGGCGCACCGAGGGCCTGGTTGCCCTTGCCGCCGGCGCCGTGGCAGGCCACGCAGGTGGTCTTGAACGCGCCCTCGCCGCGCGACACGCGGATCGGATCCGACGACAGCCCGGACAGCGAACGCACATACTGCGCCACGTCGCCCGCCTGCTTGGCATCGATGACAGCGCCAAACGGCGGCATCACGCCATTGCGGCCCTTGGCGATGGTCTGGCTGATGGTCTCGGGCTCGCCGCCGTACAGCCAGTCGTTGTCGGTCAGGTTGGGGAAGCCCCGGCTGCCGCGCGCATCGGAGCCATGGCACTGCGCGCAGTAGTTCAGGAACAGGCGCTGGCCGATCTCGCGTGCCTGCGGGTCCGCCGCCACCTGCTTGACGTCCATCTTCAGGTACTTGCCGTAGATCTCGTTCTGCATGCGTTCCTGCGCCGCGCGGTGCGCGGCCAGTTCGCCCTGCGTGGAGAACTTCAGCACGCCGGCGTACGAGCCCAGGCCCGGATACAGCACAAGGTAGGCCAGGCCGAAAATGCAGGCCAGCAGGAACATCCACATCCACCAGCGCGGCAGCGGGTTGTTCAGTTCACGCAGGTCGCCATCCCAGACATGGCCGGTATCTTCCGTGCCGCCTGGGGTCTTGGTGATCTTGCGTTGGGAGAACAGCAGCCATACGCACCAGACGATGCCGATGAGCGCGATGGCGGCAATGTAGTAACTCCAGAAATCGGAAATGAAATCGCTCATGGCTAGGTGTTCCGGCTCGATGTTGTCGTAGTTTCGTCAGGCAGCGCGAACGGCAGCATGGCGGATTCGCGGTTGGCGGCCTGGCGGCCGGCGGACCAGGCCCACCAGCAGATGCCGAGGAAAACGACCATGGACACGACGGTCGCGATGGCGGTGATCATGGCCATGGCTTACTCCTTCGGTGCCGCGGCGGCGGCATCGACGCGCACGTTGCGACGGTTGGTGCCGAGGCCCTGCAGGTAGGCAACCAGCGCGTCTTCCTCGGTCTTGCCTTTCAGCTCTCCCGGCGCCTTTGCGATGTCGGCGTCGGTGTACGGCACGCCCAGCTTGACCAGCGCGCGCATGCGCGCCTGGATATCGTTGGTGGGCAGCTCGGCCTTCTCCAGCCACGGGTACGACGGCATCACGGATTCCGGCACCACGTCGCGCGGGTTGCGCAAGTGGATGCGCTGCCAGTCGTCGGAGTAGCGTCCGCCCACGCGCGCCAGATCGGGGCCGGTACGCTTGGAGCCCCACAGGAACGGATGGTCGTAGACCGATTCACCGGCGGTGGAGTAATGGCCGTAGCGCTCGGTCTCGGCCTGCAGCGTGCGCACCTGCTGCGAGTGGCAGCCGACGCAGCCTTCGCGGATATAGATATCGCGTCCCATCAGCCGCAGCGGCGAATACGGCGTGATGCCCGGATCCGGCTCGGTGGTGGAGTGCTGGAAGAACAGCGGCACGATCTGGACCAGACCCGCGATGCTGACCACGAGGATCGTGCAGATGATCAGCCAGCCGATGTTCTTCTCCAGCGTTTCGTGGGAAAAGAAGCGTTGTTTGTCGGACATCTTTCTATCCTGGATTGATCAGTGGGCGGAGGCGGCGATGCTGGCCGGAATCGGCGCATCCACGGCGGGCTTGCCGACGATGGTCTTGGCGATGTTGTAGGCCATCAGCAGCATGCCGGACAGGAAGCACATGCCACCCAGCAGGCGAATCAGATAGAACGGATATTTGGCCTTGACCGCTTCGACGAAGGCGTAGGTCAGCGTGCCGTCCGGCTGCGTGGCGCGCCACATCAGGCCTTCCATCACACCCGCGATCCACATCGAGGCGATATACAGCACCACGCCGATGGTCGCGATCCAGAAGTGCCATTCGATCAGGCGCACGCTGTACATCTGCTTCTCGCCGAACAGCCGCGGGATCAGGTAGTAGAGCGAACCGATGGAGATCATCGCGACCCAGCCCAGCGCGCCGGAGTGGACATGGCCGATGGTCCAGTCGGTGTAGTGCGACAGCGCGTTGACGGTCTTGATCGACATCATCGAGCCTTCGAAGGTCGACATGCCGTAGAACGACAGCGCCACCACCAGGAACTTCAGGATCGGGTCGGTGCGCAGCTTGTGCCAGGCGCCCGACAGCGTCATGATGCCGTTGATCATGCCGCCCCACGACGGCGCCAGCAGGATCAGCGAGAACACCATGCCGAGAGACTGTGCCCAGTCCGGCAGCGCGGTGTACTGCAGGTGGTGCGGGCCGGCCCACATGTAGGTGAAGTTCAGCGCCCAGAAGTGGACGATGGACAGGCGGTAGGAAAAGATCGGGCGCTCGGCCTGCTTGGGAATGAAGTAGTACATCATCCCCAGGAAGCTGGTGGTCAGGAAGAAGCCGACCGCGTTATGGCCGTACCACCACTGGATCATCGCGTCCTGCACGCCGGCATAGGCCGAGTAGGACTTCCACAGCGACACCGGCATCTCGATGTTGTTGACGATGTGCAGCAGCGCGATGGTCAGGATATAGGCGCCGAAGAACCAGTTGGCGACGTAGATATGCCGGGTCTTGCGCTTGACGATGGTGCCGAAGAACACGATCGCGTAGGCCACCCAGACCGCGGTGATCAGCAGGTCGATGGGCCATTCGAGTTCGGCGTATTCCTTGGAGCTGGTGATGCCCAACGGCAGCGTGATGGCGGCCGCGACGACGACCAGTTGCCAGCCCCAGAACGTGAATGCGGCCAGCGGGCCGCAGAACAGGCGCGCCTGGCAGGTGCGCTGGACCACGTAGTAGGAGGTGGCAAACAGCGCGCTGCCGCCGAAGGCGAAGATCACCGCATTGGTATGCAGCGGACGCAGCCGGCCGAACGACAGCCACGGTGTATTGAAATTGAGTTCGGGCCAGATCAGCTGTGCTGCCAGCAGCACGCCGACGGCCATGCCGACGATCCCCCAGACTACCGTCATGACAGCGAACTGTCTTACGACGCCGTAATTGAAGGTGTCGACGCGTGAAGACGCGGCAGTGACATCCATTCAGACCCCCAAAGCTTAGAGAAAATAAAAAACCTACTGATAGTGTGACTTTAGAAAAACCATGCCACGGGTGCGTTGATCTTTATCAAGCCGCTCCGGGCACGTCTTGAACCTGCGCGCGCGGCTCCGGTCCGAGGCACGCGCCGCGGGCTCACGGCTTGTCGTTGTCCAGCAGGATCGATTCGGCAGGCCGGTCCAGGTCGTCGTACTGCCCGGCATGAAGCGCCCACCACAGCGCGCCCGCGATGACCACCACGAGCACCAGGCTCATCGGCACCAGCAGGTAAAGCGTTTCCATCGTCAGGCTCCGTTATGCCGCGAGGTAGGCCGCGGCGTGCGCCGCGGCTTGCCGGCGCGCAGCAGGCGCCAGGCATTGGCGACCACCAGCAGCGAGGACAGCGACATGCCGATGCCCGCCATCCACGCCGTCACCAGCCCGGTCGCCGCCAGCGGAATGGCGACCACGTTGTAGAAAAAGGCCCAACCCAGGTTCTGGCGCACCACCCGGCGCGTCTGGCGCGACACGGCCAGCGCCGTCGCGATCTCGGCCACGCCGCCGTGCGTCAGCACCGCGTCCGCGCCGGCCTGGGCCAGCGGCGCGCCGCTGCCGATCGCAATCGATACCTGCGCCTGCGCCAGCACCGGCGCGTCGTTGATGCCGTCGCCGACGGCCAGCACCACGGCCCCGTCCTGCTGCAGCCGCGCCACGTAGTCGCGCTTGCCTTCGGGCGTGACCTCGCCGGCCATGCGCTCGATGCCGAAGTGCGCGGCCCACCAGTGCACCGCCGCCATGTTGTCGCCCGATACCAGGTGGCAGCGCACGCCCAGTTCGCGCAAGCGTGCCAGCAGCATCGGCGTTTCCTGGCGTTCGACGTCGGCCAGCACGAAGCGCGCCAGCGCGCCGGTCTCGGCGCCCAGCCAGACTACCGTGGCGCCGGGATGCTTAAGGTTGTCGGCAGCGGCCGGCGCAGGCTGGCCAGCACCGCCCAGCGCCAAGACAAAATCGGCGCGGCCGAGGCGCAGGCGGCGGCCCGCGACCACCGCCTCGAGACCGGCACCGGGAACGTTGCGCATGTCGCTGACGTGCAGCGGCAGGCCGGTCAGATCGGGCGCCGCCGCCACCAGCGCGCGCGCGATCGGATGCTCGCCGCCACGCTCCATCGCTGCGGCCAGCGTCAGGCATCGAGCGGAATCGGCGTCTCCCAGCGGCTCGACCGCCGCCACGGCAAAGCGGCCCTCGGTCAGCGTGCCGGTCTTGTCGAGCACCACGTCGGTGACGCGGGCGAGCGTTTCCAGCGCGTGGCCGCGCGCCAGCAGCACGCCGCGCCGCGACAGCGCCGCGCCGGCCGCGGCCAGTGCCGCCGGCGTAGCCAGCGACAACGCGCACGGGCAGCTGACCACCAGCACCGCGATGGTCACCAGCAAGGCCCGCGAGGGATCGATCCAGAGGCCCCAGACCATACCGGTCAGTGCCGCCAGCACCAGCAGCGTCGCCACGAACCAGCCCGCCACGCGGTCGGCCAGTGTCGCCAGGCGCGGCTTCTCGGCCAGCGCGCGGTCCAGCACCGCGACGATCTCGGCCAGGCGGGTGCCGGCGCCGACGCGGGTCACGCGCAGTTCCAGCGGGCTGGCGGTATTGAAGCTGCCGGCCAGCACGGTGTCGCCGGCGCAGCGGCGCACCGGGCGGCTTTCGCCGGTCAGCATGGATTCATCGAGTGCGCTGGTACCCGAAGTGACCGCGCCGTCCGCCGGGACGATCTCTCCCGCCTTGACGCGGATCAGGTCGCCCGCGCGCAGTCGCGCGACCGGGATGCGCTCGCCCGCCGCACCGGCCGTGGCCAGGCGTTCGCACGTGGCGGGCAATTGGCGCGCCAGCATTTCGGCACCGCTGCGCGAGGCCTGGCGCACGCGCAGTTCCAGGTAGCGGGCCAGCAGCAGGAAGGCGACGAACATCGTCACCGAATCGAAATAGACCTCGCCCACGCCGCGCACCGTGGCCAGCGCACTGGCGGCAAAGCCCGCGGCGACGCCGATCGCCACCGGCACGTCCATGCCCATATGGCGCTGGCGCAGGCTGCGCCAGGCGCCGGCGAAGATCGGCGAGGCGGCATAGCACACCACCGGCAAGGTCAGCGCGAAGCTGGCCCAGCGCATCAGCTGCAGCTGGCCGGGATCGATGGTGGCTTCGTGGGTATAGATCGGCCACGCGTACATCATCACCTGCATCATGCCGAGCATGGCCACCGCCATGCGCATCAGCAGGCCGCGACGCGCGCGGCGGTCCTGCAGGTCGGTGCGCGAGACTTCGAAGGGCCAGGCCATGTAGCCGATGCCGGCCAGCGCCGCCAGCAGCCCCGACACCGTCTGGGCGTCGTCACGCCAGCGCACCACCACGCGCCGCGTGGCGACATTGGCGACCGCCGATTCCACGCCCGGCTGGCGCGACAGATGCTGCTCGATCAGCCACGCGCAGGCGGCGCAGCGGATATTCTCGGGAGCCAGCGTGATCTCGGCGCGGCCGCCGTCGAGCGGGCGGACAAATTGCGCGCGCAGTTCCGGGGCATCGTAGGCAGCCCAGACCGGCTCGGCCTGGCGCCGAGCATCGTCGTCGATGGGCCGGGCGAAGCGGGCTTCGTCGCCGTACAGGTGGGCAAAGCCGGCCGCATGGAGGGTCTGCGCCAGGGCCTGGCAACCGCCGCAGCAGAATACGCGGCGGCTGCCGTCCAGGTCGGCGGCGAGCGGTTCGGCATCGGTGACCGGCAACCCGCAGTGGAAGCAGGCCAGCGCCGCGCCGGCGCCGCGCGCAGCCATGTCCGCGCCATCGTGCCCGCCGGGCGGCGGAAATGGCGCCAGCATGCTGACGGAAGGACTGGTGGCTGGGGGCGGCGACATGGGGACCTTTTTCTACCCCGTCGAGGATATAGGCCGGCCCCCGATTTCAACTTGATATAGATCAAGGCGGCCCGGGTACGTCGCCCCGGGCCTGGAACACGGTCAGGTGAGCGTCGTATCCATGGTGCGGCGCTCGGATTCCAGGTACTCGCGCGACTGCATCTCGATGATGCGCGACACAGTGCGATGGAATTCGTTGGCCATCTGGCCTTCGGTATAGAGTTCGTCGGCCGGCACTTCCGCCGACATCAGCAGCTTGACCTTGTGGTCGTAGAAGACGTCGATCAGCCAGGTGAAGCGGCGTGCCTCGGACGACATCCGCGGCGTCATGCGCGGCACGTCGGACAGGATCACCGTATGGAACTGCGAGGCCAGTTCCAGGTAGTCGTTCTGCGAGCGCGGGCCGCCGCACAGCGTGGCAAAGTCGAACCACACCACCCCGTTGGCCTTGCGCAGCGAGCGCAGCTCGCGATGCTCGATATGCAGCAGCGGCGACTCGTCGGCGACGCCGGCAATCGAAGTGAAGGCATCCCGCAGCGCCGAGTTGGCCTTGGCGTCCAGCGGGGTGTGGTAGGCCTGCACCTGTTCCAGCGCGCGCTTGCGGTAGTCGATGCCGGCATCGACATTGAGCACGTCCAGCTTCTGCTGCAGCAGCGCGATGGCGGGCAGCACGCGGTCGCGGTGCAATCCATCGGTGTACAGCAGGTCGGGCCGGTAGTTGGAGGTCATCACGAACTGCACGCCGTTGTCGAACAGCTGCTGCAGCAGGCGATGCAGGATCATCGCGTCGGCGACGTCGCTGACATGGAATTCGTCGAAGCAGATCAGGCGGAAACGGCGCGCGATGCGCCTGGCCAGTTCGTCGAGCGGGTCGGGACGGCCGCGCAGCTCTTCCAGCTGGCGGTGCACCTCGCGCATGAATTCATGGAAATGCAGCCGCGTCTTGCGCACCACCGGCACGCAGGTATAAAAGCTGTCCATCAGGAACGACTTGCCGCGCCCCACCCCGCCCCACATATAGACGCCCTGCGGCACATCGGGGCGCACCAGCAGCTTTTTCAGCGCGTTGTTGCGGCGCCCCTTGTAGGCGACCCATTCGTCGTAGCACTGCTGCAGCCGGGCCACGGCGCGCAGCTGGGCCTCGTCGGACTGGTAGCCGCGCTCCTTCAGTTCCTTCTCGTAGTACTCGGTGACGTTCATGCTCGGGGCTCACGCGGCACGGGCCGCAAGTGAAAACGGCGCGCCGCAGGACGGCGCGCCGGTACTCAGGCAGCGGCGGACATGCGCCTTACATATTGAGTTGACGCTTGTCGACGGCCAGCGCGGCTTCGCGCATGACTTCCGACATCGACGGGTGCGGATGGCAGACGCGGCCGATATCCTCGCTGGCGGCCTTGAACTCCATCGCCACCACGGCTTCGGCGATCAGGTCCGAGGCGTTGGCGGCAACGATGTGCACGCCCAGGATCTCGTCGGTCTTGGCATCCGCCAGCATCTTGACGAAGCCGTCGGCGTGGCCCATGCCCAGCGCACGGCCGTTGGCCATGAACGGGAACTGGCCGGCCTTGTACTCGCGGCCTTCGGCCTTGAGCTGGGCTTCGGTCTTGCCTACCCATGCGATTTCCGGGAAGGTGTAGATCACCCACGGTACGCAGTTGTAGTCGATATGCGGCTTCTGGCCGGCGATGCGCTCGGCCACGGCCACGCCCTCGTCCTCGGCCTTGTGCGCCAGCATCGGGCCACGCACCACGTCGCCGATGGCCCACAGGCCCGGCACCTTGGTGGCGCAATGGTCGTCCACCTCGATAAAGCCGCGCTGGTCGACCGCCAGGCCGACTGCGTCCAGGCCCAGGTTGTCGGTATTCGGCACGCGCCCGACCGACACGATCAGGCGATCGACTTCCAGCGTCTGGGAGGCGCCATCCTTGTCGGTGTACTTGACCGTCACGCCCTTCTTGCCGGTGGTGACTTCGTCCACCTTCACGCCCAGGCTGAACTTCAGGCCCTGCTTGGTCAGCTGCTTCTGCGCTTCCTTGGCCACGCCTTCGTCGGCGGCGCCCAGGAAGGCGGGCAGCGCTTCCAGCACGGTCACGTCCGAACCCAGGCGGCGCCACACCGAACCCAGCTCCAGGCCGATCACGCCGGCGCCGATCACGCCCAGCTTCTTCGGCACTGCGGGGAACTTGAGCGCGCCTTCGTTATCGCTGACCAGGTCGTTGTCGACGGTGATGCCGGGCAGGTGGCGGGCCTTCGAACCGGTGGCGATGATGACCTGCTTGGCGGTCACCACTTCACCGGCGATCTCGACCTGGAAGCCTTCGGCACTCTTGCCGACGAACTTGCCGTAGCCCTTGAGCAGCGTCACCTTGTTCTTGCGGAACAGGAACTCGATGCCCTTGGTCATCTTGCCGACGATATCGTCCTTGCGCTTGAGCATCTTGGCCACGTCGACCTTGACGTCGCCCACGGTGATGCCGTGGTCGCCCAGGTGGTGCTGGACGTTCTCGAACTCTTCCGAGGAAGCCAGCAGCGCCTTGGAGGGGATGCAGCCCACGTTCAGGCAGGTGCCGCCCAGGCGGGCTTCGCCCTTGGGATCGTCATATGCATTGCCTTCGCAGCAGGCCACGTTCAGGCCCAGCTGGCCGGCACGGATGGCGGCGATATAGCCGCCGGGGCCGGCGCCGATCACCAGCACGTCGAATTGTTTGCTCATGGAAATTCCTTGTTGGGCGCCGGCTGCAACGCGTGCCGGCGCGCCGTGATCACGGGAGCGCGCTCCCCGCGCACGCACTGGCGTGCGCGGAGGGACCGGCTGTTACAGGTCCAGCAGCAGGCGCGCCGGATCTTCCAGTGCGTCCTTCATGGCGACCAGGCCCAGCACGGCTTCGCGGCCGTCGATGATGCGGTGGTCGTAGGACATGGCCAGGTAGTTCATCGGACGGATCACGATCTGGCCGTCTTCCACCACCGGGCGGTCCTTGGTGGCGTGCACGCCCAGGATGGCCGACTGCGGCGGGTTGATGATCGGGGTCGACAGCATCGAGCCGAACACGCCGCCGTTGGAGATCGAGAAGGTGCCGCCGCTCAGCTCTTCCAGCGACAGCTTGCCGTCACGGGCCTTGACGCCGAACTCGGCGATCTTCTTCTCGATGTCGGCCAGGCTCATCTGGTCGGCGTTGCGCAGGATCGGCACCACCAGGCCACGCGGCGAACCGACGGCGATACCGATGTCGAAGTAGCCGTGGTAGACGATGTCGTTGCCGTCGATCGAGGCGTTGATCAGCGGGAACTTCTTCAGCGCGTGCACCGCGGCCTTGACGAAGAACGACATGAAGCCCAGCTTCACGCCGTGCTCCTTCTCGAAGCGGTCCTTGTACTTGTTGCGCAGGTCCATCACCGGCTTCATGTTCACTTCATTGAAGGTGGTGAGGATGGCGTTGGTGGCTTGCGACTGCAGCAGGCGCTCGGCGATGCGGGCACGCAGGCGGCTCATCGGCACGCGCTCTTCCGGGCGGTCGCCCAGGGCGGCGAAGTCGACCGGGGCCGAAACCTGCTGCAGGGCCGGCTTGGCCGCGGCCGGAGCCGGCGCTGCCTTGGCGGCCGGAGCGGCGGCGGCGGCAATCGCGTCGCCCTTGGTGATGCGGCCGTCCTTGCCGGTGCCGGCAACCTGGCCAGCCGACAGGCCGGCTTCGGCCATCAGCTTGGCGGCCGACGGCATGGCCACGGCACCGGCGGCGGCCGGAGCGGCGGCAGCGGCCGGGGCCGGCGCGGCGGCGGCAGGAGCCGGAGCGGCGGCGGCCGGGGCGGCGGCGCCAGCGGTGGCTTCGGTGTCGATCTTGGCGATGATTTCATCGGCCACCACGGTGTCGCCGTCGTTCTTGACGATCTGCGACAGCACACCTGCCGACGGGGCCGGCACTTCCAGCACGACCTTGTCGGTTTCGATTTCGATCAGGATCTCGTCCTGGGCAACGGCTTCGCCTGGCTTCTTCTTCCAGTTGAGCATGGTCGCTTCGGCGACCGATTCGGAGAGTTGCGGAACCTTGACGTCAACGATAGCCATGGTGGTGAATTCCTCGTGTTATGCGTGTTGTCTTGATGCTGGCGAGGCCACGGGGCGCCTGCGCGCGCCGCCGTGGCTGCCGACTGATTACTTGGTCAGAACAAAGCCCTTGAGCTTGCCGAAGGCCGCGTCCAGCAGCGCCTTCTGTTGCTCGTTGTGCTTTGCGTAGTAGCCCACCGCCGGCGAAGCCGAAGCGGGGCGACCGGCATAACCGAGCTTCTGGCCGTCCGTCATGTTTTCCATGATGTAGTGCTGCACGAAGAACCAGGCGCCCTGGTTCTGCGGCTCGTCCTGGCACCACAGGATCTCGTTGGCGTTCGGGTACTTCTTCAGTTCCGCGGCCAGCGCCTTGTGCGGGAACGGGTACAGCTGTTCCAGGCGGATGATCGCGGTGTCGTTGGCCTCGCGTTCCTTGCGGGTGTTGACCAGGTCGTAGTACACCTTGCCCGAGCACATGATGACGCGCTTGACCTTGCTGGCGTTCAGTTCTTCGTGGTCGCCGATGACGGTCTCGAAATGGCCCTTGGCCAGGTCGGACAGCGGCGACACCGCATCCTTGTTACGCAGCAGCGACTTCGGCGTCATGATCACCAGCGGCTTGCGGAACAGGCGGATCATCTGGCGGCGCAGCAGGTGGAAGATCTGGGCCGGCGTGGTCGGCTGGCAGACCTGCATGTTGTGATCCGCGCACAGCTGCAGGAAGCGCTCGATGCGCGCCGAGCTGTGTTCCGGACCCTGGCCTTCGTAGCCGTGCGGCAGCATCAGCGTCAGGCCCGAGGCACGGCCCCACTTCACTTCACCCGACGAGATGAACTGGTCGATCACCACCTGGGCGCCGTTGACGAAGTCGCCGAACTGGGCTTCCCAGATCACCAGCGCGTTCGGCTCGGCGGCAGAGTAGCCGTACTCGAAGCCCAGCACGGCTTCTTCGGACAGCACCGAGTCGATCACCGTGAACGGTGCCTGGTTTTCCGACACGTTCTGCAGCGGCACGTAGCTGCCGGCATCCCAGCGCTCGCGGTTCTGGTCGTGCAGCACGGCGTGGCGGTGGGTGAAGGTGCCGCGGCCGGCGTCCTGGCCGGTGATGCGCACCGGGTAGCCCGACGACACCAGCGAGGCGAAGGCCAGGTGCTCACCCATGCCCCAGTCAAGCGGCTGGTCGCCGCGGCCCATGTTGGCGCGGTCCTTGACGACCTTCTCCACCAGCGGGTGCAGCTTCAGCGTCTCGGGCGTAGTAGTGATGCGTTCGGCCAGGCGCTTCAGTTCCGTCACCGGCACGGCGGTGTCGGCGGCGTCGGTCCACTTGCGGTTCAGGAACGGCATCCAGTCGACGGCGAACTTGTTCTTGAAGTTCGACAGCACCGGATCGGCGGTGTGCTTGCCGGCGTCCATCGCGGCGCGGTATTCCTTGACCTTCTCGTCGCCGAAATCGGCCGGGACGAGGTTTTGCGCGGCCAGCTTGTCGGCGTACAGCTTGCGCGTGCCGGGGTGCTGGGCGATCTTCTTGTACATCAGCGGCTGCGTGACCGCGGGGGTGTCCTGCTCGTTGTGACCCAGCTTGCGGAAGCAGATGATGTCGACCACGACATCCTTCTTGAACTCCATGCGGAAGTCCACCGCCAGCTGCATGGCGTACACCACGGCTTCGGGGTCGTCGCCGTTCACGTGCAGCACCGGGGCCTCGATCATCTTGACCACGTCCGTGCAATACAGCGTCGAACGGGCGTCGCGCGGGTCGGAGGTGGTGAAGCCGATCTGGTTGTTGATGACGATGTGCATCGAGCCGCCCGTGCCGTAGCCGCGGGTCTGCGCGAGGTTCAGCGTCTCCATCACCACGCCCTGGCCGGCAAAGGCGGCGTCGCCGTGCACCTGCACCGGCAGCACTTCCTTGTGGCCGACTTCGCCGCGGCGTTCCTGGCGGGCCTTGGCCGAGCCTTCGACCACCGGGTTGACGATTTCCAGGTGCGACGGGTTGAACGCCAGCGACAGGTGGACGGGGCCGCCTTCGGTCGAGACATCGCTCGAGAAGCCCTTGTGGTACTTGACGTCACCGGCCGGCAGGTCGTCGACGTGCTTGCCTTCGAATTCGGCGAACAGGTCGGCGGGCATCTTGCCCAGGGTGTTCACCAGCACGTTCAGGCGGCCGCGGTGGGCCATGCCGATCACGATTTCCTGCACGCCCTTGCTGCCGGCGTGCTGGATCAGCTCGTCCATGGCGGCGATGAAGCTTTCGCCACCTTCGAGCGAGAAGCGCTTCTGGCCGACGTACTTGGTGTGCAGGAAGCGCTCCAGGCCCTCAGCCGCGGTCAGGCGGTCCAGGATGTGCTTCTTCTTTTCCAGCGTGAACACCGGCTTGGAACGCGTGGTTTCCAGGCGCTCCTGCCACCAGCGCTTCTGCGCCTGGTCGCTCACGTACATGAATTCGAAGCCGATGGTGCCGCAGTACGTTTCACGCAGGTTGTTGAGCAGCTCGCGCAGGCTCATCGACTCCTTGCCGAAGTAGGTATTGCTGGCGTTGAAGACGATATCGAGATCGGCTTCGGAAAAACCGTAGAAGGCGGGGTCCAGATCCGGCAGGGGCGGACGCTCCTGGCGCTTGAGCGGGTCCAGGTCGGCCCAGTGCGAACCGATGTTGCGGTAGGCGGCGATCAGCTGCGTGGCAGCGACGCGCTTGCGGCCCATGTCGGAATCGGCCGATGCAACGATGGTGCGGATGGGACCTTGCTTGGCGCGCTCGGCGAACGAGGCAACGATGGGAGCGTGGGCGATATCCCGGCCGTTCGAGCCGTCGACGGCGGGAACGTTCTGCATGGCGTCGAAGTACGCGCGCCAATTGTCGGGAACCGAGGCGGGGTTCTGGAGGTAGGCTTCGTACAGTTCTTCGACATAGGGGGCGTTACCGCCGAAGAGGTACGAATTGCTCTGATACTGCTGCATCATGGGACGCTCACTTTTCTCCGGGTCTGCCGGAGTTCAGCGGGTTATTCAACCTTCCGCGACACGGCTTGACCGGTTAGCGGATCGCAAACAACTCTTGGGAGCCTGTGGAGGCACTTACGCAAACGGCACCACCAGGGTGCCGCATGCGATGGCCGCCTCACAAGGCGCGAAAGGGCAAGTTGTGCGGGGAAGGACCTTAAGTCTTCACGCCGGTAAGGATAGCACGGATTGCGTTTGATCAATGTGGACTTTTCGCGATACGAAACACAGTCGCGCGACAATTCCAACCGCGTTCAGCGAATTCGCAACAGCCGCACAACAATTTGAATCAGGGGACGATCTGGTCGACTGCGTCGGTGATCACCCCATCGAGCCCCCATTCCAGCAACTGCGCCGCCCGCGCCGGATCGTTGACGGTGTAGGCGAGCACGCGCAGGCCGGCCGCATGTGCGGCGGCAATCACGGCGGCATCCAACTCGCGGTGGTTTGCATCGAGCGCGACGCAACCGAGCCGGCGCACCCGCTCCAGCCAGTCGCCGGGCAGCTGGTCCAGCAGCAGCGCGCGCGGCAGGTCGGGCGCGGCGCGCGCCGCGGCGGCAAGGGCTTCTTCCGAAAACGAGGACAGCAGCGGCGGCACTTCGGTGCCGGCCCACAGCGACTGGGCGTCGATGGCCACCGCGGCGCCGGTGCGTGCCTCGGTGCCGGGCACCGGCTTGATCTCGATATTGACCAGGAAGCCGTTGGCGCGGGTGTAGCGCGCGATCGCCGCCAGCGTCGGCACCGGCTCGCCGGCGAAGGCCGGGCCGTGCCAGCTGCCGGCGTCGAGCAACGCCAGTTCGCCCAGCGTCAGCGCATCGACCCTGCCCTGGCCGCTGGTGGTGCGGTCAAGGGTGGCGTCGTGCATCAGCACCGGCTTGCCGTCGGCCGACAGCTTCACGTCGAACTCGAACATGCGGTAGCCAAAGCCCGCGCCGTGTCGGAACGCGGCCAGCGTGTTCTCCGGCGCCAGCTTGCCTGCGCCGCGGTGCGCGATGTGGCTGGGATAGCGCCAGGCGTTGTCGGTTGCGGTGGTCATGTCAGGCCTCGATGCGCTTGCCGGTGTCCGGCGCAAAGAAATGCAGGTGCTCGGCCGACGAAGTCACCGGCAGGCGGTCACCGGCGCACACGCGCGCATGACAGTCCAACCGCACCACCACGGCCTGTCCGCCGAGCGAACCGTAGGCGAAGGAATCCGCGCCCAGCGCCTCGACCACGCGCACATCGACTTCGGCAATCGCCTCATGCGGGGCGCAGGGCTCGATATGCTCCGGCCGCAGACCCAGCAGCGCCTGCTCCGGCAGGTGCAGCCCCATCGGCAGGTGACCGAGCGTGGCATTGGCGGCTTCGCCCTCCTTCGCCACCACGCGCATCTGCGCGTTGGTGTTGCCGCCGGCGTTACGCGCCACCGGGATCAGGTTCATCGGCGGCGAGCCGATAAAGCCGGCCACGAAGGTGCTGGCCGGCCGCGCATAGACTTCCAGCGGCGTACCGATCTGCTCGACCCGGCCGGCATTGAGCACCATCATGCGGTCGGCCAGCGTCATCGCCTCGACCTGGTCGTGCGTCACATAGAGGCTGGTGGTGCCCAGGCGCCGGTGCAATTCCTTCAGTTCCAGCCGCATCTGCACGCGCAGCTTGGCGTCGAGGTTGGACAGCGGCTCGTCGAACAGGAATACCGCCGGCTCGCGCACGATGGCGCGCCCCATGGCGACGCGCTGGCGCTGCCCGCCGGACAGCTGGCGCGGCTTGCGCTCGAGCAGCGGCGCGAGCTCGAGAATGCCGGCGGCGTGGTTGACGCGCTGCGCGATCTCGGCCTTGCCCATGCCGCGGATCTTGAGGCCGTAGGCCATGTTGTCGTACACGCTCATATGCGGATAGAGCGCGTAGTTCTGGAACACCATGGCGATGTCGCGCTCGGCCGGCTCCAGCTGGTTGACCACCTTGTCGCCGATATCGATCTCGCCGCCGGTGATGGTTTCCAGCCCGGCCACCATGCGCAGCAGCGTGGACTTGCCGCAGCCCGAGGGCCCGACGATGACGATGAACTCGCCGTCGGCGATTTCCATGTCGATGCCATGCACGACCTGGGCGCCGCCGGCGTAAGTTTTCTGAACGTTGCGTAGTGACAGTTTTGCCATTGTGTTCCGCTTATTTCTCGGTTTCGACCAGGCCCTTGACGAACCACTTCTGCATCAGCACCACCACCACCGCGGGCGGGATCATGGCCAGCATCACCGTGGCCATCACCAGGTTCCAGTCGGTGGCGGCATCGCCCGAGCGCGAGATCATCTGCGTCACGCCCACCACCACCGGCGTCATCGACTTCTGCGTGGTGATCAGCAGCGGCCACAGGTACTGGTTCCAGCCGTAGATGAACTGGATCACGAACAGCGCGGCGATGCTGGTGCGCGACAGCGGCAGCACCACGTCCCAGAAAAAGCGCAGCGGCCCGGCGCCGTCGATGCGCGCGGCTTCGGCCAGCTCATCGGGAATGGTCAGGAAGAACTGGCGGAACAGGAAGGTCGCCGTCGCCGACGCGATGATCGGAATCGTCAGCCCGAAGTAGCTGTCGAGCAGCCCCAGATCCGATACCACCTTGTAGGTCGGCAGGATGCGCACCTCGACCGGCAGCATCAGCGTGATGAAGATCAGCCAGAAGAAGGTCTTGCGCAGCGGGAACTTGAAATAGACGATGGCAAAGGCCGAGATGATCGAGATCGCGATCTTTCCCAGCGCGATGCCGAGCGCCATGATCAGGCTGTTCTTCATCATGGTCGAGACCGGCGACGCGGCCTCGCCCACGCCCTGGAACAGCACGGTGCGATAGTTGTCGATCAGGTGGCTGCCGGGGATCAGCGTCATCGGCGCGTCGAGCACCTCTTCGGCGGTCAGCGTCGACGCGACGAAGGTGAGGTACACCGGGAACACCACGATGACGATGCCGAGGATCAGCACCGCGTGGGTCAGGAAATCTAGAAAGGGACGACGTTCTACCATGGGCTGTCTCCGTCAGTACTGGACCTTGCGTTCCACGTAGCGGAACTGCACCACGGTCAGCGCGATCACGATCACCATCAGCACCACCGACTGCGCGGCCGAGCCGCCGATGTCCATGCCGCGGAAGCCGTCATGGAAGACCTTGTACACCAGCGTGTTGGTCGAATTGAACGGCCCGCCGTGCGTGACCGCGTCGATGATGGCGAAGGTATCGAAGAACGCGTAGACCACGTTGATCACCATCAGGAAGAAGGTGGTCGGCGACAGCAGCGGGAACACGATCGACCAGAAGCGGCGCCAAGGGCCCGCGCCGTCGATGGCGGCGGCCTCGATCAGCGAGCGCGGGATGCTCTGCAGCCCGGCCAGGAAGAACAGGAAGTTGTAGCTGATCTGCTTCCAGGCCGCGGCCAGCACCACCAGCAGCAGGGCCTGGTTGCCATTGAGCAGGAAGTTCCATTCGACGCCGAGCTTGCGCAGCGCAAACGACACCACCCCCAGGGTCGGGTTGAACATGAACATCCACAGCACGCCCGCCACCGCCGGCGCCACCGCATATGGCCAGATCAGCAGAGTCTTGTAGCCCACCGCGCCGCGGATCACGCGGTCGGCAAAATAGGCCAGCGCCAGCGCGGTGGTCAGGCCGACCACGGTCACGCCCACGGCAAAGATGGCGGTGACCTGGAATGACTCGACATAGAGCGGGTCGTTCCACAGCATGCGGAAGTTGTCCAGGCCGACGAACTCCAGGTTGATGCCGAAGGCATCCTGCTGCAGCATCGACTGGTACAGGGCCTGCCCGGCGGGCAGGAAAAAGAAGATCAGCGTGATCGCGATCTGCGGCAACACCAGCAGATACGGCAGCCACGGCGAACGGAACACGACGCGTTTTTCCATGAACGGATTCCGGCGGATGCCGCGGATGGCGGCATCGGACTAGGTACGGAGTAGGTACAAAGCGGCGGGCGGCCCCGATCGGGGCCGGCCACAAAGCAAGCGGGCGGAGGTTTCGCCGCCGCCCGCCTGTCACGTCAGCCTGCTGGCAAGGCGGTGCCTTATTCGCGCGCGGTCTTCTGGAAGCGCTCCAGCAGGTCGTTGCCACGCGCCACGGCGGAGTCAAGCGCTGCCTTGGGCTCCTTCTTGCCGGCCCAGACGGCTTCCAGCTCCTCGTCGACCACGGTGCGGATCTGCACCATATTGCCCAGGCGCACGCCGCGCGACTTGTCGGTGGTCTTGACCACCATCTGCTGCACCGAGACGTCGGCGCCGGGGTTCTTGTCGTAGTAGCCCGACTTCTTGGTGGCCTCGTAGGCAGCCATCGTCACCGGCAGGTAGCCGGTGGCCTGGTGCCAGTCAGACTGGATCTCGGGGCGCGACAGGTAATTGAAGAACTTGGCGACGCCCTTGTACTCTTCAGGCTTCTTGCCGCCCATCACCCACAGCGACGCGCCGCCGATGATGGTGTTCTGCGGCGCGCCCTGCACGTCCGGATAGTACGGCAGCTGCGCCACCGCGAACGCGAACTTGGCGTTCTTGCGGATATTGGCCAGCGACGCCGACGAGCCGGTGAACATGGCGCATTCGCCGTTGTAGAACTTGGCCTGCGATTCGGCCTTGCGCCCGCCATAGCTGAAGTAGCCCTTCTTCACCATGTCCTGCAGGTTGGTGACGTGCTTGACGTGCAGCGGGCTGTTGAAGACCAGGCGCGTGTCGGTGCCGCCGAAGCCGTTGTTCTTGGTGGCGTACAGCGTGTTGTGCCAGGCCGAGAAGCTCTCCAGGTGGACCCAGCCCTGCCAGTCGGTGGTGTAGGCGCAGTTGGTGCCGGAGGCCTTGAGCTTGGCCGAATACTGCATCACCTCGGGCCAGGTCTTGGGCGGCTTTTCCGGATCCAGGCCGGCCTTCTTGAAGGCGTCCTTGTTGTAGTAGAACACCGTGGTCGAGCTGTTGAACGGGAACGACAGCATCTCGCCCTTGGACGAGGTGTAGTAGCCCGCCACGGCCGGGATGTAAGCCTTCTGGTCGAACTTCTCGCCGGCGTCCTTCATCACGGTCGACACCGGCTTGATCGCGCCCTTGGCGCTCATCATGGTGGCGGTGCCGACCTCGAACACCTGCAGGATCGCCGGCGCGCCGCCGGCGCGGAAGGCGGCGATGCCCGCCGCCATGGTCTCGTCGTAATTGCCCTTGTTGACCGGCACCACTTTGTATTCGGACTGGCTGGCGTTGAACTTGTTGGCGATTTCGTTCACCTTGTCGTTCAGCGCGCCCTGCATGGCGTGCCACCACTGGATTTCAACAGCGGCGTGCGCGCTGCCGGCCCCGGTCAGGGCGGCCAGCGCGGCGAGTTGGAGCACGGTACGGGATACGGACATCGAAAGCCCTCCTTGGTCTGTCTGTTGCAGTCAGTCAAATCCGACAGCATGTGATTTTTTTGTGACAGCGGCATGTTACGCCCGTCGCACCTGCGCAAGCAAATCAGCAGATTCACCAGTATGGCCGTCTGGCTGCTTTTTGCAGTGCAATAAACGAATTTGGCCGCAGATCCATTGTTACAATGGCCCGCCATGCAATCCCTGAACAAGCTCTCTAATACGGCGCTGCGCAACGTGCGCGGCGTACTGACCGACATCGACGGCACCCTGACCACCGACGGCCGGCTGCCGGCCTCGACCTACCTGGCCCTCGACGGCCTGCGCCGGGCCGGCCTGCATGTGATCCCGGTGACCGGGCGCTGCATCGCGTGGGCCGAGATCCTGACGCGGCTATGGCCGGTCGATGCGATCATCGGCGAGAACGGCGCGTTCTATTCGCACCTGCACAACGGCCGGCTGCAGACCCGCTTCCTCGACGACGCAGAGACGCGCGCGCGCAACCTCGAGCGCATCCACGCATTGGGTCAGCGCATCGTGCGCGAGGTGCCCGGCTGCGCGCTGGCTTCCGACCAGGCCTGGCACGCCGCCGACCTGGCCATAGACCATGCCGAGGACGTGGTGCCGCTGCCCGAGGACGCCGTCGCACGCATTGCTGCGCTGATGCGCGAGGCCGGCATGACCGCCACCGTCAGTTCCATCCATGTCAACGGCTGGTTCGGCCGGCATGACAAGCTGTCGATGAGCAAGCTGTGCGTGGCCGAGTTGCTGGGCGAGGACGTCGATGCACGGCGCGACCAGTGGCTGTTTATCGGCGACTCGGCCAACGATGCCTCGATGTTTGCGCATTTCCCGCTGTCGGTGGGGGTGGCCAACGTGCGCGATATCCTGCCGCAGCTGCCGGTGCCGCCGGCTTACATCACCACCGCCGCGGGTGGCGAGGGTTTTGCGGAGATGGCGCGGCGGCTGATCGAGGCGCGCGGCTGAACCCGGCCCCGCAAAAGAAAAAACGGCCGGGAATAATCCCGGCCGTTTTTTTCTTTGCCTTGTGCGCACCGTGGTGGCTCAGTCGAAGCCCAGCTCCTGCAGCTTGCGCGTGATGGTGTTGCGCCCGATCCCGAGCCGGGTCGCGGCTTCGACGCGGCGGCCGCGGGTAACGCCCAGCGCGGCTTCCAGCACCGCCTTTTCGAACCGGCGCGTCAGCAGGTCCATCACTTCGGGCTGGCCGGCTTCCAGCATGGCGCGCGCCTCGGCGGCGAGCAGGCTTTCCCATCCGGCGGCCGCCGGTGCCTGCACCGGCGCCTGGGCCACCGCTGCGGCCGGCGCGGGGCGGACCACCGTGGCCGTGTCGGCCTCGGCCACCGGCACCGCAAACCCGCCATAGTCGGCCAGTTCCTGGGCGCCTTCATACTCGGCCACGCGCAGGTCGGGCGCGCGCTCCGGCCGCGGCGCATTGACCGGCTCGCTGGTGCCCGCTTCCAGCATCTCGCGCGGCAGGTCCTTGACCTCGATGGTCTGCGCCGGCGCCATCACGGTAAGCCAGTTGCAGAGGTTTTCCAGCTGGCGCACGTTGCCGGGGAACGGCAGCGTGCTGACATAGGCCAGTGCCTCGTCCGACATGCGCTTGGGCTCGACGCCAAGCTCCTTGGCGCTCTTCTGCAGGAAATGGCGCGCCAGCAGCGTGATGTCCTCCGGCCGCTCGCGCAGCGGCGGCAGGCGCAGCCGGATCACGTTCAGGCGGTGGAACAAGTCCTCGCGGAACAGCCCTTCCTTGACGCGCAGCTCCAGGTTCTGGTGCGTGGCGGCAATCACGCGCACATTGGCACGCAAGGGGTTGTGGCCGCCGACGCGATAGAAATTGCCGTCGGACAGCACGCGCAGCAGGCGGGTCTGCAGGTCGAACGGCATGTCGCCGATTTCATCGAGGAACAGCGTGCCGCCCTCGGCCTGCTCGAAGCGGCCTCGGCGCATGGTCTGCGCGCCGGTGAAGGCGCCGCGCTCGTGGCCGAACAGTTCGGATTCGAGCAGGTCCTTCGGAATGGCCGCGGTATTGAGCGCGATGAACGGGCCGTTGGCGCGCGGGCTGTGCTTGTGCAGCGCGCGCGCCACCAGTTCCTTGCCGGTGCCGGACTCGCCGGTGATCATCACCGTCACGTTGGATTGCGACAGCCGGCCGATGGCGCGGAACACGTCCTGCATCGCCGGTGCCTGGCCGAGGATCTCGGGCGCGTCGAGCAGGCGGTCGTCCATTTCTTCTTCGCGCAGGCTTTCTTCCAGCGCGCGGCGGATCAGCTCGACCGCCTTGTCGACATCGAAGGGCTTGGCCAGGTATTCGAAGGCGCCGCCCTGGAACGCTGCCACCGCGCTGTCCAGGTCGGAGTACGCCGTCATCACGATGACCGGCAGGCCCGGGTGCCGCGCCTTGATCGCCTGCAGCAGGTCGAGGCCGGAACCGCCGGGCATGCGGATATCCGAGATCAGCACCTGCGGCTGGTCTTCCTCCAGCGCGGCCAGCGCGTCCCGCACATTGGTGAAGCTGCGCGAGAGCAGGCTTTCACGGGCGAGGGCCTTTTCCAGGACCCAGCGGATTGATTGATCGTCGTCGACTATCCAGATCGGCTTCATGTGCGTCGCTTGTCTGCTCGGTGTCAGTTGGTCTTCCGCATGCCCTGGCCACGTCGGTGCACGCGCTTGCGGACGCCGGCAAAGGCTAGTGCAGCGGCAGCAGGATACGGAAGTCGGTACAGCCCGGCCTGCTCTCGCATTCGATCAAGCCCTCGTGCTGCTGCACGAAGGTTTGAGCGAGTGTGAGACCCAGTCCGCTGCCGCCATCCCTGCCCGATACCAGCGGATAGAAGATGCGCTCGCGGATGTCTTCGGGGATGCCCGGGCCGTTGTCGATCACATGCAAGTCCAATGCCAGCTTGAACAGGCGCTTGGCGATGGTGACCTGGCGCGCGATGCGCGTGCGCAGCACGATCTGCGCGTCGCCGCGCGCGATGCGGTCGGCCAGCGCCTGCGCGGCGTTGTGGACGATGTTGAGCACGGCCTGGATCAGCTGCTCCATGTCGCCCTGCAGCTCGGGCAGGCTGGCGTCGTAGTCGCGCACGATCTCCAGCCCGTTGGGAAACTCGGCCAGCACCACCGAGCGCACGCGCTCGAGCACCTCGTGGATATTCAGGCTCGATACGATATGCGGATGCCGGTGCGGCTCCAGCAGCCGGTCCACCAGCGTCTGCAGCCGGTCCGACTCCTTGATGATGACCTGCGTGTACTCGCGCAGCGAGCGCTCCGGCAGCTCGAACTCCAGCAACTGCGCCGCGCCGCGGATGCCGCCCAGCGGGTTCTTGATCTCGTGGGCGAGGTTGCGGATCAGCTCCTTGTTGGCCGAGGTCAGGTCGAGGATGCGTTCCTCGCGGTCGCTGCGCACCTTCTGCTCGTTGGGCAGGATCTCGACCACCACGGTGTCGCCGACCGCCTCGAGCGCGGCGATCACCACGTGCACATGGAGCGGGTCCTGTAGCGGCGGATGCAGGATCAGGTCCTGCCGGCGCACGTCGAACTGCCGCGTGACCACGGTGTCGAGCATGTTGTGCAACTCATCCGATTTGCCGAACAGGTCCGGCAGCGTCAGTTCGACCATGCCCTTGCGCGACACGCCGAAGGTGGCCTCGGCGGCCGGATTCGCGTAGACCACGCGCAGCCCCGGCTGGCGCACCAGCAGCACCGGGTTGGCGACCACATCCAGGCCGGCATGGAACGCCGCCGCGCCGATGCTGAGCACGCGCGCGCCGGTTTCGGACGATGCCGGGTTCGCCGCGGGCGGCTCGGCCCGCGCGCCATCGGCACTGCCGGCCTTGCGTGACACTCCGCGAATCAGGCGACGCATAAGACTAGTCCTTCAGGTTGCCGAGCTCGCGCCGCAGCGACGCCGCGTTGGCCTCGCTGCGGGCAATGTCGTCGCGCAGCGCGGCGGTGCGGTCGAGGTATTTCTGGTAGTTGCGCTCGTTGCCCTGGCGCTCCGGCTGGCCGTTGTTGTATTCGGCGCGCAGCCCCTGCAGCTTGGCCTCCTCGGCCTGCAGCTCCTGCGTCAGCACGGTGCGGCGCTCGCTGTCGCGGCTGCGCTGGGTGGCGCTGTCCACGCGCGGGAAACCGGTGCTGGCGGCGGTCGTGGCGCTGCTGCCGGCACTCTTGGCCGGTGCGGCAATGCGCCCGCCCGGCACGGTCACGACCTCGGGCAGGTTAAGCTTCTTGCAGCCCTTGCCGGCATTGCCGTTGCGGTACTCCGGCACGCCATTGGGCCCGGTGCAGACATAGACATCCGAGGACTGCGCCAGCGACGGCGCGGCCCACACGCCCAGCGCCAGCGCCGCGGCGCTCACCAGAACGGGGAATCGGCGTCGGCTTTGGTGCACGGAACGAGGCATGGCATGAGTCCGGCGGGCCGTGCGGGAAAAGGCATCCATGGGCATGGCGTCAGGTTAGAACGGGAATGGATCGGGACAGAATCGGATTCCCCATTCTAGCGAGCAAAGCAAAAAGGGACAGCCGAAGCCGCCCCCTTGTGGTGCAACTGTTGCCCGGCACAACCTGCGTCATGGCCGGGCACGGGCTGCTTACAGCGAGTAGTACATCTCGAACTCGACCGGGTGCGTGGTCATGCGGAAACGCGTGACTTCTTCCATCTTCAGTTCGATGTAGGCATCGATCATCGAGTTCGAGAACACGCCGCCGCGGGTCAGGAACTCGCGGTCGTTGTCCAGGTACTCGAGCGCCTGGTCCAGGCTCGAGCACACGGTCGGGATCTTTGCGTCCTCTTCCGGCGGCAGGTCGTACAGGTTCTTGTCGGCGGCTTCGCCCGGGTGGATCTTGTTCATCACGCCATCCAGGCCGGCCATCAGCAGCGCCGAGAAGCCCAGGTACGGGTTCATCAGCGGATCCGGGAAGCGGGTCTCGATGCGGCGGCCCTTCGGATTGGCCACATACGGGATGCGGATCGAAGCCGAACGGTTGCGGGCCGAGTAGGCCAGCTTGACCGGAGCCTCGAAGCCCGGCACCAGGCGCTTGTACGAGTTCGTGCCCGGGTTGGTGATGGCGTTCAGGGCGCGGGCGTGCTTGATGATGCCGCCGATGTAGTACAGCGCGAATTCCGACAGGCCGGCGTAGCCGTTGCCCGCGAACAGGTTCTGGCCGTCCTTCCACACCGACTGGTGCACGTGCATGCCCGAGCCGTTGTCGCCGACGATGGGCTTCGGCATGAAGGTGGCGGTCTTGCCGTAGGTGTGGGCCACGTTCTGGATCACGTACTTCTGCAGCTGGGTCCAGTCGGCGCGCTGCACCAGGGTGCTGAATCTGGTGCCGATTTCGTTCTGGCCCTGGCCGGCCACTTCGTGGTGGTGGACTTCAACCGGGATGCCCAGCGATTCCAGGATCAGGCACATTTCCGAACGCATGTCCTGGAAGGTGTCGATCGGGGCGACCGGGAAGTAGCCGCCCTTCTTGCCCGGACGGTGGCCGCTGTTGCCGTGCTCGAATTCCTTGGCCGACGACCACGGGGCTTCTTCGGAATGGATCTTGACGAAGCAGCCTTGCATGTCGACGTTCCAGGTCACGCCGTCGAAGATGAAGAACTCGGGCTCCGGACCGAAGAAGGCGGTGTCGCCCAGGCCGGTGCTCTTCAGGTAGGCTTCGGCGCGCTTGGCGATGGAACGCGGATCGCGGTCGTAGCCCTTGCCGTCCGACGGCTCGATCACGTCGCACGACAGCACCAGCGTCGGCTCTTCGTAGAACGGGTCGATGTGGGCGGTGTTCGAATCGGGCATCAGCAGCATGTCCGAAGCTTCGATACCCTTCCAGCCGGCGATCGACGAGCCGTCGAAAGCGTGGCCGCTCTCGAACTTGTCTTCATCGAAGTGCGACACGGGCACGGACACGTGTTGCTCCTTGCCTTTGGTATCGGTGAAGCGGAAATCGACGAACTTGACGTCGTTTTCCTTCACCAGCTTCATCACGTCTGCAACGCTGTGGGCCATGCCAATCTCCTGGGTATTCGGCAAATGTCTGTGAAAGCCAATTCTTGGGACTGTCGCCAGCGGCGCCGCTGCATGTTGCCGCGCCTGACTGGCCTCGCCGCGAAAGGACGACGGATGTTAGCAGAAAGCGTGCCAACCAAACGTCCCTCGCGGCGCCGGGCCCGAAAATTGTGCAACTCCGGCGAATCGCGCACCATGCTGGCCGGCGGCGAAAACGCCTTCCAGCCAGGCGGGGGCTGATGTGGCGCTGCCGCGACACGCGCAACCACGGTTGCCAGCGTCATGGAACACCATCATGGTGCAAACATCAAGCGCCAGCACCGTAATAGTGCGTACGCACCAAAATCGGTCGGCTCTCGCCCTCGGGCGGCGCTTTCCGGGCTCTCCCGGCCAGCACCGCCACCGCCTCGCCGCCGCGGCGCTATAGAATAACGGGTTGCGGCCCTTGCGCCACGATTCCACCCATTCAATTTGTCACGCCGATGACCACCCGAGACGATCTCCTCCAGGCCGCCCGCCAGCGCCAGGAACAAAACCAGTTGCCGTACTTCGGCGCGCTGTCGCCGCAGGAAGCCTATGCCCTGCTGCAGAACGACCCTGCCGCCGTGCTGGTGGACGTGCGCACGCAGGCCGAGCTGGACTGGGTCGGCGGCGTCGACGTGCCCGACGCGCAGTTCGCCCATGTCGAATGGATGTCCTACCCGGGCGGCGCGCAGAACGCGCGCTTTGTCGAGGAACTGCGCGCGCGCGTGCCGTCCGACGTGCCGGTGCTGTTCCTGTGCCGCAGCGCGGCGCGCTCCAAGCACGCGGCGCGGGTGGCCACCGAAGCCGGCTACCACTTCGCCATGGACGTGCTGGAAGGTTTCGAAGGCAACCGCGACGACCACCACCACCGCAAGACCGTCGAGGGCTGGTGCGTGCGCGGTCTACCGTGGCATGGCGCCTGATTGCGTCCGGACCTGAATGCAAAGGGGCAGCCAAGGCTGCCCCTTTTTCTTGCCCGGCCGGAACGTCTAGGCCTGCGTTGCCTGACGCGGCGGCTGCTCCACGGTCTCGTACCCCATCGCCTGCACGCCTTCGAGCAGCATCGCATAGGCCGGGGCCAGCAGCTCGGCCGGGCCCTTGACGCCCAGGTCGATATGGCGGCGCGCGAAGCGGTCGCCGCGCTGCACGTCGCCGACCGACGGCAGGCTGAACACGCGGATGCCCGGATGCGCCGACTCGACCTTCTCCATCAGCGGGGTCAGCGTCGACTCCGGCGCCTCGAACACGTAGAAGGCCCGCTCCTGCTGCGAGACCTGGTGGAACAGGTGCGCATAGTCGTGGTCCAGCACCCACTCCATCATCGGCCACGCCATCACCGGGAAGCCCGGCATGAAATGATGGTGGCCGACCGAGAAGCCGGGGATGCGGTTATAGCTGTTGGGAATGATGCGCGCGCCCTCTGGGAACTCGCCCATCTTGAAGCGGTGCTGGTTCTCCGGCAGCGTCAGGTCGCCCTTGACCGGGTCGCCCCCGGCGGTTTCGGCAATGCGCAGCGCGATCAGTTCGCGCGCCTCGGGATGCAGCACCAGCGACACGCCCAGCGCCGCAGCCGCGCACTGGCGCGTGTGGTCGTCGGGCGTGGCGCCGATGCCGCCGGTGCAGAACACCACGTCGGGGCCGGCCAGCGTGCGCCGCAGCGTGGCGGTGATACGGGCGCGGTCGTCGCCGACATACTCGGCCCAGTCCAGCGCCAGGCCGCGCGCGCCCAGCAGTTCGATGGTGCGGCGCAGGTGCTTGTCTTCGCGCCGCCCGGACAGAATCTCGTCGCCAATCACGATCAGGCCGAAACCCATATTGCCCTCGCTTCAGGAGTTTTCGATGCGGCGCACGTCGTGCGGCGCCAGGTCAATGACGTCCCCGCCCGACGGCGGGGCGGCAGGCGGCCGGGCCGGCACGGCCGCGCGTTCGGCGCGCAGCTGCGCCAGCGCGCGCAGGCAGAAATGGCCGAACCACAACGCCGAGAAAATAAAGATCAGCACATAGAGCCAGAGCGTGCCGGCCAGCACGAACGGGAACAGGAAGATCACCGCCGCCGAAGACACCCACAGTATCGTCGGCGCCGAGCCCAGCAGCCCCACCGCCACGCCGATCACCAGCAGCGGCGTGCGATGGCGCCGCACCAGCGTCTTGCGCTCTTCGGCGCTGGCGTGGTCGGCGAGCGCGTCATACGTCATCACGCGGTAGGTCAGCCAGCCCCACAGCACCGGCGGAATCAGCGCAAAGAACGGCGGGATCAGCCACAGCGGCAGCGTCACCAGCACCAGCGACAGGAACACCAGGGTGCTGCCGAGCGAGTGGAACACGCTGCCCAGCACGCTGCCGCCGTGGGCCTTGGCCAGCTCCGGGTAGCTGCGCTCGAGGTGGCGCACCACCGCCGGCACCGAGAACACGCCGATGAACATCAGCATCGACGCGATCACCAGCGGGATCGCCAGCGCCGCGACGAACAGCGGCGCCACGATGGAGCGCATCGATTGCAGCCCGAACCAGTCGAGCGCGCTGTAGATCCAGCTGGTCAGGATCGAGGTTTCCAGGAAGCTGCGCGTGGCGCCCATGATGGGGTCCCAGCCCCACCAGAGCAGGCCGCCCCACAGCAGCGTGGCCAGGACGAAAGGCAGCACGGTCAGCATCAGCATGCGCGGATGCAGCTGGCTGACCAGCGCGCGGCCAAACGAGCGGAAGATATCGTTCATGCAGTCGAAGGCAAGACAGGAAAGTCGCGGGGAGCCGGCCAGGTCAGCAGGGCGACGGGCCGGCGGCAACCCGGAACACTAGCATACGCCGCTTGCCGCCATGGTGCGGCGGCGGCCGAAGCCACTGGAGGATGGCCTCGCATGCACCGTCAGCCCAGCGGTCAACGCACCCGTCAGCGCAGCCGCAGCAGCCGCTTGATGCCGTACCACTGGTGGGCCAGGAAGCCCGTGCCGTAGTCGTGGCCCTTGCCCACCGGCGGCGGCAGCTGATCGCGGATGCCGGTGGGATGGTAGGTCTCGGTGAAGACCGCGGTGCCGAACAGCATGTCCCACCAGGGAAAGATCACGCCGTAGTTGCAGCCGCCCAGCTTTGCCGGCGCACCGTCGGCTTCATGGCCGATGCCGACCGCGTGGTGGGTGCGGTGGAAGCGCGGCGAAATCAGCAGCCGCTCGCCGAGGGTGCCGAAGTGCAGCCGCAGGTTGGCATGCTGCAGGCTCTGCAGCAGCTGCGACAGCGCCACCAGCAGCACATACTGCGACGGCTCCACGCCCACGCCCAGCGCCACCAGCGCAAACACCAGGTCGCGCAGCATGTCGTCGAGCAGATGATTGCGGTTGTCGCTCCACAGCGTCATCTGGCGCTGGCTGTGGTGCACCGCATGCAGGTGCCACCACCAGCGGAACGAGTGCGACAGCCGGTGATACCAGTAATCGAGCAGGTCGAACAGCAGCAGGTAGACAAAGAAGCTGACCAGCGGCACCGAGGTCACGCCCGGCCACCAGTCTTCCACATTGATGCGGTGCCAGCCCATCAGCCGCAGGTGGCCTTCGAGCGCGTCGGTCAGCGGCGCCAGCAGGAAGAACATCGCCAGCCGGAACAGGCCGAGGCGGTGGATCACGGTGTAGAGGATGTCGGTGCGGATCGCGGCCCGGTCGGCCACGGCCTCGACCGGGCGCCATTTCTCCAGCGGACCGAGGATCAGTGCCATCACCGCGATCTGCACCAGCCCCACCAGCAGCCATTCGGTGCCGGTGAAGGCTTCCTCGGCATAGCGGCCGAAGCCGAGGTCATAGACCACGGGCAGCACCAGATCCTGGAACAGCGTGCCTTCGATCTGGCCGATCCAGCCGTTCAGCGTCTCCCACATCAGCGTGCGCCCTCCTGGGTTCCAATGGGCCGCGCGATCCAGTCGCGATAGGCCGGGTGTTCGCGCAGCGTCGCGAAGCAGAAGCCCTTGCGCTCCAGGCCGGTCAGCAGCGGCTCGAGCACCGCCGGCGCCCACGGGTCCTGCCGCGACCAGATGCCGAGGTGCGCCATGGCGATATCGCCGTCGCGCAGGCTGGACAGCGCGCGCTGCAGCAGAACGGCGTTGGGATAGCGCTCCGAAGACAGCTCATCGCCCAGAAAGCCGGCCGGCGCCCAGCCGACATGGCGGAAGCCGCATTGTTCGGCCCATTGCAGCGTCTGCGGCGCGGTGCGGCCGCCCGGGGCGCGCCACAGCGGCACCATGTCCGCTCCGGTCATGGCGCGCAGCGCCTCGGCGCTGCGCCGCAATTCCTTGCAGAAGCCGGCCTGGTCCATGGCCACGTCCTGGCCCGCCCGCGCGCCGAACTGCGGCCGCATGGTCACCTGGCCGGCGCGCACGCTGCGCAGATAGACATGATCGAAGGTGTGCGTGCCGAAGGCGTGGCCGTCGGCCACCAGCGACTTCCAGTAAGGGGCCCATGACGGGTCGAGCGATCCGTCCTTGCGCACCGTCGGCTCGTTGGCCAGGAAGAAGGTGGCGCGGATCTGGTGGCGCCGCAGCGTGTCGGCGATCAGCTGCGCCTGGCTCATGCTGCCGGTGTCGAAGGTCAGGTAGAGCGTGCCGGCCGGGCATGCCCTGGTGGCCGGCGCGGCAGCGGCTTGCTGCGCCAGCGGCATGCCGCACGCCAGCACCACAGCGGCCAGCCACTTGTTGATCGTCGCGGAGCGCAATGCCCTGATCCGTGCCATGGTCCCTGCCCTGCCCGCTTTGCGTCAGTACAGCGGCGCGCGCGTGCGGAAATAGATCCCGTGCGGCGAGCGCCCGACCCGCACGGTCTTGACCAGCTTGCGGCTGGCCACGTCGACCAGCCCGACCGAGCGCGCCCAGCGGAAGGTCACCCACAGGGTCTTGCCGTCGGCGGTCAGCTCCATGTCGTCGGGCCCCGGTGGCAGGCCGGTGATGTCGCCGACCTTGCTCAGCGTCTGCTGGTCGATGATGCTGATGCTGCCGGTGACGCGGTTGCTGAGGAACAGGTGGCGCCGGTCGCCGACGGCGCGGAAATTATGCGCGCCCTTGCCGGTCTGGATCTGCTTGACCACGGTGCGGGTGCGCCAGTCGATCACGGCGACGTAGTCGGCCCCGGTCATCCCCACCAGCAGGTATTTCTGGTCCGGCGTGACCCAGATCCCCGCCGGCGCCGAACCGGTTTCCATGCGCCACATTACGTTCTGCGTGACCAGGTCGATGGCAGCTACTTCGTTGGAATCCTGCAGCGTGATGAAGGCGATGCGGCTGTCGGCGGTAAAGGCGATATGGCTGGGCGTCTTGGCCAGCGGATACTGCTTGGCCAGCTTCAGCGCCTTGCCATCCCAGCGGTACACGTCGACGCGGTCGAGCCGGTTGCCGGTGGCGACAAACCACTTCTGGTCCGGCGAGAAGCCGATCTGGTACGGGTCGTCGACATTGGGCACGCGCTGCTGGACCTTGCCGCTGACCGGATCCAGGAAGACCAGGTCGTTGCCGACCGCATTGGCGACGATCAGCGATTTGTCGTCGGGCGTGGCGATCAGGTGGTGAGGCTCCTTGCCGATCGGGAAGGTCTCGAGCACCTTCTGCGTGTCCTTGTCGATCAGCGTGACGGTGGCATCACCCGAGTTGAGGATCACCACCACTTCCGCCCGAGCCGGCACCGCCATCAGGCCCAGCGCGACCGCGCCCACCGTGATCCCACCAGCCACCCACCGCCGCAATGCGAACATAAGACCCGCTACCAGAAGAACTGAATCGGCGATTCTAACGTTTGGCCGGCTAATTCCGCTGACGTCTCGGCTGGCGGCAGACAAGTATTTGGCAGATTGTTGCGCCGGCACGACCATTTACCGCCATGCCGGCGCGCGGACCTCAGCGCTGCATCGATTCCCACACCTTCTGCAGCCGCTTGACCGACATCGGCACCGGCGTGCGCAGTTCCTGGGCGAACAGCGCGATGCGCAGCTCTTCCAGCATCCAGCGGAATTCCTCCAGCCGCGCATCCTCGCCGCCGCGGCCCTGGGTGCGTAGCTGCTTCTCGGCCCGCTGCCACTGCTGCACCAGCGGCGCCATCTCCTGCAGGCGCTGGCTGTCGCGGGCCGGATCGCCCTTGAGCTTGTCGACGCGCATGGCAATGCCCTTCAGGTAGCGCGGGAAATGGACCAGCTGCGTGTACGGGGTTTCGTCGATAAAGCGCTTGCCCATCAGCCGGCCCAGCTGGGCTTCCATGTCCGCATGGGCGCCGGGGAACGGCTTGGCCTGCAGCAGCTTGCGCGGCAGCCCGGCGTATTCGGCAAGGATGGCGCCCGCCAGCCGCGCGATTTCCTGCGCCAGCAGCGACAGCCGGGTACGGCCTTCGTCCTTGCGGGCATTGAACTCGGCGTCGTTGCGCGGCAGCGGCGCCTGCATGCAGGCGCGCTCCAGCGCCAGCATCACGATCTGCTCGCGCAGCATCTCCTGCGTGCCCAGCGTCATGTACTGCATCGCCATCTGCTGCAGCCCCGGGATGTTCTTCTCGATGAACTTGACCTGCTCGCGCAACTGCAGCGCGAACAGCCGGCGCAGCCCCAGGTGGTGGGTGCGGGCCGCTTCCTGCGGATCGTCGAAGACCTCGATGTCGCAGTGCGTGCCGCGGTCGACCAGCGCCGGATAGCCGAACAGGGTCTGGCTGCCCTTGCGGATCTCGAGCAGCTCCGGCAGCTCGCCGAAGCTCCAGCCGGTCAGGCCCTCGTACTTGCCGGGTTCCGCCGCGGCCAGCACTGGCGCCTGCTCCGGTGCCTGCCCCGGGGGCTGGGTGGCGGCGGCCTGGGCCGCGGCCTGCGCGGCTACGCGCTGAAACGACTGCTGCGCCTGCCCGCCCAGTTCGGCGCGCAGCTGGGCCAGGTTGCGGCCCATGTCGAGCTGGCGCCCGTGCTCGTCGATCACCTTGAAGTTCATCGCGTGGTGCGCGGGCAGCGTTTCCAGCTTGAAGTCCGCGCGCCGGACCATGGTGCCGGTCTGCTCGCGGATATCGGCGATCAGCACGTCCAGCAGCTCGCCTTCGCCAAACGGCTGGCGCGCGACAAAACCCGCGGCATAGTCCGGCAGCGGCACGCAGTGGCGGCGCAGCTTCTGCGGCAGCGACTTCAGCAGCAGGTGCACCTTCTCCTTGATCATGCCCGGCACCAGCCAGTCGGCGCGCTCTGGGCGCACCTGGTTGAGCGCGTACAGCGGCACGGTCAGGGTCACGCCGTCGCGGTGGCTGCCTGGCTCGAAATGGTAGGTCAGGCCCATGTCCACGCCGGCCACGGCCATGGTCTTGGGAAACAGGTCGGTGGTGATGCCGGCGGCCTCGTGCCGCATCAGTTCGTCGCGGTTCAGGTACAGCAGCTTGCGGTCTTGCGCGCTCTCGGCCTGATACCACTGCTCGAACGCGGCCTGCTGGCAGATGTCGGCCGGGATCGCGCGGTCGTAGAAGGCGTAGATCAGCTCATCGTCGACCAGCACGTCCTGGCGCCGCGACTTGTGCTCCAGGTTCTCGATCTCGCGCACCAGGCGCTGGTTGTGCGCGTAGAACGGCAGGCGCGTGTCGAACTCGCCCTCGACCAGCGCGCGGCGGATAAACAGCTCGCGCGCCTCGCGCGGGTTCATCGGGCCGTAGTGCACACGGCGGTGCTGGTAGACCACCAGCCCGTACAGCGTGGCGCGCTCCAGCGCCAGCACCTGGCCGGCCTTCTTCTCCCAGTGCGGATCGCTCCAGCTGACCTTGAGCAGGTGGCGGCCCACCTGTTCCAGCCATTCCGGCTCGATGCGCGCCAGCGTGCGCGCGAACAGCCGGCTGGTCTCGACCAGCTCGGCCGCGACCACCCAGCGCCCGACCTTGCGCGCGATCAGCGAGCCCGGCCACAGGTGGAACTTGATGCCGCGCGCGCCGAGGTATTCGCGGCCCTTGCCGTCACCATCCTCGATGCGGCAGCCGACGTTGCCCAGCAGGCCGGTCAGCAGGGCCTGGTGCACCTGCTCGTAGGTCGGCTCGCTGTCGTTCAGGCGCCAGCCCTGCTCGGTCACCGTGGTCAGCAGCTGGGAATGCACGTCGCGCCATTCGCGCAGCCGCAGGTGCGACAGGAAGTGCGCGCGGCACTGGTCCTGCAGCTGGCGGTTGGACTTCTTGTGCGCAACCGCGTCCTCGAACCACTTCCACAGCCTGACCCAGCCGAGGAACTCGGACTTCTCGTCCATGAACTTGCGGTGGGCCTGGTCGGCGGCTTCCTGCGCTTCCTGCGGGCGGTCGCGCGGATCCTGCACCGAGAGCGCGCTGGCGATGATCAGCACCTCGCGCAGGCACTGGTGCTCGCGCGCGGCCAGGATCATGCGCGCCACGCGCGGGTCGAGCGGCAGCTTGGCCAGCTGGCGGCCGATGCCGGTCAGCTGGTTGGCGTCGTCGACCGCGCCCAGTTCCTGCAGCAGCTGGTAGCCGTCGGCCACCGCGCGGCCCAGCGGCGGCTCGATGAACGGGAACGCCTCGATATCGGTCAGCCGCAGCGCCTTCATGCGCAGGATCACCGCGGCCAGCGACGAGCGCAGGATTTCGGGATCGGTAAAGCGCGGGCGTCCGGTGAAATCCGCTTCCTCGTACAGCCGGATGCAAACCCCATTGGCCACCCGGCCGCAACGGCCGGCGCGCTGGTTGGCGGCAGCCTGCGAGATCGCCTCGACCTGCAGCTGCTCGACCTTGTTGCGGTACGAATAGCGCTTGACGCGCGCCAGCCCGGTATCGACCACGTAGCGGATGCCCGGCACCGTCAGCGAGGTTTCGGCAACGTTGGTCGCCAGCACGATGCGGCGCGCATTCGACGGCTTGAACACCCGCTCCTGCTCCTGCACCGACAGCCGCGCGAACAGCGGCAGGATCTCGGTATGCGGCGGGTGGTGCTTGCGCAGCGCCTCGGCGGCCTCGCGGATCTCGCGCTCGCCGGGCAGGAACACCAGCACGTCGCCGGGGCCGGCGCGGCACAGCTCGTCGACGGCATCGACGATGCCGTCGTACAGGTCGCGCTCGCGCGCCTGCGGGCTGCGCGGCGCCCCGGCGGCGGGCGCGTCGTCGGCGATCGGGCGGTAGCGCACCTCCACCGGGTACAGCCGGCCGCTGACCTCGATCACCGGCGCCGGCTTGTCCCCGGTGGCGAAATGCTTGGCAAAGCGCTGCGCGTCGATGGTGGCCGAGGTGATGATCACCTTCAGGTCAGGCCGCTTCGGCAGGATCTGGCGCAGGTAGCCGATCAGGAAGTCGATATTGAGGCTGCGCTCGTGCGCCTCGTCGATGATCAGCGTGTCGTAGGCTCGCAGCAGCGGGTCGTTCTGGGTTTCGGCGAGCAGGATGCCGTCGGTCATCAGCTTGACCGACGCGCCCGACGACATGGTGTCGTTGAAGCGCACCTGGTAGCCCACATGCTCGCCCAGCGGCGTGCCCAACTCCTGCGCAATCCGCTTGGCGGTCGAGGTGGCCGCGATGCGGCGCGGCTGGGTGTGGCCGATCAGCCCCCCGCCCTCGCGGCCGGGACCGCGCCCGATCGACAGGCAGATCTTGGGCAACTGCGTGGTCTTGCCCGAACCGGTCTCGCCGGAAACGATCACCACCTGGTTGGCCAGCAGCGCCGCGGCGATCTCGTCGCGGCGCGCCGATACCGGCAGGACTTCGGGGAAGGTGATCGGCGGCAGCGGATTGGCCTGGCGCGGGGGCCGCGGCGGCCGCGCGCCACGAGGGGGGCGCGGGCCGCCCTCAGTGGCGGGCCGCGCACCGGCCGGCCTTGCCGGGCCGGCCTGCTGCGGCCTGGCCGGGCCGGGCGCCGGGCGGGACTGGGCGGGGGAGGCGGGCTGGCCGGCACCGGCGCGCGGGCGCGGCGACACCGGTGGTTTGGGCTTGACGGGGCGTTGTTCTGACATTGGCCGGGATTATAATCCGCGGCATGAACGCCAGAACCGACGCGCCGCAGACGGCGCCTGCCTCCGCTCCCGCTGCTCCGACCGACCCGGCCGCGCCGGCGCAGGCGGAGCCTCCTGCCGCGGCAGAGCTCCCCGCCCCCGCCCCGACCTCCCCCGAGCCGGTCACGGCCGATCCGGATCGCAGCGGCCCTGACCACCAGCAGTTCGTCGACTGGCTGCGCATGGTGGCGCCGTATATCCATGCCTTCCGCGGCAAGACCTTCGTGATCGCCTTCGCCGGCGAACTGGTCAAGTCGGGCGTGCTCAATGCGCTGGTCAACGACGTCGCGCTGCTGCATGCCATGGGCATGCAGATCGTGCTGGTGCACGGCTCGCGGCCGCAGGTGGAAGAGCAGCTGGCGCTGCGCCATGTCGAGTCGCAATTCGTCGACGGCGTGCGCGTCACCGACAACGCCGCGCTCGAATGCGCCAAGGAAGCCGCCGGCGAACTGCGCCTGGATATCGAGGCCGCGTTCAGCCAGGGCCTGCCCAACACGCCGATGGCCGGCGCCCAGCTGTCGGTGATCTCCGGCAACTTCGTCACCGCGCGCCCGGTCGGCATCGTCAACGGTACCGACTACCAGCACACCGGGCTGGTGCGCAAGATCGACGCCGAATCCGTGCGCATGTCGCTGTCGCACGGCAAGGTGGTGCTGCTGTCGCCGCTGGGCTTCTCGCCCACCGGCCAGGCCTTCAACCTGTCGATGGAAGACGTGGCCAGCGCCACCGCCACCGCGCTCAAGGCCGACAAGCTGATCTTCATTACCGAAGTGCCGGGCGTGCCCGACCCGGTCGGCAAGATGATGCAGGAAATGTCGCTGCGCACCGCGGTGGAACGGCTGCAGAACAACCACCTGCCGCCCGACGTGGCCAACTACCTGCAGCACCTGGTCAAGGCGCTCAAGGGCGGCGTGCCGCGCGCCCACCTGATCCCCTACTCGCTCGACGGCGCGGTGCTGCTGGAGCTGTTCCTGCACGACGGCGTCGGCACCATGCTGTCCGACACCGACCTGGAAAGCCTGCGCGAGGCCACGCTGGACGACGTCGGCGGCATCGTGCAGCTGATCGCGCCGCTGGAGCAGGACGGCACGCTGGTGCCGCGCGGGCGCCACCTGATCGAGCGCGATATCGCCAACTTCTCGGTGATCGAGCACGACGGCGTGCTGTTCGGCTGTGCCGCGCTGTACGACTATCCGCGCGAGAACATGGGCGAGATGGCGTGCCTGACGGTATCGCAGGAAGCCCAGGGCACCGGCGACGGCGAGCGCCTGCTCAAGCGCATCGAGCGCCGCGCCCGCGCGCTGGGGCTGGAGCGGCTGTTCGTGCTCACCACCCGCACCGAGCACTGGTTCCTCAAGCGCGGCTTCGTCCACGCCACGGTCGACGACCTGCCCGAGGACAAGCGCAAGCTCTACAACTGGCAGCGCAAGTCGATGGTGCTGATGAAAAAGCTGTGACGGCGTAGGGGCAATCGCCGCCGCGCCGCGGCCGGCCTCCCTGCTTGGCTACAATAGCGCCAGCGCTGAAGCTCTCACGAACATACCAAGGAGTCCCCATGGCCCGCACGGTCCATTGCATCAAGCTGAACAAGGAAGCCGAAGGTCTCGACTTCCCGCCGCTGCCCGGCGAACTGGGCAAGAAGATCTGGCAGAACGTGTCCAAGGAAGCCTGGGCCGGCTGGCTCAAGCACCAGACCATGCTGATCAACGAAAACCGCCTGAACATGGCCGATGCGCGTGCGCGCCAGTACCTGCTCAAGCAGACCGAGAAGTACTTCTTCGGCGAAGGCGCCGACCAGGCCCAGGGTTACGTGCCGCCGCAGTCCTGAGCCGGTCTTGCGATCATGAAAAATGGGGTGCCTCGGGCACCCCATTTTGCTTGGTGACTGACGCCCGCGCCGGGCCGTGCGTTCAGTAGTCCGTGCGCTGCACGCCGTCGCCGGTGCCGAGCAGCAGCACGTCGGCGCCGCGCAGCGCGAACAGCCCCACCGTGACCACGCCCGGCACCTGGTTGACGGTCTGCTCCAGGCCGCGCGGATCGTCGATCTTCAGGCCGGCCACGTCGAGGATCACATTGCCGTTGTCGGTCTTGTAGATCCCGCCTTCCTTGGTCATGCGCAGGCGCGGCTGGCCGCCCAGGGCCTGCAGCTTGCGCGCCACCGCGGCACGTGCCATCGGCACCACCTCGACCGGCAGCGGGAAGGTGCCCATGGTCTGGACCAGCTTGCTGCCGTCGGCGATGCAGACAAAGCGTTTGGCCACCGAGGCGACGATCTTCTCGCGCGTCAGCGCGCCACCGCCACCCTTGATCATGGCGCCGCTGGCATCGATCTCGTCGGCGCCGTCGACATACACCGGGATCTCGTCGACCTCGTTCAGGTCCAGCACCTTGAAGCCATGCTGCTGCAGGCGCCGCGTGGAAGCCTCGGAGCTCGATACCGCACCCGCGAAGCGCTCCTTGAACGCCGCCACGGCGTCGATGAATAGGTTGGCGGTGGAGCCGGTGCCCACGCCGAGCACGGCCCCTTCGGGCACTTCCTGCTTCACGTAGTCGGCGGCGGCTTGCGCGACCAGCGCCTTGAGTTCATCCTGAGTCATGACAACAGCCAGATTGCGTTGGGGGAAAAGGCGTAGTGTAGCGGATTGCGGTGGCGCGCCGCGCGGGTGGCGGCAACCGCGCAGGTACAATGGACCGCACCGGTGCCGCATGCGCCCCCTTACAGCCCGCGAACGCTTTTTGCAGACGCCCAAGCAGACGACCTAGCGACCATGAACCAGCTCGAACAACTCAGGCAGTTCACCACGGTGGTGGCCGATACCGGCGACTTCCAGCTGATGAAGCAGTACACCCCGCAGGACGCGACCACCAATCCGTCGCTGATCCTGAAGGCGGTACAGAAACCCGAATACCGCCACCTGCTGGAGCGCGCGGTGCAGGACCACCACGGCAACGGCGGCGTCGACGCGGTGATGGACGAAGTGCTGATCGCATTCGGCTGCGAGATCCTGGCGCTCGTCCCAGGCCGCGTCTCGACCGAGGTCGATGCGCGCCTGTCGTTCGACACCACCGCCACGGTGAACAAGGCGCGCCACCTGATCCAGCTGTACGAGCAGCGCGGCATCGCGCGCGAGCGCGTGCTGATCAAGATCGCCTCCACCTGGGAAGGCATCCGCGCCGCCGAGATCCTGCAGCGCGACGGCATCCGCTGCAACATGACGCTGCTGTTCTCGCTGGTGCAGGCAGTCGCCTGCGCGGAGGCCGGCGCCCAGCTGATCTCGCCGTTCGTCGGCCGCATCTTCGACTGGTACAAGAAGCAGGCGGGCGAGCAATGGGACGCAGCGGCCAACGGCGGCGACAACGATCCGGGCGTGCGCTCGGTGCGCCAGATCTACGACTACTACAAGAAGTTCGGCTATCCCACCGAGGTGATGGGCGCGAGCTTCCGCAGCACCGCGCAGATCCTGTCGCTGGCCGGCTGCGACCTGCTGACCATCAGCCCCGAACTGCTCGAGCAGCTCGCCGGCGGCGAGGGTCCGGTGGTGCACAAGCTGTCGGTGGACCAGGCCCAGGCGGCCAACATCGCCCGCATCACCGCGGACGAGCCGTCGTTCCGCTGGCAGCTCAACGAAGACGCCATGGCGACGGAGAAACTGGCCGAGGGCATCCGCCTGTTTGCCGCGGATGCGGTCAAGCTGGAGAAGCTGATCGCCGGGCTGGCGCAGCAATAAGCACCGCCGCGCGCCGGCGCGCGGCCCCGCGCTTCAGCCGGCCGATGGCGCCGGCTGCGACCACAGCCGGGGCAGGCAGGCGCCAGCCGCGGCCGACAGCACGATGTCGGCGGTCTGGTCCAGCGCCGACGGCTGCGGATTGACCACGATCACCGGCGCGCCATGCTCGCGCGCCACGCCCGGCAGCCCCGCCGCCGGGTACACCAGCCCCGAGGTGCCGACCACCAGGCACAGGTCGCAGGTCTGCGCCGCATGCTCGGCGCGGTAGCGCGCCACGCGCGGCAGGTCTTCGCCGAACCACACCACGCCCGGGCGCATCAGCGCGCCGCACAGGTTGCAGCGCGGCGGCATGCCGGGCAGCGCGGCCGCCTCGCTGCAGCGGCCGCAGCCATCCAGCCACTTGTTGGCGAACAGGTTGCCGTGCAGTTCGATCACGCCGGCGCTGCCCGCGCGCTGGTGCAGGCCATCAACGTTCTGTGTCACCAGCGTGAGCGGCTTCTGCGCGGCCAGCGCCACCAGCGCATGGTGCGCCGGATTAGGATGCACCGCCGCCACCAGTTCGCGCCGATGCTGGTACCACTGCCACACCAGCGCCGGCTGGCGGCGGTAGGCCGCCTCGCTGGCCAGCTCTTCCGGATCGAACTGTTCCCACAGCCCGGTCATGGCGTCGCGGAAGGTCGGCACGCCGGATTCGGCGGAAATACCGGCGCCGGTCAGCACGAAGATATTGCTGGCACGGTCGATCAGCCGACGCGCTTCCTCGAGCCCCGGGAGTGCCGGCAGACGCGACTCGTCGGCCATGGTCTCAGCGTGGCAGGCGCCGCTGGCGCACGGCCTCGTACAGGCACACGCCGCTGGCCACCGACACGTTCAGGCTTTCCACGCCGCCCGCCATCGGGATGCCGACCAGCTCGTCGCAGGTTTCGCGCGTCAGGCGGCGCATGCCCTCCCCCTCGGCGCCCATTACGATCGCGGTCGGTCCCTTGAAATCGATGTCGTACAGCGACTTCTCGGTGCCGTCGGCGGTGCCGATCACCCAGATGCCGCGCTCCTGCAGTTCGCGCAGGGTGCGGGCCAGGTTGGTCACGGTGATGTAGGGCACGGTTTCGGCCGCGCCGCTGGCGACCTTGGCCACGGTGGCGTTCAGGCCGACGCTGCGGTCCTTGGGCGCGATCACGGCGTGCGCGCCGGCACCGTCGGCCACGCGCAGGCAGGCGCCCAGGTTGTGCGGGTCGGTGACGCCGTCCAGCACCAGCAGCAGCGGCGTGCCTTCGATGCCGTCGAGCAACTCGTCCAGGTTCAGCGCCAGTGCCACGTCCTCGGCACGCGCCACCACGCCCTGGTGGCGGTCGGTGCCTGCCATGCCGCGCAGGCGCTCGGCATCGACCGGATGCAGGCGCACGCCCAGGCTTTCGGCCAGGCGCACGAAGTCCTGCATGCGCCGGTCGCGGCGGGCGGATTCAATGTAGATATCGGACACGCCCTTGGGGTCTTGCCGCAGGCGCGCGGTCACGGCGTGAAAGCCGATCAGGAGTTTTTGTTTAGCCATGGGCGCGATTGTACCCGCCCGGCCGCCGTCCCCGCGTGGGCGGGGGCGGCAACCCGACGGCAATCCAGCGCCGATCCGCTAGCGCTTGCGCGGCGTGCGCTTGGCGGCGGTCTTGCCTGCCGGCTTGGCCGGGTGCGCCTTGGAGGCCGGCTTGCGCGGCTTTTCCAGGTGCGCGGGCTTGGGCTTGGCGGCGCGCTTGCCCGGCTTGCCGGTCTTCAGATGCGGCTTGAGCGGCGTGATCACCGCCTCGAACACCGGTTGCTCTTCGATCACCCGGTCCAGGGTTTCGTCGAACGACTCTTCCGGTTTGGAGGAACCGCCCAGCAGCGCGGCCAGCTGGCGGCCCTTCTTGCGCGCCGGCACCGCATGCGCGGCCGGCACGCGCGGCTGGGTCTCGGCGCCCGTAACCCGCGCGCGCAGAGTCTTCGCCGACGGCTCCTGCACCAGGCGGAAATCGATCTTGCGCGCATCCAGGTCGACGCGCGACACCTGCACGCGCACGCGGTCAGTAAGCCGGTAGCGGATGCCGGTGCGCTCGCCGCGCAGCTCGTTGCGGGCCTCGTCGTACTGGAAGTAGTCGCTGCCCAGCTCGGTCACGTGGACCAGGCCCTCCACGTACAGCTCGTCGAGCTGCACGAAGATGCCGAACGAGGTCACGGCGCTGATGGTGCCGGCATAGTCGCTGCCCAGCTTGTCGCGCATGAAGTAGCACTTGAGCCAGGCCTCGACATCGCGCGAGGCCTCGTCGGCGCGGCGCTCGTTGGCGGAGCAGTGCAGGCCCAGCTCGTCCCAGATGGCCTCGTTGCGGCGGGCGCGCGCAGCGGTCAGCTCGGCCTTTTGCTCCGCGTCCTTCGCCTGCAGCCTGCGCGCCTTCGGCGAGATCGCGGTGTTCAGCTCGGTGCCGTGGGCAAATGCCGGCTGGTACTTGGTGTGCGCCAGCACCGCCTTGATCGCGCGGTGCACCAGCAGGTCGGGATAGCGGCGGATCGGGCTGGTGAAGTGCGCGTAGGCCTCGTACGCCAGGCCGAAGTGGCCGATATTGTCGGGGCTGTACACCGCCTGCTGCATCGAGCGCAGCAGCATGGTCTGCAGCATCGGCGCGTCCGGGCGGGACTTGATCTTGTCCATCACCTCGGCATAGTCCGACGCCTGCGGCTTGTCGCCGCCGCCCAGCGACAGGCCGGCGGTGCGCAGGAAGTCGCGCAGGTTCTTCAGCTTCTCGTCGCTGGGGCCGGCGTGGATGCGGTACAGCGCCGGGTGCTTGAAGCGTTCGAGGAAATCGGCCGCGCACACGTTGGCGGTCAGCATGCATTCCTCGATCAGCCGGTGCGCATCGTTGCGCGTGCGCGGCAGGATCTGCTCGATCTTGCCCTGCGCATTGCAGACGATATAGGTTTCGGTGGTGTCGAAGTCGATCGCGCCGCGCGCGCGCCGCGCCTTGAGCAGGACCTGGAACAGCTCGTACAGGTTCTGCAGGTGCGGCACCAGCTCGCTGCGCTTGTGCGCCTCGGGGCCCTTGGTGTTGGACAACACCGCCCAGACCTCGTTGTAGGTCAGCCGCGCCGTCGAGTGCATCACCGCCGGATAGAACTGGTAGCCCTTGAGCTCGCCCTTGGCGGTGATTACGGCATCGCACACCATGCACAGCCGGTCCACGTGCGGATTGAGCGAGCACAGTCCGTTGGACAGCTTCTCCGGCAGCATCGGGATCACGCGCCGCGGGAAATACACCGAGGTGGCGCGGTCGAGCGCATCGGCATCGAGCGGCGTGCCCGGACGCACGTAGTGCGACACGTCGGCGATCGCCACGATCAGGCGCCAGCCCTTGGCGCGGCCGATCTTGACCGGCTCGCAATAGACCGCGTCGTCGAAGTCGCGCGCGTCTTCGCCGTCGATGGTGACCAGCGGGATGTCGCGCAGGTCGATGCGGTGGTCCAGGTCGGCCTGGCGCACCTCGTCGGGCAGCCCGGCGGCTTCCTGGGCAGCGGCCGGAGAGAACTGGTGCGGCACGCCGTACTTGCGCACGGCGATCTCGATCTCCATGCCGGGGTCGTCGATTTCGCCCAGCACTTCCACCACGCGGCCAACCGGCTGCACGTAGCGGTCAGGGAATTCGGTCAGCTCGACGCTGACCACCTGCCCCACGCGCGCCTTGCCCTGCGCCTTGGGCGGGATCAGGATGTCCTGGCTGATGCGCTTGTCTTCGGGCGCGACCACCAGCACGCCGCCCTCGCTGAGCAGGCGGCCGATGACAAAGCGGTTGGCGCGCTCGATGATCTCGACGATCTGCCCTTCAGGGCGACCGCGCCGGTCATAGCCCACCACGCGCACTTGCGCGCGGTCGTTGTGCATGGCCTTCTGCAGCTCGCGCTCGGGCAGGAAGATATCGTCCTCGCCATCGTCGCGGATCAGGAAGCCGAAGCCGTCGCGGTGGCCCTGCACCCGGCCGGTGACGAAGTTGGGCTGGTGGGCCAGCTCGTAGCGGCCCTTGCGGTTGAGCTCGATCTGGCCGTCGCGCTCCATCGCGGCCAGGCGCTTCTGGAAGCCGTCATGCTCCTTGCGCGTGACCGCCAGCGCCTTGGCGATATCGCCTGCCGACTGGGGGGATCCCGACGTTCTCAGCACGCCCAGGATTTCTTCCCGGCTGGGGATCGGATAGTTATTCTGATTCAATTTTTTCTGGAAACTATTTGACAAAATTCTCGCGCTCTCTATAATGAGCGCTTCGGTTGTTTCGACACCTGCCCAGGTGGCGGAATTGGTAGACGCACTAGGTTCAGGTCCTAGCGGTGGCAACACTGTGGAGGTTCGAGTCCTCTCCTGGGCACCAAATTACCGGAAAACCCGCAGCGCTTTCGAGCCCTGCGGGTTTTTTGTTTTCTACGCCTGTTTCGCGCATCAGATCCGGCAACTTGCACTCCTTGCTTGGCGGCACCGCCGCGATGTCATACCTGCGAGCGTACGGGTTTTTTCCCGTCCGTGAAACCGCGCACCGTACCCCGCGCGGCAGCCGCACCACAAGGTTACGGCAATGTCGGGGAGTGTAACAGCTTCAGTGGCGATTCCGGCATTCCGGCGGCCCGTGCAAAACCATTTCACCGCAACCGCCTTCTCCCGATACTTGACGTTGCCCCCAATGTGTAACTATCATGGTTTCACATCGCACCCGACATCATGAGCACAAGCAGCCGGTTTGCCGTCGCCGTCCATATCCTCACCCTGCTGGCCAGTTCCGCCGAGCCGGTGCCGTCGTCGCTGATTGCCGGCAGCGTCGGCACCAACCCGGCGCTGATCCGGCGCCTGGTCGGCCAACTGGCGGAGGCGGGACTGGTGGCCACCACCATGGGCAGCACCGGCGGCGCCGCGCTGGCGCGGCCGGCCGCGTCGATCACGCTGCTGGAGGTGTTCCGCGTGGTCGAAACCACCGCGCTGATCACGCTACACCAGAGTGCGCCCAATCCGGCCTGCATGGTCGGGCGCGAAATCACGGGCGCGCTGCGCAAGGTTGCCGACCGCGCGCAGGCGGCCATGGACGAGACCCTGGCCGGCATCACCATCGCCAGCATGCTGGCCGATGTCGAGCGCGGCAGCCAGCGCCGCAAGCGCTGATTTTTTTACCCCGATGTGTAACCACATCAGTTTCATATACAACTGACTCAACCAAGGAGTGACCATGAAGATCGCCATCATTGGAGCCAGCGGCCGCGTTGGCACGCGCCTGACCGACGAAGCCGTGCGCCGCGGCCACCAGGTGACCGCCATCGCGCGCCAGGCCAGCCGTTTGCCCGCGCGCGCAGGGGTGACCAGCAAGGATGTGGATGCGACCGACAGCGCGGCACTGAGCGCCGCCCTCGCCGGCCATGATGCCGTCATCAGCACCGCGCGCTTCGCCCAGCTGAACGCGCAGCAGGTAACCACGGCGGTGCGCCAGGCGGGCGTGCCGCGGCTGCTGGTGGTGGGCGGTGCCGGCAGCCTCCATGTCGCGCCGGGCGTGCAGCTGGTCGACACCCCCAACTTTCCCGACGCCTACAAGGCCGAGGCGCTGGCCGGCCGCGACTTCCTGAACGCGCTGCGCGGCGAGCAGCAGATCGACTGGACCTTCCTGTCGCCGTCCGCGCTGTTCGAGCCGGGCGAGCGCACCGGCCATTTCCGCATCGGCAAGGAAGACCTGCTGAGCGACGCAGCAGGCAAGAGCTGGATCTCGATGGAAGACTATGCCATCGCGATGCTCGATGAAATCGAGACGCCGGCGCATTCGCGCCAGCGCTTCACGGTGGGCTACTGAGCCGGACCGCGCTCAGTCGCGCCCGCCGTCGTCCAGCAGGCTGGCGCGCCTGCCGCGCTTGAGCCAAGCCGCGAGGTTGTGCGGGCGCAGCGTGTCGTACTCTTCGAACGGCTGGTGGATCCAGGGATTCGACTCGAGGAAGGTGACGTGATAGTCCGGCTCCACCTTGGAGCACGCCTTGTACCACAGCACCGCCGAGCGCACTTCGGTCACCGCCGGATAGCGTTCCTTGAGGTGGCGGCCCACGCGCTCGAGCGTGATGCCCGAGTCCACCAGGTCGTCGACCAGCAGGATCTTGCCGCTCAACTCGCCACGGGTCATGGTGATGTACTGCGCGATGTCGAGATCGCCCTGCTGCGTGCCGGCGGCCTCGCGGTAGCTGCTGGTGGCCAGGATGGCCAGCGGCACGTCGAAGATGCGCGACATCTGGTCGCCCACGCGCAGCCCGCCGCGTGCGAGGCACAGGATCTTGTCGAACTTCCAGCCCGACTCATGCACGTTCAGCGACAGGCGTGCGATCAGGCGATGGTATTCGTCCCAGGAGACCCACAGGTTCTCGTCATCGTTGGTAGGCAGGTTCATCGTTTTGCTCGTGATATCGTGCGGTCGGTTGACCGATATGGCTCGGCCCGCTTGCGCGGGCCGATTTATTTTCTGGCGGGCCGCGGCGCTCGTGGCGCGCGGCCCTGCGGGTAGTGCGCAGGCGCTCAGGCCTTGTACGGATGGCGCAGCAGGATGGTCTCGTCGCGATCGGGGCCGGTCGAGATCATGTCGATCGGAATGCCGACCACTTCTTCCACGCGCTTCAGGTAGACACGGGCCTGCTCGGGCAGTGCGTCCCACGTCTTCACGCCGAAGGTGGACTCGTTCCAGCCCGGGAATTCTTCGTAGACCGGCTCGCAGCGCGCCACGGCATCCGAGCCGCGCGGCAGGATGTCGACGGTGCTGCCGTCGAGCGTATAGCCGACGCACAGCTTGATGCTTTCGAGGCCGTCGAGCACGTCCAGCTTGGTCATGCACAGGCCCGACACGCCGTTGATCTGCACCGAGCGCTTGAGGGCGGCCGCATCCAGCCAGCCGGTGCGGCGCGGACGGCCGGTGACCGAGCCGAACTCCTTGCCGACGTTGGCCAGGCGCACGCCCACCGGGTCCTGGCGCGAGGGGTTGTCGTTGTCGTACAGCTCGCTCGGGAACGGGCCGGCACCGACGCGGGTGCAATAGGCCTTAGTGATGCCGAGGATGTAGTTCAGGCGGCCCGGGCCCACGCCCGCGCCGGCCGCGGCGGCACCGGCCACGCAGTTGCTCGAGGTGACGAACGGATAGGTGCCGTGGTCGACGTCGAGCAGCGTGCCCTGCGCGCCTTCGAACATCAGGTTGCCGCCGGCGGCGTTGACCGCGTACAGCTCGGCCGAGACATCGGCGACCATCGGTGCCAGGCGCGGCGCGTAGGCCAGCGCCTCGTCCAGGGTCTGCTGGAAATCGACGGCTTCGGCGCCCAGGTACTGGGTCAGCATGAAGTTGTGGAAGTCCAGGTTTTCGCGCAGGCGTTCGGCGAACTGCTGCGGGTCGAACAGGTCCTGCACGCGCAGCGCGCGGCGTGCCACCTTGTCTTCATAGGCCGGACCGATGCCGCGGCCGGTGGTACCGATCTTGGCCGCGCCGCGGCGCGCTTCGCGCGCCTTGTCGATGGCGACGTGGTACGGCAGGATCAGCGTGGCCGCCTCGGAAATGCGCAGGCGGCTCTGCACCTGCAGCCCGGCACTTTCGAGTTCTTCGATTTCACGGAACAAAGCTTCGGGCGACAGCACCACACCGTTGCCGATGTAGCAGACCGTGCCGGCGCGCATGATGCCCGAGGGGATCAGCCGGAGAATGGTCTTCTTGCCGCCGATGATCAGCGTGTGGCCAGCGTTGTGGCCACCCTGGAACCGCACCACGCCCTTTGCATGGTCGGTAAGCCAATCGACGATTTTTCCTTTGCCTTCGTCACCCCACTGGGTGCCGATCACGACGACATTGCGTCCCTGGCCTACTGCGGATGCGGACATATTGCTTTGGTCAATAGGTTAAAAACGTATTCTACTCTTGTTGCCGGGCGATTCCGGGTTTTTGGACCGCCGCGGCGTCGATGCGTCAGCGCGGCACCACGGCCCAGCCGGCATCCTTGCGCACCAACTGCCGGTCGCAATTGAATTCATCGAGCTCATGCGTGTGGCCGGGCAGCGACTGGATCACGATCTCGCCCGCGGCGCGCAGCGCGGCGATCGCGGCACGAAGTGCCGGGTCCGCATCCCAGGGGGCGAAAATCGCCAGCGCACGCACCTCGACGGGTGACAGCGCCGCCACTTCACGCAGGTCCAGCGAGAAACCCGTGGCCGGACGCGCGCGGCCGAAGGCCTCGCCCACCTTGTCGTAGCGGCCGCCCCGAGCCACGTAGTTGGGCAGGCCCGCCACGTAGGCCGCGAACATCACGCCGCTGTGGTAGTGGTAGCCGCGCAGGTCCGACAGGTCGATATTGACGCTGGCGCCGCGCACCTGCACCGCCAGCGCCGCCAGTTCATCGAGCGCACGGCCGATGGCCGGGCTTGCCGGCAGCGTCGCGCGGGCGCGCTCGATCACCTCGACGCCGCCGTACAGCGTCGGCAGCGCCAGCAGCGCGTCGCGCTCGGTCTGCGGCATGCCCGCGGTCAGTTCGCGCAGGGCCGGCACGTCCTTGGTTTCCAGCGCGGCAAACAACGCGTCCTCGATCTTCCGGATCGACGGCAGGCCAGCCAGCAGCGCCTCCAGGATGCCGGCATGGCACAGGTCGATACGAATATCCGACAGGCCTGCCGCGGTCAGCGCGGCCAGCATCAGCTCCTGGATCTCGACGTCGGCTTCCAGGCCGGCATGGCCATAGATCTCGGCGCCGATCTGGATCGGCTCACGGGTGGCGTGGAACCCCGCCGGGCGCGCGTGCAGCACGTTGCCGGCGTAGCACAGCCGGGTCACGCCGGGACGGTTCAGCAAGTGGGCATCGATGCGCGCCACCTGCGGCGTGATATCGGCGCGCAGCCCCATGGTGCGGCCCGACAGCTGGTCGACCAGCTTGAGCGTGCGCAGGTCGAGGTCATGGCCGGTGCCGGTCAGCAGCGACTCGAGGTATTCCAGCATCGGCGGCATCACCAGCTCGTAGCCGTAGGTGCGGAACAGGTCCAGCATGCGGCGGCGCAGCTCTTCGATCTTGCGCGCTTCCGACGGCAGCACGTCGGCAATGTTTTCTGGCAGCAGCCAATGGTTGGACATGGTGAATCTCTTCTCAGTCATTCAGTTGCCTGCCGGCGCAGCGCCTGCAGGGACCGGGCCTGGCCCGGCAAAAAACCTGGGTGCGGGCACCGCGCGCCCGCGCCATCACTCCGCAGCGACGGCTCCAGCCGGACAAAACCCCGGCAAGCCGGGGTTTTGTCAGTTCGCCACACGGACAGGCGACGGTGCTAGCGCTTGCCTCCGCCATTGCCCGAAGCCGCGGCCGCGGCGCCGCCGCTGGAACGCATGTAGCGGAAGAACTCGGAATTGGGCTCGAGCACCAGCACGTCGCGCTTGTCGCGGAAGGTGTTGCGGTAGGCCTCCATGCTGCGCCAGAACTGCGCGAACTGGGGATCGCGGCCAAACGCCTCGCCATAGATCTGCGACGCCTTGGCATCGCCCTCGCCCTTGATCATCTGCGCATCGCGATAGGCCTGGGCCAGCACCACTTCGCGCTGGCGGTCGGCGTCGGCACGGATCTTCTCGCCCTCGGCGGCGCCGGTGGAGCGCAGCTCGTTGGCCACGCGCTTGCGCTCGGCCTCCATGCGGCGATACACCGATTCGCTGATGGCGGGCAGCAGGTCGACGCGCTTCAGGCGCACGTCGAGAATCTCGACGCCGACCGACTTGGCGTACTCGCTCATGCCGTTGCGGATGGACTGCATCACCTGCTCGCGCTCGCCCGCGACCACGTCGGCGACGGTGCGCTTGCCGAACTCCTCGCGCGCCACCGAGTCGATGCGCTGCGTCATGCGGTCCTGCGCGCCCCGCAGGTTGCCGCCGAAGGCGACGAAGAACTTGCGCGGATCGGTGATGCGCCATTTGACAAACCAGTCCACCACCATGCTCTTCTTCTCGGCGGTCAGGAAGCGCTCGTTGGCGGCCACGTCGATGGTCTGCAGGCGGCGGTCCATGAACACCACGTTCTGGAACGGCGGCGGCAGCTTGAAGTGCAGGCCCGGCTCGCGCACCACCTCCTTGATCTGGCCGAAGGCGAACACCACGGCGTACTGGCGCTGGTCGACCACGAACAGCATGGACGAGACCACGGCCAGCAGGATGAAAAAGCCGATCGCGAAGGAAATCAGTCGGTTCATGACGGTCTCCTCAGCGCGAGTCGCGGTCGCGGTTGCGCAGCGATTCGCGCGACCGGTTGTCCGTCGAGGCATCCGGCGCGGGCGCCGGCGTGCCCGCCGCGCCGGGCTGGCCCGGCTGCGGCGTGGCGCGGCCCTCGGCCTGCGCCATCAGCTTGTCCAGCGGCAGGTAGAGCAGGTTGTTGCCCTGGCGCGCGTCGACCAGCACCTTGGTCGAATTGGAGTAGATCTGCTGCATGGTTTCCAGATAGATACGGTCGCGCGTCACCTGCGGCGCCTTGGCATATTCCGACTGCACCGAACGGAAACGCGACGCATCGCCCTCGGCCTGCGCCACCACGCGAGCGCGATAGGCTTCGGATTCTTCCTTCAGGCGCGCCGCGGTGCCCTTGGCGCGCGGGATGATGTCGTTGGCGTAGGCCTGGCCTTCGCTGATGGCGCGCTCGCGGTCCTGGCTGGCCTTGTTGACGTCGTCGAAGGCGGCCTGCACCTGCTCGGGCGGCTGCACGCTCTGCACGTTCACGGACAGCACGCGGATGCCGGTCTTGTACGCCGACAGGATGGCCTGGATCGACTTGGCCAGCTGCTGCGCGATCTGTTCGCGGTTTTCGTACAGCACCGCGTCCATCTTGTTGCGGCCGACGATCTCGCGCACCGAGGTTTCGGCCGCCTGCGTCACCAGCTCTTCATCGCCACCCCGGTCGGTCTTGTTGAAGAACAGGAATTCGCTGGCGTCCTGGATCACGTACTGCACGGTGAAGCGCACGTCGATGATGTTCTCGTCCTGCGTCAGCATCGACGAGTCTTTCAGGTTGCTGTCCTTGATCGAGGTGGAGCGGCCGACCTCGACCGAGCGCACCGCCGACAGGTTGACCACCTCGGCCGACTGGATCGGCCAGGGCATGCGCCAGTTGATGCCGGGACCGGCGGAGTACTTGAATTTACCGAACTGCAGGATCACCGCGGTCTGGCCTTCCTGCACCATGAAGAAGCCGCTGGCCAGCCAGATGCCCACCACCGCGGCCACGATCACGCCGGCGCCGACGCTCGAGCCCTTGCCCGGGGTGCGCGGGCCGCCGAAGCCCTGGTTGCCGTTGCCGCCGTTGTCCTTGCGGCCGAGCAGGCCGTTCAGGCGGCGGTTGAAGTCGCGCCACAGTTCGTCAAGGTCCGGCGGGCCGCCATCCTGCTGCGGACGCTGGTTTTGCTGGCGGTTGTCGTCGCGGCCGTCCTTCTTGTCATCGTCCTGCCCGTCCCGACCCCAGCGCGGATCGTTCAGCGAGAAGATGGCGCGCAGGCGCTGCCAGCCCGCGCGCAGCGCGAGGCGGCCGCCTGGTGTCAGGCTCGAATCAGCATTCCGGGGAAACTGGGGCATGAAGTGCACGGGTCCGGGGAAGTTTGTAACAGGGGGATTCTAGCAGTCATCGGCGCCACTTTTGGCCAATTCGCGCAATCCCCGCGGCAACCGCACCGGAATTGGGCAGAACCGGCGCCGAACCGGCACCATAGCGGCCTGGTGCGGCGGCTGGCCACCAGGGCCCTACAGCCGGCGCGCGTCCGCCGCATCGGCATCGTCGCCCTCGTCCGCCACGCCGCCGTCAACGCCATCGTGGTCGCCATCGCCGGCGTCATCGGACTGCGCCACCTCGTCCAGGCGCGGATCATAAGGTTGCGGCTCGGGCGGGCGGCTGGCCAGCCATTGCGCCACCTCGACCACGGCCTCGCGCAGCGCGTCCAGGCCCAGGCCCTCGCGCGCGCTCAGGAACACGCGGGTGGGGATGCCGTCCGCGTCGCGCTCGATACGCGGGCCGTCGCCCAGCAGTTCGGGCGCGGCGTCGATCTTGTTCATCACCACGATCTGCGGGATGTCGAGCGCATTGATTTCGGCCAGCACCCGGTTGACCTGCTCGATCTGCTCGTGGCGCACCGGGCTCGAGGCGTCCACCACATGCAGCAGCAGGTCGGCATGCACGGTCTCGTCCAGCGTGGCACGGAACGCCGCCACCAGCTGCGTCGGCAGGTCGCGGATAAAGCCGACCGTGTCCGACAGCACCACGTTGCCCAGGCCATCCAGGAACAGCCGGCGCGAAGTGGTGTCGAGCGTGGCGAAGAGCTGGTTGGCCGCATACGCGCCGGCCTTGGTCAGCGCGTTGAACAGCGTCGACTTGCCGGCGTTGGTATAGCCGACCAGCGAGATGCTGAGGGTGTCGTTGCGCGCGCGCGCGCGCCGCTGCGTGCTGTGCTGGCGCTGCAGCCGCGACAGATCGGACTTGAGCCGCTTGGCGCGCTCGTCCAGCATGCGGCGGTCCAGTTCCAGCTGGCGCTCGCCGGGGCCGCCGCGCATGCCGATACCGCCCTTCTGCCGCTCCAGGTGGCTCCACGCGCGGACCAGCCGCGACGCGCGGTACTGCACCTGCGCCAGCTCCACCTGCACCTTGCCCACGTGGCTCTGCGCGCGCTGTCCGAAGATGTCGAGGATCAGGCCGGTGCGGTCGATCACGTGGCGTTGCAGGAAGCGCTCCAGGTTGCGCTGCTGCGCCGGGCTCAGCGCGTGGTTGAAGACCACCACGTCGGCGTCCAGCGCATCGGCGGCCTCCTTCAGCTCCTCGGCCTTGCCCGAGCCGATGAACAAGGCCGGGTCCGGCCGCGCGCGGCGGCCCGTCAGCGTATGCACCGGCAGCGAGCCGGCGGTGGTGGTCAGCAGCGCCAGTTCGCTGAGGCTTTCCTGGAAATCATGCTTGCCGAAATCGACGCCGACGAGGATGGCGCGCGAAGGGGCGGTATTGGAGGTGGCTCTGGGGTCCAAGGGCGGGCGCGAATGCGCAGGGAAATTCGGGTTCAGGGGAAGGGATGGCGGATCTCGGACACTGTCCTGGCCCCTGCCGGGACAGGCCGCCGCATGATGCGGAACGTGGCGGCGGGCGCATTGGCAACCGCCGGGCCACGCGGCACCGGGTGCGTCGGCACGCCGGCGCCGGGCATCGTGGCGGCGCCGCCTGGCGCCGGTACGATGCCCTGGGGCAGATCGGTCAGATCAGGCCTCGGCGGAATCATCCACGCGGAAATTGACCGCGCGTGCCGGCACGACGGTGGAAATCGCATGCTTGTAGACCATCTGGGTCACGGTGTTGCGCAGCAGGACGACATACTGGTCGAACGATTCGATATTGCCTTGCAGCTTGATGCCATTGACGAGATAGATGGAAACCGGCACGTGCTCTTTGCGCAGCGCGTTCAGGAACGGGTCTTGTAGCAGTTGCCCTTTGTTGCTCATGGCACACTCCAAATTTATAGGTTTAGTGGTGAATGATGGGGATGGAAATCCCCGGTTCAAGTCAGGCGGCGCAAAAACGCGCCAGAAAAAAGATCAAAACGGTACCAAGTTGGCGTCAATGCACAGGGAACCCCCTGCTACCGTGAATTTAGCCGCAGTTCCAAACGAACGCAAACGAAAACTGGCCCGCCACGGATCCGATTCCGGACTCACTCCTTCGAGTCCGCGTACGGATTTTTGTTCGTGCGAAATTCAATGCGCAGGGGCGTGCCCTTGAGCTTGAAGGCCGCACGGAAACGGTTTTCCAGGTAGCGCCGGTAGGTCTCGGCCACGCCCGACAGCGCATTGCCGTGAATCACGATGATGGGCGGATTCGAGCCGCCCTGGTGCGCATAGCGCAGCTTGGGCCGCGATGCACCGACGCGCTTGGGCTGCTGGAATTCCACCGCTTCCTGCAGTACGCGCGTGAGCTGCGGAGTCGGTAGCTTGACCATCGCCGCGGCATACGCATCGTCGACCGAGCGCATCAGCGCGCCGATGCCGGTGCGTTCGCGCGCCGACACAAAGTGGACATTGGCAAAGCTGAGGAATTGCAGCTTGCGCTCGAGGTCGTGCTTGATGCGGTCGCGCGTATGGCCGTCCAGGCCGTCCCACTTGTTGACGCCCACCACCAGCGCGCGACCGGACTCGACGATAAAGCCGGCAATATGCGCATCCTGATCGGAAATATCCTGCTGCGCGTCGAGCAGCAGGATCACCACGTTGGCGTCCGCGATCGACTGCAGCGTCTTGACCACCGAGAATTTCTCGATCGCCTCGAACACCTTGCCGCGCCGGCGCAGGCCGGCGGTATCGATCAGCGTATAGGGCTTGCCGCCACGCTCGAACTCCACGTAGATGGCGTCGCGGGTGGTGCCGGGCATGTCGAAGGCGATCACGCGCTCTTCGCCGATCAGCGTGTTGACCAGCGTGGATTTGCCCACATTGGGACGCCCGACGATGGCGATCTTGACACCCTTGCCCTCGTCCGAGGCTTCCTCGGCCAGCTCGGGGCGCTCCTGCACTGCCAGCTCGATGGCTTCATCGACCAGCTCGCGCACGCCGTCACCATGGGCGGCGGAGATCGCGTACGGATCGCCCATGCCCAGCTCATAGAAATCGGCCGCCACCGAGGTGTACTTCATGCCCTCGGCCTTGTTGACCGCCAGCATGATGCGCCGGCCGGTCTTGCGCAGGTAGTCGGCGATGGCGCGGTCCTGCGGCGCCAGGCCCAGGCGGCCGTCGACGATAAAGATCACCACGTCGGCCTCGACCACCGCCTGCTTGGTCTGCTTGGCCATCTCGGCGACGATGCCTTCCTTGACCACGGGTTCGAAGCCGCCGGTATCGATGGCGATGAACGGACGTTCGCCGATGCGCCCTTCGCCGTAATGGCGGTCGCGCGTCAGGCCCGGCAGGTCGGCGACGAGCGCGTCGCGCGAGCGGGTCATGCGGTTGAATAGCGTCGACTTGCCCACATTGGGGCGGCCGACAAGTGCGATAACTGGTTTCATGCCATAAACGGAAACGGGGGCCGGCAACTGCCGCCCCCCGGTAACTCCGGAGTCAAGGGTTCCAACGGCAGCCCGCGCCACCTGGGCGCGGGCTGCCGCTTGTCCTGTCGGGCGCGGCGCGGGTCACCGACCCGCTGCAACTGCCGCGCCAAGGATCATGCTACCGGATTCGGCGCCGGCCGTACCGACAGGTGTACGGCAGCGCGCATAGGGTCCTGTCAGCCCGGCTGGAAACCGTAGACGTCGCCGTCGCGCGTCTGGATCACCAGGGTCTGCCCCGCCACCACGGGCGCGGCGGTGATGGCGCTGCCATCGGTCTTCATGCGTGCCACCACCTGGCCGTCTTCGCGCGACAGGAAGTGGACATAGCCTTCGAAGTCGCCCATCACCACCGAGCGGCCCAGCGCCAGCGGCGCGCCCAGGCGGCGGTTACGCAGGTCGATGTTCTTCCAGCGCTCGCTGCCGTTCTGGCGGTCGAAGGCATGCACCACGGATTGCTCGTCGCTGGCGTAAAGCGCATTGTCATCCTGCGCGGGGCCTGCCGGCGAAGAGAAATCCTTGCCCCACTGCGGCTGGCCGCTGGCCAGCTCCAGGCAGGCGACGCGGCCCTGGAAGGTGGTGGCGCAGACCTGGCGACCGCTGACCATGGGCAGGCCGGTGACGTCGTTCAGGCGCTCGATCTCCGACACGCCCTTGGGGTACGAAATCGCGCTTTCCCAGCGCAGCACGCCGTTGCCCGGCGTCAGCACGCCGAGCTTGCCACCGGGGAAGCCCATCACGATGCCGTCGCCGGCGAACACCATGCCCATCGCCGCGCGCAGGTTCAGCGGGGTCTGCGAACGCTGGTAGATCCAGCGGCGCTCGCCGGTCTCGGCATCCAGGCCGAACACCCGGGTATCGGTGGTGCGCACCACCACCAGGCCGTTGCCGACCAGCGGCGCGGACAGGACCTCGCCATTGACCTGCTTCTTCCAGATCTGCTTGCCGCTGGCGTCGAAGGCATAGACCGCGCCCTTCTCGCCCGCGACCGCGGTGACCGAGCCGTCGCTGCCCGGCCCGGAGGTCAGGTCCACGTCAGTCTTGGCCTTCCACAGCACGCGGCCGCTGGCGCCTTCGAGCGCCATCACGTTGCCGTTGTTGGACGACACGTAGACATTGTTGCCCGCCGCGGCCGGCTGCATCGAATAGGCGCCGCTCTTGCCGACATCGGCCTTCCACGCCTGGCGCACCGCCAGCGTGGCCGAAACCGGCTTGAGTTCGGCGGGCGGGTGCTTGTTTTCCTTGCTGAACAGCGCGCAGCCGCCCAGCGTGGCCAGGCAGGCAGCCGCCACCAGCGCACGCGAAACGGTGCGGGCGGGCTGGCGATGTACGGCACGGGAAAGCACTGACGTCATAACTTTACGGTCCTGTTGTTCGATCCGCGGATCAACGTATGGCAACGGTATGGCAATGGTTCAAGCGGCAGCCGGATCAGGCCGCGCCCAGCGCATCGAGCTTGAACTGGATGATCTGGCGCATCGCCGGCTCGGCCTGGCCCAGCTTGTCCAGCGCCTTGCGATAGGCGGTGCGGGCATCGTCGCGCTTGTCCTGCGCGGCGAGCAGGTCGCCACGGCGGTCCGCGTACAGCGCGACGAACGCGGCCGGCGGCTCGTCCTTGAGCAGCGCCAGGCCCTGGTCATAGGCCTTCTCGTCGAGCAGCACCCCGGCCAGGCGCACGCGCGCCAGGTGGGAATACTCTTCGTCGCCGTGGTCGATGGCCCATTGCAGCTGGCTCTTGGCGGCAGTCAGGTCGCCCGCATCGTACAGCACGCGGCCGGCGACGAGTGCGCTCATCTGGCCGTAGGCGGTACGGCCGTACTTGCCTTCCAGGTCGGTCGCGGCGCGCTTGATGCGCTCGGCATCGCGGGCCTCGGCGGCCTTCAGCACCTGCTCGTACAGCACCGCGGCTTCGCCGGCCTGCTTGCGCTCCCAGTACTTCCAGCCGTTCCAGCCGGCAAAGGCCAGCAGCGCGATGATCAGCGCCCAGGTCAGCGCATTGCCATACTGGCGCCACCAGGCCTTCAGATTCTCAAGCTGTTCCTGTTCTTCTAGATCGTAAGCCATGTCGAGGCAATCACCTGCGTTGGTTGGATACTCGTGGTGTGAGGCTGCGGCGCGAGGTTATTCGCTGGCGCCGACCATGGCGTCGATCAGGTAATCGACCAGACCCTCGGCCGGCACGGTGGCCTGTTGCCCACCGCCTTCGGCCTGCTCGCGCTGGCGAAGTTCCTTGACCTGGACCACGCCGGCGGCCACTTCGTCGTCGCCAATGATAACGGCATAGGCCGCGCCGCTTGCGTCGGCGCGCTTCATCTGCGACTTGAAGCTGCCGCCCTTGCCGTCCGGGCTGGCGTGCAGCACCACGTCGAGGCCGGCGTCACGCAGGCGCTCGGCCGCGACCATCGCCTGCTGCGCGGCGGCTTCGCCCTGGTGCACGAAATAAACGTCGCAACCGACCGCATCGGGCACCACGCCCTCTTCGCGGATCAGCTCGATGATGCGCTCGATGCCCATGGCCCAGCCGCAAGCCGGCGCCGGCTTGCCGCCCATCTGCGCGATCAGCGGGTCATAGCGGCCGCCGCCGGCGATGGTGCCCTGCGCGCCCAGCTTGTCGGTGATCCACTCGAACACCGTCAGGTTGTAGTAATCGAGGCCGCGCACCAGGCGCGGGTTGATCTTGAACGGGATGTTGTTGGCCTTCAGCAGGCGCTGCACGCCCTCGAAGTGCGCCAGCGATGCTTCGCCCAGGAAGTCGATCAGCTTGGGCGCGTTGGCCGCCATCTCCTGCAGCGCCGGGTTCTTGGTGTCGAGCACGCGCAGCGGGTTGGTGTACAGGCGGCGCTTGCTGTCGTCGTCGAGGATGTCCTGGAAGCCTTCCAGGTACTTGATCAGCTGTTCGCGGTGCGCCGCGCGCTCGTCGGCCTGCCCCAGCGAATTGATTTCGAGGCGCACGCCGGTCAGGCCCAGGTCGTCCCACAGGCGCTGGCACATCAGGATGATCTCGGCATCCACGTCCGGGCCGGCAAAACCCAGCGCCTCGGCGCCGAGCTGGTGGAACTGGCGATAGCGGCCGCGCTGCGGACGCTCGTGGCGGAACATCGGGCCGGTGTACCACAGGCGCTTGGGGCCGTCGTACAGCAGGTTGTGCTCGATGGTGGCGCGCACGGCCGCCGCGGTGCCCTCGGGGCGCAGCGTCAGCTGCTCGCCGTTGAGGGAATCGGTGAAGGAGTACATCTCCTTCTCGACGATGTCGGTGACCTCGCCGATGCCGCGCACGAACAGCTGGGTGTGCTCGACGATGGGCGTGCGGATCTGCTGGTAGCCGTAGGCACGCAGCATCGCGCGCGCGGCATTCTCGAAATGCTCCCACAGCGGCGCGTCGGCCGGCAGCATGTCGTTCATGCCCTTCACGCCCTGCAGGGCCTTGGCGGGGCGTGCCTTCGGTTCGGTCTTGGCGGCGCCGTTGGCGGCCATGGTCTCGGTTTGCGTCATTCTGTTCTAGTCAGGCTGCTGGTCCCGGCCGGTCCGGCTCAGGCTGCCACTTCTTTGCCGGCCCGCGCAGCGCCCGGGCCGTAATGCGTGCGAACGTATTCATCTACGATCGCCTGGAATTCTTCCGCGATGCGCTCGCCGCGCAGCGTCTTCACCTTGACGCCGTCGACGAACACCGGCGCGGCCGGGGATTCGCCCGAGCCCGGCAGCGAAATGCCGATATTGGCGTGCTTGCTTTCGCCCGGGCCGTTGACGATGCAGCCCATCACGGCCACGTCCATTTCCTCGACGCCCGGGTAGGCGGTCTTCCATTGCGGCATCTGCTCGCGCAGGTAGGCCTGGATGCTGGCCGCCAGCTCCTGGAACACCGTGCTGGTGGTGCGGCCGCAGCCGGGGCATGCAATCACCATCGGGGTGAAATTGCGCAGGCCCATGGTCTGCAGGATTTCCTGACCGACGTACACCTCTTTCTCGCGCGGCGCGCCCGGTTCCGGCGTCAGCGAGATGCGGATGGTGTCGCCGATGCCTTCCTGCAGCAGCACCGACAGCGCCGCGGTGGAAGCCACGATGCCCTTGCTGCCCATGCCGGCCTCGGTCAGGCCGAGGTGCAGCGCGTAGTCGCAGCGGCGCGCCAGCTCGCGGTAGACCGCGACCAGCTCCTGCACCTGCGACACCTTGCACGACAGGATGATCTGGCTGCCCGGCAGGCCGATCTCCTCGGCCTTCCTGGCCGAATCGATCGCCGAGGTGATCAGCGCCTCGATCATCACGCTCTGCGCCGGCCACGGCTCGGCGCGCCCGGCGTTCTCGTCCATGATGCGTGCCAGCAGGTCCTGGTCCAGGCTGCCCCAGTTCACGCCGATGCGCACGGGCTTGTTGTAGCGGCACGCCATCTCGATCATCTGCGCGAACTGGGTATCGCGCTTGGCGCCCTGGCCGACGTTGCCCGGGTTGATGCGGTACTTGGACAGCGCCTCGGCGCAGGCCGGATAATCCTGCAGCAGCTTGTGGCCGTTGTAGTGGAAATCTCCCACCAGCGGCACGTCGACACCCATCCGGTCGAGCTGCTCGCGGATCGACGGCACGGCGGCCGCGGCCTCGGGCGTGTTCACCGTGATGCGCACGATCTCTGAACCCGCGCGCGCCAGCTCCTTGACCTGGATCGCGGTGCCAATGGCGTCGACCGTGTCGGTATTGGTCATCGACTGCACCCGCACCGGCGCATCGCCACCGATGGTCACCACATTGTCGCCCCACGCGACCCGCGCCTGGCGGGTCTGGCGGCGCGGCAGCGGGCCCGGCAGGACCGGGAGACAGAGCTGTTGGTTCATAGCGTTACCACCTTGCAAAGACGCACCTTGCCGCACCTCGCACCCGCGTCAGGGCAGCGTCAGGCGCGCCACGTTGTTGCGGTTGGCTGCCTTCAGGTCGACCGGCGTGCCGCCGCGCGTGAACGCTTCGACGCCCTTGACGTTGCCGATCACCACCTTGTACGGGGCCGTGCCGCCACCAGCCATGGTCTGGCCGGCCCTGGCGGTGCCGCCCATGACGACCTTGCCGCTATTGTCGCGGATTTCAAACCAGGTATCGGCGGCAAAGCGGATCTGCAGTTCACCCTCGCCGACCGCCGCGGCGGATGCCGCCGGGGCTGCCGGTGCCGATGCGGCCGGCGCCGCGGTGGCTGCCGCCGCTGCCGGGGCTGCCACCGTCGCCGAAGCGGCTGCGGCGCTGGCCGGAACGGTTTCGGCGGACGGTGCCGGCGAGTCGCTGGCTGCCATCACCGGCGGCAGCGCCGCGGTCACGATACCAGCTTCGGTGCTTGCGTTATCCGCGGCCGGCGCCTCGGTCGCCACGGTTTCGGGCGCACTGCTGCGCGCGTCGATCCACGCGCGGATATGGTCGAGCCCGAACCAGATGCCCGCGGCCACCACCACCGCCACCAGCGCCAGCCAGACCCAGCGGCCGCCATTGCCGCCGGAGCGGAAGCGGTTGCGGTCGTCGAAGGCGGCGTTGATGCCGCCTTCGCGCTGGCGGGCGATTTCCGCCACCTGCGCCACGGCGCGCGGCTGGAAACGCGCCAGCAGCGGGTCGATATCGACATGGAGCATGCGGGCATAGGCGCGCATCACGCCCTTGGCGAAGGTCACGTCGGGCAGCGCCTTCAGGTCGGCCGCCTCGATCGCGCGCAGCTTGCTGGCCGCCACCTTGAGCCGTGCGCTGACGTCCTCGACGGACATCCGCTGCGCCTCGCGCTCGCGCGCCAGCGCCGCGCCGATCTCGCGCGCCGCGGCTTCACGTTCTCCTTCATGCGCGCCTCCGCCGACTGCTTGCGTCGGTACGGCCTGGCCTGCGGCGCGGTCGTGCTCACTCATCCCATGCTCCTTGTTCGTAGGCGGCCACCTCGCGCGAGTCGGGGAAGCGGCTGCGCAGCTGCGCCCCCAGCGCATCCTGCGTGCGGCCGTCGCCCTGTCGGTGGGCAATGCGCGCTCCCAGCCAGAGGGATTGCGCAGTGACAAATTGGCTGTTGTTGACGCGCTGGACGTACTGGCGCGCCTGGACGTAATCGCCGCGCCGGTAGAACACCAGCGCCAGGTTGGTGTTCGCCACCGGGTTGTTGCGGTCGTAGCCCAGCGCGGCCTTCAGGTTCTTCTCCGCCTCGGCGCTGTGGCCCTGGCGCAGTTCGCACGCGCCCAGGCTGATCAGCGGCTTGACCGCGCCACCGGCCGACGGCGCGGACACGGCGCGCTGCAGCATGGGCACGGCCTCGCCGTAGCGCCCCTGCTGGCACAGGAACCAGCCGTAGTTGTTAAGCAGGTCGCCGTCATTGGCGCGCATCGACGCCGCGGTGCGGAAGCTGTCCTCGGCCAGCGTCGGTTCATTCATGCTCATGTAGATCAGCGCCCGCACATGGTAGGCGTCGGCCATCGACGGATCGATGGCGATGGCCTGCTTGATCTCGTCAAGCGCGACCGCGGTCTGGCCGGCCTCGAGGTAATTGGTGGCCAGTTGCAGCCGGATGCCGGCCCGGCGCCTGGCCTCGGTCTGGTCGGAAGCGGTCTGGAGATCCTGCGCCGGCGCATGCGGCAGCTGGCACCCGGACAACATCAGCAGCCCCAGCAGGGCCGCAGCGATCAGACGGATCATGCAGGGCGCGCCTCCCGCGGCTGGCCGCTGGCAGTGACCGGCACCAGCGGCGTGATCTTGCCGAACTTGCCGCGTTCGGCAAGGCGGGTGCGGTCCTTCACTTCCCCGGCCAGCTGGCCGCAGGCGGCGTCGATGTCGTCGCCACGGGTCTTGCGGATGGTGGTGACAATGCCCGCGTCCATCAGCACCTGGGCGAAACGGCGGATCTGCTCGTTGTTGGAGCGCTTCAGGCCCGATTCCGGGAAGGGGTTGAACGGGATCAGGTTGAACTTGCACGGCACGTCGGCGACAAGCTTCAGCAGCTCCCGCGCATGCTCGACGCCGTCGTTGACGCCATCCAGCATGCAGTATTCGAAAGTAATGAAATCGCGCGGCGCGAACTCCAGGTAGCGGCGGCATGCCGCCATCAGTTCGGCCAGCGGGTACTTCTTGTTCAGCGGCACCAGCACGTCGCGCAGGGCGTCGTTGGACGCATGCAGCGACACGGCCAGGGCGACCGGCAAATCTTTGGACAAGCGGTCCATCATAGGCACCACGCCCGAGGTGGACAGCGTCACGCGGCGGCGCGACAGGCCGTAGGCGTTGTCGTCGAGCATCAGCCGCATGGCCGGCACGACCGCGTCGTAGTTCAGCAGCGGCTCGCCCATGCCCATCATCACCACGTTGGAGATGACGCGGTCATCCTTGGGGCCGCGGCCCAGTTGCTCGCGCATGGCGAACTCGGCCATCCACAGCTGTCCGATGATCTCACCGGTGCTGAGGTTGCGCGAAAAGCCCTGCTTGCCGGTGGAACAGAACCGGCAGTTGACGGCGCATCCCGCCTGCGAGGAAACGCACAGCGTGCCACGCGTTTCCTCGGGGATGTACACCGTCTCCACCGCGTTGCCCTCGCCCACGTCGAGCAGCCACTTGCGCGTGCCGTCGGCCGACAGGTTGTCGGTGATGGCGGCCGGCGCGCGGATCTCGGCGCGGGTCGCGAGCTTTTCGCGCAGCGACTTGGCGAGATCCGACATGGCGTCGAAGCGGCTGGCACCGTAGTGGTGGATCCAGCGTTGCAGTTGCCGCGCACGGAACGGCTTCTCGCCGAGCTCGCCGCAATAGGCGGTGAGCGCGTCCGCGTCGAGGTCGAGCAGGTTGACGAGATCGTTCATGACGGCAAACTCGGCTTGGTGTCGGTCAGCAGCCGATCAGCGGCTGTAGACGTTCATGCCCGGGAAGAAGAATGCCACTTCCACGGCAGCGGTTTCAGCGGCGTCCGAGCCGTGCACGGCGTTGGCGTCGATGCTGTCGGCGAAGTCGGCGCGGATGGTGCCCTTCTCGGCCTTCTTCGGGTCGGTGGCGCCCATCAGGTCGCGGTTCTTGGCAATGGCGTTTTCGCCTTCCAGCGCCTGGATCATGACCGGGCCCGACACCATGAAGTCGACCAGGTCCTTGAAGAACGGACGCTCCTTGTGGACAGCGTAGAACTGCTCGGCTTCGCCGCGCGACAGGTGCACCATCTTGGCAGCAACGATCTTCAGGCCGGCGGCCTCGAAACGGGCGTAGATCTGGCCAATCACGTTCTTGGCCACGGCATCCGGCTTGATAATCGACAGGGTGCGTTCGATCGCCATGAAAAACTCCGAAAAATGAAGGGGTTACAAATGGATTAAACGTGCAATTCTAGCACGAAGACTATGACCGTTTCGAGGGTCTTGCAGACCTCCGGACGGGCCCGCCCGCCCCTCGCGCACATGCCTTCAGGGAGTTGCACAAACTGCACATTACAACCTTGTCATCCCTGGAACGCAGCGCCGCCGCTAACATCCAATGTGAGCGGCGTCGAACGGACGTGAGTCAGCGGCAGGTGACGATTGAATTACCGCGCCCTTGCAATCCGGCCTGCCCGATGCCACATTGACGATGGTTCCGTCCGGCTTCCATACGAGTCTTCGCATTTGAGGTCTCGCAACGCCGGCGCCTCACCGTTTTGAGACAGGAGTCACCATGGATAACAAGCTGAACACCTACGGTTTCGGCAACAGTGCGTCGACCGTCACTGACGTCGTCGTTCGCAACCGGGTCTTGCGCAACACTTACTGGCTGCTGGCGCTCTCGATGATCCCCACCGTGCTCGGTGCGTGGATGGGCGTGGCCACCGGCTTCAGCTTCATGGCGGGCAGCCCCGGCCTGTCGCTGATACTGTTCCTGGCGATCGCGTTCGGGTTCTTCTTTGCCATCGAGAAGACCAAGAACAGCAGCATGGGCGTGGTCCTGCTGCTGGCCTTTACCTTCTTCATGGGCCTGATGCTGTCGCGACTGATCAGCGTCACCTTGTCGTTCTCGAACGGCCCGGCATTGATCATGTACGCCTTTGGCGGCACCGCGGCCGTGTTCGGCGCGATGGCATCGATCGCCACCGTCAGCAAGCGTGATTTCTCCGGCCTGGGCAAGTTCCTGTTCGTCGGCGTGATCCTGCTGATCCTGGCCAGCGTGGCCAACATCTGGCTGCAGCTGCCGGCGCTGATGATCACGGTGTCGGTGATCGCGATCGGCATCTTCTCGGCCTACATCCTGTTCGACGTGCAGCGCGTGGTGAACGGCGGCGAGACCAACTACATTACCGCCACGCTGGCGATCTACCTGGACGTGTACAACGTGTTCGCCAACCTGCTGGCCCTGCTGGGCATCTTCGGCGGCAACCGCGAATGACGGCAGTCGCCGCGGCATGAAAAGAGCCGGCCAGTTGGCCGGCTTTTCTTTTGGTCGCTGCGATCAGTCGCGGTCGAACACCGCGATCGATTCCACGTGCGACGTATGCGGGAACATGTTGACCACGCCGGCGCCGCTCAGGCGGTAGCCCGCCTCGTGCACCAGCAGGCCGGCGTCGCGCGCCAGCGTGGCGGGGCTGCACGACACATAGACAATGCGCCGCGGCAGCAAGTCGCTGCCCTGCTGCGCCAGCTCGCCGAGCGCCTTGCATACCGCCAGCGCGCCTTCGCGCGGCGGATCGACCAGCCAGCGGTCGAAGCGGCCCAGCGCGGCAATGTCTTCCGCGGAGACCTCGAACAGGTTGCGGCACGCGAACTCGGTCTTGGCGGCGAGTCCGTTGTATTCCGCATTGGCGAGCGCGCGCGTGGTCAGCGCCTCGCTGCCTTCGATGCCCATCACCGACTTGCCCTGCGTCGCCAGCGGCAGCGTGAAGTTGCCGATGCCGCAGAACAGGTCGAGCAGGCGGTCCTGCGGCTGGGCATCGAGCAGGCGCAGCGCGCGGCCGATCAGCACGCGGTTGATCTGGTGGTTCACCTGGGTGAAGTCGGTCGGCTTGAACGGCATGCGGATGCCGAACTCGGGCAGCGTGTAGGCCAGCTCGGCGTCGGCCGGGTAGAACGGATAGACCGTATCGGGGCCCTTCGGCTGCAGCCAGAACTGCACTTTGTGCGCATCGGCGAAGGCGCGCAGCAGGTCCTTGTCGGCTTCCGTCAGGGGTTCCAGGATGCGCAACACCAGCGCGGTCACTTCCTGGCCCACGGCCAGCTCGATCTGCGGCATGCGCTCGCGGATCGACAGCCCCATCACCAGCTCGCGCAGCGGCACCAGCATCGCCGACACATGCGGCGGCAGGATCTCGCAGCGCGTCATGTCGGCGACGTAGCTGCTCTTGCGCTCATGGAAGCCGACCAGCACCCCGCCCTTCTTGGCCACATGGCGCACCGTCAGCCGCGCGCGGTAGCGATAGCCCCAGTCCGGCCCCGCGATCGGGCGGAACACCACGTCGGGCTTCACCTTGGACAAGTGCCACAGGTTGTCTTCCAGCACGCGCTGCTTGATGGCGAGCTGCGCGCGGGAATCCAGATGCTGCATCGAGCACCCGCCGCAGACGCCAAAGTGCTGGCAGCCCGGCTCGACGCGCATCACCGAGGCTTGTCGCACTTCGCCCAGGTGAGCCTGCTCGTAGCTGGGCTTGCGGCGATAGCTGCGGTAGCTGACGGTCTCGCCGGGCAGCGCGCCCTCGACGAAGATCACCTTGCCGGGCGTGCCATCCTCGTTGACCAGCCGGCCGACGCCGCGCGCTTCCATGTCGAGGCTGTCGATCGTCACCACGGGGTCGTCCGCGGGCGTACCGCCCTGGGCGGCACCACGGCCACGGGAGTTCTTTGCGACGGGGGCAGCACCTTCGACGGCCGCAGCAGCCGGCACGGCCGGCGTTTCTTGTGGGGAGGACACGGCTTGGGACACCAGATAAAACCTGACGTATTGTTTTACGAAAGCGCGATTGTATGCCAGACCGGGCCGGCTCCGTTGGCGTACGTCCGGGCCAACGACGGAGAGCAGGCATGGAACTGATTTCGTGGAACATCCAGTGGGGGCGCGGGGCCGACGGGCGCGTCGACCTGGCGCGGCAGGTACAGACGCTGCGCGCCATGGCCGATGCCGACGTGCTGTGCCTGCAGGAGGTGACGCGCGGCTTTGGCGAACTGCGCGGCGAGCCCGGCGCCGACCAGGTGTCCGAGCTGACCGCTCTGCTGCCCGGCTATCACCTGCTCTATGCGCCGGCGGTCGAGCGGCGTGGCCGCACCGGCGAGCTCAAGCAGTTCGGCAACCTGATCGCCACCCGGCTGCCGGTGCGCGAAGTGTTCCGCCACGCATTGCCCTGGCCGGCGGATCCGGAGGTGGCATCGATGCCGCGGGTGGCGCTGGAAGCCACGGTCGAGGCCGGCAGCGCGCGGCTGCGCGTGATCTGCACCCACCTGGAATATTATTCGGCGACCCAGCGCACGGCGCAGGCCGAAGCCCTGCGCGACTGGCATGCCGAGGCTTGCGCTCACGCCCGCCGCCCCGGCCGCAGCGAGCAGTGGCCGGGCCCGTTCACGCCGGAGCCGCGGCCCGCCGAAGCCATCCTGTGCGGCGACTTCAACAGCAAACCCGACGATATCGCCTATCGACGCATGCTGGAACCGTTCGACGACGGCACTCTGCCCTGGCGCGACGCCTGGCTGCATGCGCACCCCGGCCAGCCGCATGCCCCTACCTGCGCGCTGCACGACAAGGAACAATGGCCCGAGCCGCCCTTTGCCTGCGACTTCATGCTGGTGACCGAGCCGCTCGTTGCCCGCATCCGGCGCTGCGAGGTCAACGCCGACACCGATGCCTCGGACCACCAGCCGATCCTGCTGTCGCTGGACCTCTAGGCCGGTCTAGGCCGGTCCAGGCCGGGCTAGCGGCTGCCGTCGTCAGTCTTCGAGGTCTTCGGCTTCGGGCGTCAGGCGCTGCAGGCGGAAGGCCTGCAGGTATTCCATCCACTGTTCGCCCGGCAGCTCGGCCAGCGATTCCTGGACGAATTCCATCTCGAGGTCGAACTCGCGCGGCGACAGCCCGCCGCGCATCAGCTGGAAGCGGCAGTACATCAGGTAGGTGTTGACGACATCGGTCTCGCAGTAAGCGCGGATCTCGTCGAGCTGCCCGGCCTGGAAGGCCTGCCACACCTTGCTGCCGTCCATCCCCATCTTGCCGGGAAAGCCGCACAGCTTGGCGAGGTCATCGAGCGGGGCGCTGGCGCGCGGCTGGTACATCGCCAGCAGGTCCATCAGGTCCAGGTGCCGCATGTGGTAGCGGCTGATGTAGTTGTTCCACTTGAAGTCGCGGCTGTCCTCGTCGCGGCCCTCGCCCATCTCCCAGTAGCGCGGCGCGGTGATGCCGTTGACCAGGCCGCGGTAGTGCAGCACCGGCAGGTCGAAGCCGCCGCCATTCCACGACACCAGCTGCGGGCTGTAGCGCGCGATCAGTTCATAGAACTTCTGGATCAGCGTGGCCTCGCCGTCCTGCGGCGTGCCGAGCGAGCCGACATGGAACACGGCCGAGCCATCGCGGTGCGTGCGCCGCAGCACGCAGGAAATCGCGGCGACACGCTGCAGGTAGTGCGGGAGGAAATCGCTGCCGGTCTTTTCCCGGCGGGCGGAGAACGCATGCTCGGCGACTTCGGCGTCGCTCATCGCATCGGGATGGTCATGCAAACGGCGCAGGCCGGCGACATCGGGAATGGTCTCGATGTCGAATACCAGCACAGGGGTCATAGAACGGCGTCCTTCCTGACACCTTGCGAAGCGAAATGCCGCTTGAGCTTGACCAGCGCCTCCTGCTGGATCTGCCGCACGCGCTCGCGCGTCAGGCCCATCTCCTCGGCAAGCTCTTCCAGCGTGGCGGGCTCGATGTGGTTGAGGCCGAAGCGGCGCTCGACCACGTAGCGATGCTTTTCCGACAGGCGCGCCAGCCAGAGCTTCATCAGCCCTTCCAGCTCGCGGTGCGCCACCTCCTGGTCGGGGGCGGCGTTGTGCTCGTCGGAGAGGAAATCCAGGAGGCTCGAGCCGGGATCAAGGTCGAACGGCGTATCGAGCGAGGTGGTGTGTTCGTTGAGGGCCAGGACGTCCTGCACTTCGTCCGGCGTCTTGCCCAGGAGGTGGGCGATGTCTTCCAGGCTGGCGTCGCGCCCGTCGGTGCCGCCCTTCTCCAGATGGCGCTTGGCGCGCAGCACCTGGTTGAGTTCGCGGATCACGTGGACCGGCAGGCGGACCGTGCGGGCCTGGTTCATGATGGCGCGCTCGATGCTCTGGCGGATCCACCACGTTGCGTAGGTCGAAAAGCGGAAACCGCGCGACGGATCGAACTTCTCGATCGCGTGCATCAGGCCCAGGTTGCCCTCCTCGATCAGGTCGAGCAGCGGCACGCCGCGATTGAGATAGCCCTTGGCGATGCTGACCACCAGCCGCAGGTTGCGCTCGATCATGACCTGGCGCGCGGCAAAGTCGCCATCCTTGGCCAGCGTGGAGAAATGCAGTTCTTCCGGCGCCGACAGCAGCGGCTTGATGCTGATGCGGTTCAGGTAGTGCTGGACGGTGTCGGCGGCCAGCTCGGTATGCAGCACCGTGCGGAAATCGTCATGCTCGGCGGCGGCGCTTTCGGTGCCGTTTTCCGCGCCGTCTTCGTCCTCGTCTTCCGACTCGTCCTCGTCGTCGTCGCGCAGATGGCGCTCGTTGCGATCATTGTCGTCGCCGAGCAGGTCGGCCTCGCGCAGGCCCACCGAAGCGGAGGTGGCGATGGGCTCGTCGGTCACGGGAAGCATCTCGGCGGCGAGATCGGGCTCGAAGCCCTCTGCATCGGCGTGTTCGTCGGGATGCGCCACACCAGCCTTCACTTCCGGCTGCTTGGGACGGCGAGCCCTGCTGACGGTTCCGGAGGAGACGGTTTTCTGGCGTGGCATGAACCCTCACTGTGGCGGCAGGTACCGCATCGGATCAACCGGTTTTCCGTTCTTGCGAACTTCGAAGTGAAGCTTCACCCGGTCGGTATCACTGTTGCCCATCTCTGCAATCTTCTGGCCTTTTCGGACCGTGGATTGCTCAGCGACGAGCACCTTGTCGTTGTGCCCGTAAGCGGTAAGAAATGTCTCGTTGTGTTTGATGATGACAAGATTCCCGTAGCCGCGCAAGGGGCCTACGTGAATCACCCGACCGTCATCCGCGGCCAGCACCGAATCGCCCTTCTTGCCCGCAATATCGATGCCTTTATTGCCCTTGTCATCGAATTTACCAACCATCTGGCCGGTCGCCGGCCAGCTCAGCTTCATCGAGCCATCCGCCATCGGCGCCGATGCCGGCGCGGTCGCGGCGGGCGCTGCCGCCGGCGCCGAAGCCGCGGCCGCAGGCGTGGCCGGCGGCGGCACCGGCGTGCCGTTCGGACGGGCCTGGTCGATCGGCTGGGCCTGCACCGTGCCCGGCGCCACCGGCATGGTGGCCACGCCAGGCGCAGTGTTGACGTCGGCACCCGGCGGCACGATGCGCAGCAGCTGGCCGACCTCGATCTGGTTCACGTTGGTCAGGTTGTTCCACGCCGCCACATCGCGATACGACTGGCCGTTCTCCAGCGCGATACGGTAAAGGGTATCGCCTCGCTTGACCCGATAGTACCCGGGCGGCGCCGGTTCCAGCGTCGCCGCGGTGGTACCGGAGGTGGAGGTACGGTCCACGACCGGCGCCGGCATCGGCGAATTGGCGCAGGCGGCCAGCAGGGCCGCGAGCGAGGTCGCCGCAAAAAGTTGTCCGGCGCGTGCGAAATTTTGCGATTTCACGATGTTGTGCATAGTTCGACTCAGATGGTGCCCGATTTTAAGGGCACAAAGAAAACGGCTTCAAGCGCGGTTCGGTGAAAGCGATGGCGGTTGCGCCGCTCGATCAGCAGCAGCTGCTGCGTCACGGTCTGGCCGGGCACGCCTGCCGGCGGCATCACCGCGACCGGGGCAATCAGCCGCCCGCCGATGGCCAGTTGCTCCAGCAGCGCCTCGGGCACCTCCATGCCGGCCGCGGCAAGGATGATGGACGAGAACGGCGCGGCCTGCGGCAGGCCCAGCATGCCGTCGCCGTAATGCAGGCGCAGGTTGGGCACGCGCAAGGGCCGCAGGTTCGCCTTGGCCTGTTCGTGCAGCGGCCGGATGCGCTCGATCGAGAAGACTTCGCGCGCCACCTGGGCCAGCACCGCGGCCTGGTAGCCGCAGCCGGTGCCGATCTCGAGCACGCGCTCCAGCGGCGCCTCGGCGCCCAGGCCCTCGCGCAGCAGTTCGATCATGCGCGCCACCACCGATGGCTTGGAGATGGTCTGCTGATGGCCGATCGGCAGCGCCGCGTCTTCATACGCCTGCGACGCCAGTCCCGGCTCGACGAACAGGTGGCGCGGCACCGTGGCGATGGCCGACAGCACGCGCTCGTCGCGGATGCCCGCGGCGCGCAGCCGCGCCGCCAGTGCCACGCGCGCGCGCGCCGAGGCCATGCCGCCTCCGCCCGCGGTGGCCGCCGAGGCGCGCTGCTCGACCGCGCTGGCAGGCACCGGCGCGGGTGCCGGTGCCGCGGTGCGCGGCAGGCGCGGCTTGGCTGGCGTCGCGGGCGGCGGCACGGGCGCGGCCGGACGCGGCGCGCCCACGGCGGGAATGCCGGCGGTGCGCGCGGGCGCGGGCTTGCGCTCGACCACCGCATCCAGCGGCAGCGGGAACTTGTTGCGAGGGGGCGTGGAACTCATCGGGGGCGCGACGCGGCGATTCTGCGGCTCGGGCGGCTCGGGTGGCTTGGGACCGGCGGCCCTACTTCAGCCACTGGTCGAGCGCGTCGAGCTGCCCGCGATGGGTCAGGTCCAGCTGCAACGGCGTGAGCGAGACATAGCCCTGCGCGGTCGCGTGGAAGTCGGTGCCCTCGCTGGCATCGCGCGCGTCGCCGGCCGGGCCGATCCAGTAATTGGTATCGCCGCGCGGATTGACCTGCGTGATTACCGGCTGCGACGGATGGCGCTTGCCCAGACGCGTGGCGCGATAGCCCTGGATATGTTCGAACGGCAGGTTCGGGATATTGACGTTGAGCAGAAACGGCTCGGCCGGCGGCGTGTCGATGATGCGCTCGACCACGGTGCGCGCGACGCGCGCAGCGGCATCGAGGTGTTCCCAGCCCTTGTCGACCTGCGATAAGGCCACCGAGGGAATCCCCAGCAGGTAGCCCTCGATCGCGGCTGCGACGGTGCCGGAGTAGAGCACGTCCTCGCCCATGTTCTGGCCCTGGTTGATGCCGGACACCACCAGGTCGGGTCTTTCGTCGAGCAGCCCGGTCAGCGCGATATGCACGCAGTCCGTGGGCGTGCCGTTGACGAAGCGAAAACCTTTTTGCACGCCTTCGCGCGCCTCGTAGATCGACAGCGGACGCTGCAGGGTCAGGGAATTGGAAGCGCCGCTATGGTTCTGCTCCGGCGCGATGACCGTGATCCGGCCCAGCGGCGCGAGCGCAGCATGCAAAACGGCCAGTCCCGGCGCGAGATAACCGTCGTCGTTGGCGAGAAGGATATGCATGCCGCGATTGTACCTGAGCGCCGGCGCGCAAGCGGCCTGCGCGCCGCCCGATCTGGTCATCTGCGGCGGCCGCACCGGCACTGTATGCAGGCCGCAAATGACCGCCTCCACGGCTTCGGCATGAAACAGAACGACCGTGCTATTCCTGCGCTACACTTGCCCCGCCGGCCCGCGTAAGCTTGACTGGCGCGGCATGCCAACCACACCACCGGAGACAAGATGAAAGCCGTACTGTGCAAAGCCTGGGGTCCGCCCGATTCGCTGACCCTCGAAACCCTGCCCGACCTGGTGCCCGGCAAGGGCGAAGTGGTCATCGACGTCAAGGCGGCCGCGGTCAACTTCCCGGATGTGCTGATCATCCAGAACAAGTACCAGGCCAAGCCCGAGCTGCCGTTCACCCCGGGTTCGGAACTCGCCGGCGTGGTCAACGCGGTGGGCGAAGGCGTCACCCACGTCAAGCCCGGCGACAAGGTCATCGCCTACCTGGGCAATGGCGCTTTCGCCAGCCAGGCCAGGGCGCCGGCGGCGTCGGTGGTGCCGATGCCGCCCGGCATCGACTTCGAGACCGCGGCCGCCTTCACGCTGACCTACGGCACCTCGCACCACGCGGTAATCGACCGCGGCGAGCTCAAGGCCGGCCAGACCATGCTGGTGCTGGGCGCGGCCGGCGGCGTGGGCCTCGCGGCAATCGAGATCGGCAAGGCCATCGGTGCGCGCGTGATCGCGGCGGCGTCGACCGACGAAAAGCTGGAGGTGTGCAAGCAGCATGGCGCCGACGCCTTGATCAACTACAGCACCGAAGACCTGCGCGAGCGCATCAAGGCGCTGACCGACGGCAAGGGTCCGGACGTGATCTACGACCCGGTCGGCGGCATCTATGCCGAGCCGGCGTTCCGCTCGATCGGCTGGCGCGGCCGCTACCTGGTGGTGGGCTTCGCCAACGGCGAGATCCCGAGGCTGCCGCTGAACCTGGCGCTGCTCAAGGGCGCGTCGCTGGTAGGCGTGTTCTGGGGCGATTTCGTGCGGCGCGAGCCCAAGGCCAACCAGGCCAACATGGCGCAGATGCTGGGCTGGATGAAGGAAGGCAAGATTCGCCCGCATATCTCGGCGCGCTATCCGCTGGAGCAGGCTGCGCAGGCGCTCAAGGACATGGAAGCGCGCAAGGTCACGGGCAAGATCGTGATCGTGCCTTGACGGCCGGGCCTCGACGCGTCGGCTGACGCGACGGGACCAGGACATCCCATTGGCCACTTGGGTACTCCCTCTCCCGCGTGCGGGAGAGTGGAGCAAACCCCGCGGCAACGCCTACTTCACAGCTTCTCCGTCTCCCCGCTCTGCGGCTGCCACTTCATCAGCCGCTTCTCGCCGATGCCGACCATCCAGTCCAGCACCAGCGCAAACGCGGTCAGCACCACGATGCCGGCAAACACGGTATTGATATCGAAGGTGCCCTCGGCCTGCAGGATCAGATAACCCACGCCGCGCGCCGAGCCCAGGTATTCGCCCACCACCGCGCCGACGAAGGCCAGGCCCACCGAAGTATGCAGCGACGAGAACACCCAGCTGGTCGCGCTCGGCAGGTAGACATGGCGCAGCAGCTGCTTCTGGCTCGCGCCCAGCATGCGCGCATTGGCCAGCACCACCGGGCTCACTTCCTTGACGCCTTGGTAGACGTTGAAGAAGACGATGAAGAACACCAGCGTCACCGCCAGCGCCACCTTCGACCAGATGCCCAGGCCGAACCAGACCGCGAAGATCGGCGCCAGGATCACGCGCGGCATCGAGTTCATGGCCTTGACGTAGGGATCGAGGATGGCGGAGGTCAGCGGGCTCAGCGCCAGCCACAGGCCGACGCCCAGCCCCGCCACCGTGCCGATGCCGAAGGCCAGCACGGTCTCGATCAGGGTCACGCCCAGGTGCAGGTAGATATCGCGCTCGACGATAAACCAGTTCCAGATGCGTTGCGCCACCATCAGCGGCTCGCCAAAGAAAAACGCGACCTGCTGCGAGCGCGTGGCCACGTGCCACACGCCGAGGATCACCACCAGGACCAGCAGCTGCCAGACGCGCAGCATGCCCTTGGAATCAGTACGGAATGCCATCGGGATTCAGTTCTTGTTTTGAATGGGGACGCAGGGCCGGTCAGGCGACCTTGCGCTGCTGGGCGTAGCCCTTGAGCACTTCCTCGCGCAGCACGTCCCAGATCGCGGCGTGCAGCTCGACAAAGCGCGGGTGGTTGCGGATCTCGGCCACGTCGCGGGGGCGCGGCAGGTCGATCGCGAACTCGCCGATCGGATGCGTGCCGGGGCCGGCCGACAGCACCACCACGCGGTCGCTCATGGCAATGGCTTCGTCCAGGTCGTGGGTGATGAAGAGCACGGCCTTGCGCTTGGCGGCCCACAGCTCCAGCACTTCGTTCTCCATCAGCTGGCGGGTCTGGATGTCGAGCGCGGAGAACGGCTCGTCCATCAGGATGATGTCCGGGTCCAGCACCAGCGTCTGCGCCAGCGCCACGCGCTTGCGCATGCCGCCCGACAGCTGGTGCGGGTAGCGGTCGCCAAACCCGCCCAGGCCCACGCGGCGCAGCCATTCCTCGCCCTGCTGCACCGCCTCGGCGCGCGCCGTGCCGCGGAATTCCAGGCCGGCGACGACGTTGTCGAGCGCGCTGCGCCACGGCATCAGCGCCTCGGTCTGGAACATGTAGCCGGCGCGCCGGTTGATGCCGCGCAGCGGCTCGCCGAACACGCGCACCTCGCCGCTGGAAGGCTCCAGCAGGCCGGCGCCGACATTCAGCAGCGTCGACTTGCCGCAGCCGGTGGGACCCACCACCGATACGAATTCGCCGGGCTGGATCGACAGCGTGACGTCCTTGACCGCGGTATAGCGCTGGCTGCGGTCATCGCGCGAGACAAAGGTACAGGTGACCTGGTCGAGTGAAAGTGCGGGAATGCTCATGATGAACCGTCTCAGACCCGCCGTGGCGCGCACAGCGCGGCGCGGGCGAGTGATGATGGATAAGCCGTCGCTGCCGCAAAGCAAAGGCCCGCTGCGGGCAGCGGGCCGATGGCGTCGACGGCAGGGAAATTACTTGTACTTGGCGTTGGCCTTCTGCACGAAGGCGTTGGTGTAGGTCTCTTCCAGCTTGATCGACTTGCCCTTCAGTTCGGCGTCGAACTGGCCCAGCGCGTTGAGCGCGGTGCGCGGGCCGTCGGCCGGCATGGTGCCGTCCGGCGAGATCGCTTCCTTGACCTTTTCCCAAGCGGCCAGGTACAGCGCGCGGTCGCCCAGCAGGTAGCTTTCCGGCACGGTCTTGACGATGTCGGACGGGCCCGCCTTCTGCAGCCACTTGAGCGCGCGCACCATGGCGTTGGTGAGCGCCTGCGTGGTGTTCGGGTTTTGCTGGATAAACGCCTGCGACGCATACAGGCAGCCCGACGGCATGTTGCCGCCGAACACCGCCTGGGTGTCCTTGAGCGTGCGGGTGTCCGAGGCAATGCGGACCTCGTTCTTCTGCGTCAGCATCGACACCACCGGGTCCAGGTTGGCCATGGCATCGATCTGGCCCGAACGCATCGCCGCCACCGCGCCGGCGCTGGCGCCCACGCCGATGAACGACACGTCCGAGGGCTTCAGGCCGGCCTTGGCCAGCACGAAGTTGGCCATCATGTTGGTCGATGAGCCCGGCGCGGTCACGCCGATCTTCTTGCCCTTCAGGTCGGCGATCGACTTGAAGTTGGGCATGGTCTTGTTCGACACCACCAGCACGATCTGCGGGGCGCGGCCCTGCAAAACGAACTCCTGGTAGCGCTGGCCCTTGGCCTGCAGGTTGATGGTGTGCTCGTAGGCGCCCGAGACCACGTCGGCGCTGCCACCCACCACGGCCTGCAGCGCCTTGGCGCCGCCGGCGAAGTCGACGATCTCGACGTCCAGCCCTTCTTCCTTGAAGTAGCCGAGGCGTTCGGCAATGGTCAGCGGCAAGTAGTAGAACAGGTTCTTGCCGCCCACCGCGATGGTGACCTTGGTCTTCTCGGGCTTGCCCTGTGCCAGGGCATGGCCGAAGGTGAACCAGCCGGCCAGGAACAGCGCCAGCGCGATCAGGAATTGCTTCCAGAATTTCTTGTTATACATGCGAGATCTCCTACCCGTGTGGACTGGCGCCGCGGCAGATGCGCGTGAAGGGGGGCGCGCCGCGGTGCGGCAATTTGCGATGCTACCGGACGGTGCGACGCACCGCATCGGTATCAATACCTAGCAAACCCGCCAGCTTAGCCCCCTTACCTTTCGATCACCTTGCCGCAACGCTGGCGTCATTCGGCGTGGATATCGGCGGACTTGATCACCTTGGCCCAGCGCGCCAGCTCGGCCTTCTGGTATTGCGCCAGCTGCTGCGGGTTCATGTATTTCGCCTCGGCGCCCAGTTCCTCGGCCTTCTTGCGGAAGGCCTCGGTGCGCATGATCTTGTCGATCTCGCCAGTCAGCTTGTCGACCACCGGCTTGGGCGTGCCCGCCGGCGCGTACATCGCAAACCACGACGACACGTCCAGGTCGGGGTAGCCGGCCTCGGGCGCCGACGGCACGTCCTTCAGGCTGGGCAGGCGGGTCTTGCTGGTCACCACCAGCGGGCGCAGCTTGCCGGCGGCGATATGGGCCATCAGCGGCGGCGGCGTGGTGATGGTCAGGTCCACCGAGCCGCCCAGCAGGTCGGTCATGGCCGGGCCGGTGCCCTTGTAGGGCACGTGCGTGATTTTCGTGCCGGCCATCTGGTTCAGCAGCTCGGTCGAGACGTGCTGCAGCGAGCCGTTGCCCGACGAGGCGTAGTTGAGCTTGTCCGGGTTGGCCTTGGCGTAGGCCACCAGTTCCTTCAGCGACTTGACCGGCAGGCTCGGGCGCACCACCAGCACCTGCGGCGCCGACAGGATGTTGGCAACCGGCGCAAAGTCCTTGACCGGGTCCCACGACAGGTTCTTGACCAGCAGCGGCGTGATCACGTGGAAGCCCGAGTACTGCAGCATCAGCGTGTAGCCGTCCGGCTTGGCCCGCGCCACCAGTTGCGCGGCGATGCTGCCGTTGCCGCCGGGACGGTTGTCCACCACCACCGGCTGGCCGAGCGCCTTGGACAGCGGCTCGGCAATCATGCGTGCGGCGAGGTCGGTGGTGCCGCCGGCCGCGGCCGATACCACCAGCGTTACCGGGCGCGCGGGATAGCCGCCCTCCTGCGCCAGTGCCGCCGGGGCGAACCATGCGGTGCCGATGGCGGCCAGCGTCGCGGCCACGGCCTTGCGCCGTGCCGGCATGGCGGGCTGGTGTTGATGGGCTTGCTTCATGAGGGTCTCCGTTTGGTCTTGTGGATACGTTGTTGTGGCGCGCGTGCAGGGCTACGCCTGCCCGGCAAAATGCTCGGCCAGCCAGGCCGGCGCCTGGTGCGTGCGCAGGCGCGGTCCCGCGCTGAGCAGCTGGCTAGGCAGGTCGCGGCAGACCAGTTCCGGCATGCCGGCCACCACGTCGAGCAGCGCGCCGAGGTCGACACCGGTCTGCACGCCCATGCAGTCGAACATGTGGACCAGGTCTTCGGTGCTGACGTTGCCGCTGGCACCGGGCGCATAAGGGCATCCGCCCAGGCCGCCGGCGGCGGCGTCGAAGCGCGTCACGCCGGTCTGCCAGGCGGCCACGGCATTGGCCAGGCCCATGCCGCGGGTGTTGTGCAGGTGGATGGTCAGGCCGGTGGCGGGCAGCGCGGCCTGGAAGGCCTGGCACAGCGCTGCGACCTGGTTCGGATAGGCCATGCCGGTGGTGTCGCACAGCGTGATGCCGGCCGCGCCGGCGTCGGCGAAGGCACTGGCCAGCGCCATTACCTCGGCGACATCGACTTCGCCCTCGAACGGGCAGCCGAATACCGTCGACAGCGACACGTTGACCGGCACGCCGGCCGCACCCGCCTCGGCAATCATCGCCAGCAGCTGCTGCCGCGACTGCGCGCGCGTCATGCGCAGGTTGGCGCGGTTGTGGGTCTCGCTGGCCGACATCACCAGGTTGACCTCGTCGGGCCGGCACGACAGCGCGCGCTCGAGCCCGCGCAGGTTGGGCACCAGCGCGGTGTAGCGCACGCCCGGCTGGCGCCGCATGCGGTGCATCAGCGCCTCGGCGTCGGCCAGCGCGGGAATGGCGCGCGCCGAGGTGAACGAGGTGGCCTCGATGCGCGCGAAGCCGCAGGCCGAAAGCGCATCGACAAAGGCCACCTTGGCGTCGGTCGGCACCACCACCGGCTCGATCTGCAGGCCATCGCGCGGCGCGACTTCATTGATCTCGACGCGGGCCGGGCCGCGCAACGGGTTGGCGGCGGCGCTCATGCGATCACCTTGCGCGCGCGCAGGTCGGCAATGGCAGCGTCGTCGAAGCCGGCCTGCTTCAGCACCGCATCGGTATGCTCGCCCAGCGCCGGCGCGCGGTCATGGATGGCTCCTGGGCTGGCCGACAGCTTCGGCACCACCCCCGGCACTTCGACGGTCAGGCCGCCGGCCGAGGTCACCGACTCGATCACGCCGCGGGCGCGGTAGTGCGGGTCTTCGGCGATGTCCTTGACGGTATAGATGCGGCCCGACGGCACCTGCGCGTCGCGCAGCACCGCCAGCACCGACTCCACCGTCTGCGTGCGGGTCCAGTCGGCGATCGCGGCGTCGATCTCGTCGACGCGCGCGACGCGGCCGTCGTTGCGCTCCAGCGCGGGATCGTCGGCCAGGTCGGCGCGGCCGATGGCAAGCATCATGCGCTTGAAGATGGCGTCGCCGTTGGCCGCCACCAGCACGTATTCGCCGCTGGCGCAGGGATAGGCGTTGGACGGCGCGATCCCCGGCAGCGCGCCGCCGGCGGGCTGGCGCACCGCGCCGAAAGCCGAGTATTCCGGCAGCAGGCTCTCGCTCAGGTTGAACAGCGACTCGTACAGCGCCACGTCGATCACCTGCCCTTCGCCGCCGCGCGCATCGCGCTGGTACAGCGCCAGCAGCACGCCCATCGCGCCATGCAGCCCGGCGATGGTGTCGCCCAGCGACAGGCCGGCGCGCACCGGCGCGCGGCCGGGCTCGCCGGTCAGGTGGCGCAGGCCGGCCATGGCCTCGGCCACCGCGGCAAAGCCGGGCTCGTCCTTCTTCGGGCCGGTCTGGCCGTAGCCCGACACGCGCAGCATGATCAGGCGCGGGTTGTCGGCATGCAGCACGTCCCAGCCCAGGCCCCACTTCTCCATGGTGCCGGGGCGGAAATTCTCGATCAGCACATCGGCCTCGGCGGCCAGCTTGCGCACCAGCGCCTGCCCTTCCGGCTGGCGCAGGTCGATGCAGACCGATTCCTTGTTGCGCGACTGCGCCTCCCACCACACCGAGGTGCCTTCATGCAGCATGCGCCATTTGCGCAGCGGGTCGCCCTGCCCGGGCGGCTCCACCTTGATGATGTGGGCGCCAAAGTCAGCCAGGGTCTTGGCGGCAAAGGGGCCGGCGATGAGTTGTCCGAGTTCGAGGACGCGAATGCCCTCCAGGATCTGTTGCGCCATGGGTGTCTCCGTGCGTTGCGGCAGTCTTGTTGCAGTGCGGCAACACCATTGACTGGCATGCCATACATTGCGTTCGGACGGAGTTTGCCCCAGCGCGGGGCTGGCCAGGAATCGGCAATCGGAGAAGCGGGCTTTCTCGGAACGCGAAAGGCTGCGTCGAGCTACCGCACGGACGCCCTAGAACGGCGCCCGGTCCCCGCACAGGTGGGTGATCAGCAGCCGCGCCGAGACCGTCAGGCCGGCCGGGTCGCGCAGCCCGATCAGCAGCGAGCGGCGCGCCCAGGCATCCTGCAGGGTCACCAGCGACAGCCCCATCGACTTGACGTGCGGCTCGGCCGCGATGCGCGGCAGCACGCCCACGCCCAGCCCGGCCATCACCATGCGGCACATGGCGTCGAAGCTGCGCACCTGGATGCGCAGCCGGAACGGCCGGTCCAGCCGGCTGCTCTCTTCCAGCAGGCGCGCGGCCAGCGAGGTTTCCTGCGGCAGGCTGACGAAATCGAATTCCAGCGTATCGGCATAGCGCACCGGCCCGCGCGCGGCGAGCGGATGGTTGGGCGGGGTGATGATAACCAGCTCGTCCTGGCGGTATTCGACCGTCATCAGCCCCGCCGCCGGAGTACGGTCGGCAAAGATCCCGACGTCGGCGCGGTTCTCGACCAGCGCGGCAACGATGTCGCGCGAGTTCTGCTCTTCCAGCTCGATGCGGATGGTCGGGTGGCGCTGCATGAACGAGGCCAGGTCATCGGGCAGGAACTGCGTGATCGCCGAGGTGTTGGCGCACACGCGCACCTGCCCGCGCACGCCCGAAGCATAGTCCGACATCACGCCGGCCATGCGCTCGACATCCTGCAGGATGGTCAGCGCATGGTGGAAGCAGGCCTGGCCGGCCTCGGTCAGCTGCACGCCGGCGGCATGGCGAAAGAACAGCGGCGCGCCGACCGCGGTCTCCAGGTCAGAAATGCGCTTGCTCGCGGCCGCCACGGCCAGGTGCGACTGGCGCGCGCCGGCCGAGATGCTGCCCTGCCGGGCCACGGCAACGAACAAGCCAAGCGTGACGAGATCGAAGCGGGCCAGGTTCATGGGGCGGACAGGAAATGGAGGCGGAGCGCGCCGGTGGCGGTGGCCGCGGCAGCCACGCCAGGCGGCGCGACGGCGCTCAGAGGTTGCGGCGATCCATCACCGCGCGGGCGATGGTGCCGGCATCGACATACTCCAGCTCGCCCCCCACCGGTACGCCGCGCGCCAGGCGCGACACCCTGAGGCCGCGCGCCTTGAGCATCTCGCCGATGTAGTGCGCGGTGGCCTCGCCTTCGCTGGTGAAATTGGTGGCGACGATGACCTCGCCGACCGGGCCGCCCAGCTCGGGCTCGGTGGCGCGCGCCAGCAGCCGGTCCAGGTGGATCTCGCGCGGACCGATGCCGTCCAGCGGCGAGAGCCGGCCCATCAGCACGAAATACTTGCCGCGGTAGGTCAGGGTCTGCTCGATCATGACCTGGTCGGCCGGCGTTTCCACCACGCACAGCACCGAGGCGTCGCGGCGGTCGTCCAGGCAGGTCTCGCAGATCTCCTGCTCGGTGAAGGTATTGCAGCGCTGGCAGTGGCGGATATGGTCCGCCGCGCCGCGCAGCGCATCGCCAAGCTTGCGCGCGCCCTCGCGGTCGTGCTGCAGCAGGTGGTAGGCCATGCGCTGGGCGGACTTGGGCCCGACGCCGGGCAGCACCCGCAGCGCCTCGACCAGCGCCTGCAGCGAAGTCGGCGACGACGCTTTCACAATGGCCTTAGAACGGCAGCTTGAAGCCCGGGGGCAGCGGCAGGCCCGAGGTCATCGAGCCCATCTTTTCCTGCGTGGTGGCCTCGGCCTTGCGCACGGCATCGTTGAAGGCCGCGGCGACCAGGTCTTCCAGCAGGTCCTTGTCCTCGCCCTCGGCCAGCAGGCTGGGGTCGATGGTGACGCGCTTGACGTCGTTCTTGCAGGTCATCACCACCTTGACGAGACCGGCGCCGGACTGGCCCTCGACCTCGATCAGGGCCAGCTGCTCCTGCATCTTCTTCATGTTTTCCTGCATCTGCTGGGCCTGCTTCATCAGCCCGGCGAGTTGACCTTTCATCATGATGGAATGCTCCTGGATTCGGTAAGAGTTCGGTGACGGAAATTCAGTAACGCCAGCCGCCGCTCAGGCGGCGCGCGGCTGGATCGAGCCTGGCACGATCTGGCCGCCGAAGTCGCGCAGCAGCCCCTGCACGAAAGGATCGGCCTCGATCGCGGCCTCGGCCTGGCGCTGGCGTTCGGCACGGGCCTCGGCATCGGCGGCGGCGGCGGTGACCGTGACCCCGCCGACTTCGCAGAGCACGCGCACCGGCTCGCCGAAGTGGTCGGACAGCGCCTGTTGCAGCCGGTCGGCGACGCCGTTTTCGCCCAGCGCCGCGACCGGGATGCGCACATGGAAGGTTCGCCCGACCACCTGCGTCAGCTCGCTCTGGTAAGCCAGTTGCTGCGCCAGGCCCTTCAGCGGCAGGCCGGCCGCCAGCACCGGCCATGCGCCGGTGAACACCGGCGGGGTGCCGTCCTCGCCCGCGGCGGGCGGGCGCGGCGCGACGAATTTGGCGGACTCTGCCGGCGGCGACGGCACGGCAGCGGCCTCGCGCGCCGGCCCGGCCTCGCGAGCCGGGGCCGACGCCGGGCGGGCAGCACCGTGGCGCGGTGCCGCGGCGCGCGCTGCGGGTTCGCTGAAACCGTAGTCGTTGTAGCCCGGATCGCTATCATAGGGCCCGATCACCGGCAGGTCGGGCGGCAGCTCTTCCCACGGCGGCACATCGCTGCCGCCGGCAACTTCCCATGGCGGCACGGATTCTTGCTGCGGTTTGGCAGCCACGGGGCGTGCCGCGGACGCTGCCGCCGGTGCGGGCGGCTGCGGCGCCGCCGGCCGCGAAACAGGGGCCGCTGCCGGGGCCGGTGCCGGTGCCGCAGCGGGACGGCTCGCGGCTACGGCCGCGGGGGCGCGCAACGGTTGCGCCGGCGGCCGCTGCGCAGCGGCCGGCGCGGCGGGCATGGCCGGTGCCGGCGCCTTGCGGGCGCC